>CAILSO010000020.1 GCA_903836945.1 uncultured Actinomycetes bacterium | reverse complement strand
TTCCGGAAATAACGTTTGGCCCAGATAAGAAAGTTGTGCCTCCACAATTCATATTTACATACGCAGTAACACCTGTGCCTAGCCCTACAACGGTCAGCAGTCCGGTGGAATTCAAAGTTGCATTAATTTTTAATCCAGAAGATGTGTGTGAAAAATTTAAATCAGGCGAACAGGACCCTACTTGGTCTGCTGCAGGGTAATTTGTAAGTTGAGTCGTGAATCCATCTGCTGTTGAAGTTGGCGTGTTGTAGTGCAGAATGCGATCCGAAGCTCCGCAATAAGTCTTACTTTGTGTGGTGTATCCATCTCTTGTACTCGAAACGGTAACAGAGATTCTTTGGTAAAAACCCAACCCAGTAACAGAAATTTGTCCGGTTGGACTTACGATTGCAGTTCCATGTGTTGTTGTGGCACTCCAATTAAATCCAGGATCAAAATTAAGTATCTGGTTATTCACAACGCCATCGCCACCCGAGATGCAACCGTTATTTCCGTCAGAAAGCAGGGGCACTAAACCAGCAAGATCTGCATGAGCCGCACTCAAATTAGTGAGAGAAATAAAAAATGCAATAAATAATGCAATTAGTTTTTTCACTTTAAACCCCATATTACGATTGTTTAATTGGATCAGCGAACGAAACGGACCTAAAAATGATAATCTCAAAGGGGCCGAGTCTCAATAAAAAGTTGAAAAAAGGTGATAATCAAGCGTGATGTGGGGGCTTATCCCCTTGAATTTCTTCATCCCGGCGACGCGAATCATCATCCCGCGGATCGATTTCATCCTGGGTTACCTTTGGCAAGATATTAGGATCGCTCATGTAGAGAAGTGTATTGCTTACTTAACCACCTACTGAAGTTGATATTGGAGTGAAATATGTTTGAAAAACTCGGCCACCTAACCGTTCGACGAAGCAAGCGCGTTCTCGCAATTTTTGTTGTTGTGTTGATTCTCTTTGGCGTGATGGCTGGTTTGGCAATTCCAAGACTTTCGGGCGGCGGTTATTCAAACCCGGGAAGTGATGCCGCAAAGGCTGCTAAGTATTTAACCAATACCTTTCATATGAAGGATCCAGCAGTCGTTATTGAAGTGAAGACGACAACTTCAATTCAAGATCCAACGGTTGCCGCAAGTGCCGTATCGCTTGAAAAATCAATCGCAGGTGAAAAGGGCGTCTTAAAGACTCTTTCTTATTGGAGCGCAGGTGGCGCACCAACCTTGGCTGGAAAAGATAATAAAGCTGCCTACTTATTTGTATATTCATCGGAGAAGGATCCGCTCAACGCCAAACCACTTGGAAAATTGTTGGCGAGTAAATACACCGGCAATTATCAGAACCTACAAGTTTATGTAAATGGTATTGCCGCCTTTAACTCAGCGCTCAGTGAGAAAATTTCCAAAGATTTAGGGCTTGCTGAAGGTATCTCGATCCCACTTACCTTTGTTCTTCTGCTTTTTGTCTTTGGCGGGTTAATTTCAAGTGCTACGCCGCTGATTGTTGGAGTAAGCGCGATCCTTGGTTCACTTGCAATTATTTACTTAATCAGTCTCGCAACAGGAGTAAGTATCTTTGCGCTCAATTTGATTACCGGAATGGGACTTGGACTTGGAATCGATTACGCCTTACTGATTGTTAATCGATTCCGCGAAGAATTACACCACGGTAAGAATGTCGAAGATGCAATTGTTAACACCGTTAAGACCGCGGGCAAGACCGTCTTCTATAGCGGAATCACCGTAATTATCACGCTAACTGCCTTGACCTTCTTCCCACTTATGTTCTTAAAATCATTTGGTTATGCCGGTATTAGCGTTGTCGCAATGGCCATCTTTGCCGCGCTAATTCCATTTCCAGCAATCCTTGCGTTAATCGGCACCAAGATTGATAAATACACGATTCGTAAGAGTGCGGTTACTCCAAAGGCCGATGGACGTTGGGCACAAACTGCGCGATTTGTGATGCGCCGTCCGGTAGCAGTTGTAATACTTTCAATCACCGTTCTTGCGGTTATTGCATCTCCGATCCGCAATATCGTCTTCTCGCAGGCAGATGCTCGGGTAATGCCGGCCTCATCGCCAATCGCTATTGCTAATGCGATGTCGATTCAAGATTTTCCAGGACAAGAAGGCAACCCAATTGAATTCATAATTCCAAATGCTGGTGGCAAAACTTCAGAGATTGCGGCTTATAAAGCAAAGATCGCAACTATTAAGGGAATCGTTCACCTAAACCCAGAGCAAGTTGTTGGAAGCACGCTTCGTTTCTCCGCGGTTCACTCGATGAATCCACGCACAAATGAGGCACAAGCATTGATTCAACAAATCCGTAAAGAGAGCGCTCCTGCCGGAACTTTGGTCGGTGGTGTCGCAGCTGATTACACTGATACACAAGGTGGCATCGCTAAAACTTTACCTTGGGCCCTTGGTTGGATTGCACTTGGTGTTTTAATTTTGCTATTTGCATTTACTGGTTCGCTTATCCTGCCAATTAAGGCGGTAATACTGAATGTCCTTTCACTTGCCGCAATGATGGGCGCTTTAACTTGGATCTTCATCGAAGGTCACTTGAAATGGTTGGTTGGTTCCTTCACCAATACCCACACCATCGACACTTCCATGGTTATCTTGATCTCTATCGTTACCTTTGGTCTTTCGATGGATTACGAAGTCTTTCTACTCTCTCGCATCAAGGAAGAGCATCAAGCCGGCATGAAGAACGTTGATGCCGTAGCAACTGGACTACAACGATCGGCGCGAATAATTACTGCCGCAGCTCTCCTGTTAGCAATTGTTTTCGCTGCTTTCATTACAAGCGGAGTAACCAATATCAAGACGCTCGGCTTTGGTGTTGCCTTTGCCATCATCTTGGATGCCACATTAGTTCGTGGACTTCTAGTTCCGGCTCTAATGCGGCTATTTGGTGAACGAAACTGGTGGGCGCCAAAAGCGCTCAAGCGATTTACGATTTCACACTAAGAAGCATTAACCTTGCAGGGTGGATCTAATAGTCACCCTGCAATGTCAAGATCAGTCTGGAATCGTTCATGCGATGACAACTGCCATCTTGGAGTGCGGTGGCAACATAATCGAGAATCAGCAATTTACTGATCCAAGTACCAATATTTTTGTAATGCGTACCCGCTTTGAAACCACCCAAAGCCAAGAAGTTGTCTCTGAAAAGTTGAATTCGGGTCTTGGAAGATTTAACCCAAATCTCTCAATTAGATTGGCAACCCAAAAAAAGCGTGTCTTAGTTCTGGTCACAAAAGAGAGCCACTGCCTGCGCGATCTGCTCTATCTGCAAGAACTTGGCGAACTTCCAATTGAAATCCCGGCTGTGGTATCAAATCATCCTGATCTAAAAGAATTAGTTGCAAACCATGGCATCAAATTTATTGATCAAAGCGGCAAAGAGAAATCAGCAGCTGAATTAGAGATTTCTAATCTCATTACCGACCTAAATATCGATCTTGTTGTTCTAGCTAGATATATGCAGATTCTCACTCCAGAATTTTGCGCAAATTTAAGTGGTCGCCTTATTAATATTCACCATTCATTTCTTCCAGGATTTAAAGGCGCCAAGCCTTATCACCAAGCCCATGATCGCGGCGTAAAAATTATTGGCGCAACCTCTCACTTTGTTACGCAAGATTTAGATGAAGGTCCAATCATTGATCAGGATGTCGCACACGTTACGCACAATTCAACGCCAGAAGATTTGATTGCGACTGGCCGAGATATCGAACGTCGCGTGCTTTCTCGAAGTGTCAAAGACTTTGCCGAAGATCGCATCTTTATTGTTGGCAATAAAACCGTCGTTTTTCATAACTGATTTAAAAATTATTTTTACAAAGGGTGTCCTAGGCGGGAGTTGAACCTGCGACCTACCGCTTAGGAGGCGGTTGCTCTATCCACTGAGCTACTAGGACCTATTTTATTTCGATTTATATCTCCTAGTTTAATGACTATTCTGATCTCATGAGCACAGCGCTAATTACCGGGGCTACTGCTGGGATCGGCGAAGCCTTCACCCGCTTACTGGCGGAAAAGGGATTTGATTTAGTCCTAGTGGCTCGAGATGAAGCTCGTCTCAAGGAACGGGCAAGTTCGCTAGAAAATCGCTTCAAGATCAAGACGCAAATACTGGTTGCCGATCTATCTACTGATGATGGAATTTCAAAGACAATCGCAAGGCTTACCCAAGTCGATGCCCCGATCGAAGTCTTAATTAACAATGCTGGATTTGGTCTTAATAAGAGTTTTCTCAAAAGTGATTTAATCGCGGAGACTCAACTGTTGGATGTCTTACTAAAAGTTCCGATGCAATTAACACATAGCGTCTTGCCACAAATGGTTTCGCGAAATTCTGGTGTGATAATTAATGTTTCAAGTGTTGCGGGATGGATAGCTGGTGGTACTTATAGTGCGGCAAAGTCTTATGTAACAGTGCTCTCTGAATCACTTAATACTGAGTTAAAGAAGACCGGAGTGAAGGTCAGCGCCCTCTGCCCTGGTTTTACTCACACCGAATTTCACGCGCGTGGCAAGATGAAGATGGATGGTCTGCCAAAATTCTTATGGCTAAATGCCGATCGAGTAGTAAGCGATTCTTGGAGGGCGGCTCTGGCCGGAAAGGCGATCTGTGTACCCGGCTGGCAATACAAGATCCTAAGTTTCATCTCTAGATTTGGCCCACGCCCATTGGTGCGAAAGCAGGGAATGAAGGTTCGCAAACGGCAACGCCCGAATAACTGATCGTAACTCTCAGCCTTTTCACTGGGGATTTACCTAAATAACCCTAGGAATCACCACGCACCTAGTTAGAATTAACTTATTCAATCATGGAGGTAGTTTGTGTCTAAGAAATTTCTAGCTTTCTCAACAGCAGCGCTTGTTCTTGCAACCACAATGGTTTCAGGTATCAGCGCCGCATCTGCAGCTAACGTCAAGAATGGTGCCTGCGCTAAGGCAAATGCAACAGCGACCATCGGTGGCGTTAAGTACAAGTGCACATTTAATCCAGCCAAGGCTGTAAAGAAGAACACTTGGGTTGCCCAAACATGTCTAGATGCCAGCTCTAACTTCAATGATGTTAAGGACCTAAACGCAGCGATCGTTACCTCAACAAATGGAACCATCAACACTGCTACTCGTTCAAAGGCCACAAATCAAAAGCAGATCACAATCATTCAAGCAAAGCTAACTAGCCTTAAGAACGCGCTTGCCACCTTTATGTCCCAACATCCAACTGTTATGACAACTGGCAATGCAACCGATCAACAACGTGTCACAACCGCGAATGCAAATATCGCAAAGATGACTACCGAGATTCAGACCCTAACCACAAACCTAACAACCTTGGATCAAACCATTGCTGATGCAAATGCATCAATGGCCAAGACCGCTGCAGATATTGCTGCCGCGAAGGCGGTTGTTACAAAGGCTTGTGCTTAATAAAAACCAGTAATTAAAAGTTCCCGGTTATCCGATTGTTGCAGTTGTAGCAGTCGCGGTAATCGGGAATTTTTGTAGTGCGGTACGGGCAGGGCCATTAATTAACTTTCCATTAAGGGCAAATTGCGAACCATGCGCTGGACAGATCCAGGCACCATTTTGTTCCATCACAGTTACTCCATTGTGAGTACAAGAAAGACTAATTGCAGTTAGGCCTTTTGTTCCGGCTGCTGTTCTTACAACCGCCATCGATGATCCATCTTGGAAATCAACTTGAACAACGCCGCCAACTTTGTTGAGCGCCTTATTTGCTTTTAGATCTAAAACTATTTTCTTTCCAACTACTTTAACTCCGGCGGCAGTTACTGCTGCTTGCGCCGCTTCTGGAAGTAGGCCCACAGCCAAGAGCGCCATTCCGCAAAGAACGCCGCGACGGCTGACTGTTGTTGGTTGCTTCTCGCTCATGGAATCCCAATCTCTTGAAATACTTGCGGATAACTACTACTGCTATTTCTAATTAAGGCCTAGGCTCTTTTAATGCCGAGCGCCACAGGTAGAACTTACCGCACTCTTCGATTGGCCGCTCCGGCAACTATTGCACTTCAGCTGGGAATTCGGTTAGTGAATAAAACTCCCGCAATCTTTCCCGATTTAATTCTCTTTAACTTAGTTGGATTCATGGCGGCCACAATTGTTGCCACCGCCCCAACCTTCAATGATCGCCGGGCAAAGTACGCCATCTCGGGGGCCATATTTTTGTGGAGTTTGGGCTCAACGATCTCAACCTGGAACTCCTTTTATAAATTCCAGATCTTTCCCAACCTAACCGATTACACCTACGCGCTCTTCTATCCCCTTATGCTGATTGGAATCTTGCGTTCTTTGTCGGTGTCGAAGAAGGTCGTTGCTCTGGAATTGCTAGATACCGTAATCATTGCCCTTGGCTCTTCAAGTGTTATCGCCAGCTTCTTACTTCGCCCTGCGATGCTTAAATTTGATGGCTCGGCTGCTTCGGTTTTTCTATCAATCCTCTACCCAACCGGTGATCTAATTTTGGTGGCGATCACCATCTCCTTAGTTGTTCTGCAACGACGGACTATGAGATCGCTAATACTCTTGGGTGGCATCTTGCTCTTTGGCATCACAGATTTATATTTCCTACTTATCTCTGCCACCGGAAATTATTCCTTTGGCGCACTCAGCGATGATGGCTGGATCCTTGGTCTGCTCTTGATCGCGGAAGCTTTATGGCATCACGGTGGTGAAATCGAAATAACTGAACGCGTAAATTCATTTATGACGACAAGTGCCTTGGTAATTAGCTCATCAATTCTTGCCGTTGCGGCAATTAGGCCAGGTTATTTTCCAACCTTCGTTTTAATTCCTGGTTTTGCCACAATCACCTTGGCCTTTGTGCGGATGGCAGTTGCCCTTCGCGATGCCAGAAGCGTTACTCACGAACGCGAATTGGCTCGGACCGATGAACTAACGGGGCTGCCCAACCGACGCAGATTCTTAAGCGAATTAGAAATTTTGCGCCGCAAAGAGGGGACTTTATTACTGCTGGATCTAAATGGCTTTAAGGCAATTAATGATCAATATGGCCATGAGGTTGGGGATCTACTTTTAAAACAAGTAACAACTAGGTTTAGTAGAGCAATTCCAAGCGATGTATTGCTCGCCAGATTAGGTGGCGATGAGTTTGGTGCGATTATTTACGGAACTGCAAATTACGCAAGTGAAATTGCTTTGGCACTTCGCGCGACTATCTCTTACCCATTCTCACTGCCAGCAGGTGAAATATTTATTGGAGTTAGCATTGGAAGTGTGGCAAATGATCAAGCAACTGAAAATAAAGAAGGATTACTGCGCCGGGCGGATGCGGCGATGTATGAAGCTAAGCGTTCTGGGGTAGGTCTGGTTTACGGGACTTGATCTCCTCAAGTCGTGCCAAGGATTCAATTCGTTCTACCGCGTGATCAACAATTCGTTCTGGATAATCATTTAAATAGCCATCCAAAACCGTCCAAGGTTCGTGAATATCCGGTGCACGCAAATGCCCTAATTCTGGAATGTACTTTCGAATGTAATCACCATTCTCATCAAAGCGCTTGCCTTGTTCGATGGGATTAAAGACTCGGTAGTAAGGAGAGGCATCAGTCCCGCACCCGGCCGTCCATTGCCAACCATGGGCATTTGATGCCACATCAAAATCAACTAAATGTTCCATGAAGAAATCTGCGCCATGCTGCCATTCAATATGTAAATCCTTAACAAGGAAGGAGGCCACAACCATTCTGGTGCGATTGTGCATCCAGCCCTCTTTCAATAACTGCCGCATTGCCGCATCAACAAAGGGATAACCGGTTTTGCCTTCACACCAGGCTTTAAATGCCTTACCTGGCTTTTCATAGCGCATCTCTTTAAATTTAGGTGCGTAATAATCATTATCAGTGTGGGGATTGTGGAATAAAACATCGGCATAAAATTCACGCCAGGCGATCTCTTTTTGAAAAACAATATGCGCTTTGGTTTTATTTAAATCAGCGAGCAAAGTACGGGGATGAATCTCGCCCCATTTCAAATGTGCACTCAATTTGGAGGTGCCATCTACGCCGGCGTTATTGCGTTGTTCATCATAAAAATCTAGGCCGTTTTTCTTAAACCAAGTCCAACGTTCGTGCGCTGCTTTTTCGCCAGCAGGAGTAATTGTTGTTCCCTCTGGCAGCGGCCACTCTGGGAAATTGCGATCACCCGCATTCGGAGTAACAGCCTTAATTGATTTTGGTGCACTGACCGGATCACGCCAACCATGAACAACCCAGGCGTTATAGAACGGTGTATAAACCTTGTAAGGAGTTCCATCACTTGGCTTTCGAACTCGCCCTGGCGCAACTGCATAAGGACTTCCAGTTCGAATTAATTTAATTCCAGCGCCTTCAACTCGAAGATCGCGCTTCTTTCCATAGGGTTCAAACTCTTCTGAGATATGAACTTCATCCGCGCCATATCGTTGCAACAATTCCTTTAATACTTCGACCTGATCGCCGACCATTACATGTAACTTATTTTCAAGTGAATGATCTAGCGCGCGAAGTGATTGACCGAGGTAGGCCAATCGTTTGCTACCAGTTTGCTTGATTAGCTTTTCATCCAGAATAAAAACCGGAACTATCTCATCGCTATTGGCAATTGCAGCAAGCAGGGCTGGGTTATCGGATAGGCGTAAATCGCGCCGAAACCAAAAGATCGCCCGTTTCATGGGGCGATCTTAGGTGAATATTGAAACTAGAAGTTAGCTAGTACTTATCTATTAGTTGTGAAGTGCGTAAACGCTCTCATCCCAACCCTTAACCTCATTAACCTTGCGCGGTGCATGGCCGATATAGCGAGCAGATGGCCGGATGATACGACCGGTCTTCTTCTGTTCAAGAATATGCGCCGACCAACCAGCGGTACGAGCTGCGGTGAACATCGAAGTAAATAGGTGCGCTGGAACTTCGGCATAATCCAAAACGATTGCCGCCCAGAACTCCACATTTGTTTCTAGAACTCGATCTGGTTGACGAGACTTCAACTCGGCAAGAGCTGCCTTCTCAAGTGCAACTGCAACTTCATAACGTGGTGCACCAAGTTCTTTTGCAATTCGACGAAGGGTACGTGCGCGTGGATCTTCGGCGCGATAAACGCGGTGACCAAAGCCCATCAAACGTTCGCCCTTGTCTAAAATTCCCTTTACATAACTCTCGGCATTTCCAGACTTTTCAACATCTGAAATCATTCCAAGAACGCGTGAAGGTGCGCCACCATGTAGTGGACCAGACATTGCACCGATTGCACCTGAAATTGAAGCGGCAACATCCGCTCCAGTCGATGCAATAACGCGAGAGGTGAAGGTTGATGCATTCATTCCGTGTTCTGCGGCTGAAACAAAGTATGCGTCAACTGCGCGAACATGCTTTGGATCTGGTTCCCCGCGCCAACGAATCATCATTCGTTCTACAACGGTATGTGCCTTATCAACTTCTGATTGTGGGATTGCAGGTGCAGTGCCGCGTGCTGCTTGGGCAACATATGAAAGCACCATCACTGAAACACGAGCTAATTGATTGCGCGCTTCTTCATCAGATGTATCAAGAAGTGGCTTTAGGCCCCAAGCCGGTGCCAACATCGCAATTGCAGATTGCACATCGACTCGAACATCGCCAGAGTGAACTGGGATTGGGAATGGCTCTGCTGGTGGCAGGCCCGGATTAAATTCATCATCTACTAATAGGCCCCAGACATTTCCAAAGGAAACCTTGCCCACTAGATCTTCAATATCAACACCGCGGTAGCGAAGGGCGCTACCTTCTTTGTCCGGTTCGGCAATCAGCGATTCAAACGCGATAACACCTTCGAGGCCGGGCTTAAAACTATCTGGCACGAGAAACTCCCTTATTTAGTATTCCTATTCTGCTCTGAAACTGCCCCACGACCAAACCAAAAATTGTGGATGGCAGGTATCAGAAAAGTGAAGTTAGATACACCCATGAGCGAAACTGGCGATCAGGTCCCAACGCAGATAACCCGAGATGGGATTCGGGCGATGCGGCGATCGTATGGGGATGTCGGATTGTTGGAGGGCGAGATAAATCGCGATCCGATTGAACAATTCAAGAGTTGGCTGGAAGCGGCAAGTGAGAACATCATGATCGTTGAGGCCAACGCCATGGTCCTTAGCGCCATCTTGAATGACGAGACAACTTCGCGCACCGTTCTATTAAAAGATGTTCACGATAGCGGCTTCACATTTTTTACAAATTACCAATCAGAAAAAGCACAGGCCATTGCGCAAAATCAAAAGGTCTCACTTTTATTTCCTTGGTATGCCATGGAACGACAAGTAATAATTCGCGGCACCGCAGCCAAAGTCTCGGCACAAGAGTCAGATGAATACTTCGCAACTAGGCCCTGGGGTTCAAAGATCGGAGCTTGGGCTAGTTCACAATCTCAGGTATTGGAGTCTCGGGAAGTATTGGAAGCTCGCTACCAAGAGTTCGCGGCAAAGTATCCAGAAGGATCGGAAGTGCCCCGGCCAGAACACTGGGGTGGCTATCTAGTGAAGCCCAGCCTGATCGAATTTTGGCAGGGCCGTTATTCCCGGTTGCATGATCGACTGCGCTACACATTACATAATAATTTGTGGCAAGTAACTCGCCTCAACCCTTAGGCTTAAGGCATGAGCGAAATCAAGATTCCCGATAACTTAAAGCCAGCCGATGGACGTTTTGGTTGTGGTCCTTCAAAGATCAGACCAGCAGCGCTAGATGCACTTGCAAAGAGTGGTTCATCAATCTTGGGAACATCGCATCGACAAAAGCCCGTTAAGAATGTGGTTAACCGGGTTCGCACTGGACTTACATCGTTATTTAATCTTCCTGAAGGTTATGAAGTTATTTTGGGAAATGGTGGCTCAACCGCGTTCTGGGATATCGCAACCTTTGGTTTAATCGAAAAAAAATCCCAACACTTAGTATTTGGTGAGTTCTCATCTAAATTTGCTGAAGCTGCAAAGGCGGCGCCATTTTTAGATGACCCAACCGTCATCAAAGGAGAACCAGGTTCTCATCCTGTTGCACAGGCCGAAGCCGGGGTTGATGTTTATGCCCTAACCCACAACGAAACAAGTACCGGTGTATCTATGCCAATCATTCGCCCGGCAGGCACTGATGGCGCTCTTGTTCTAGTAGATGCGACTTCTGCTGCAGGTGGCCTTGATGTAGATATTTCACAATGCGATGTCTATTACTTCGCGCCGCAAAAATCTTTTGCATCCGATGGTGGCCTCTGGATTGCAATCATGAGCCCAGCTGCAATTGCGCGGGTTGAAAAAATTAAGGCTAGTGGTCGCTTCATTCCCGCCTTCTTTGATCTCACAATTGCAATCGATAACTCTCGCTTGGATCAGACCTACAACACTCCAGCACTTGCCACCTTGATCTTGTTGGCAGAACAAATCGAGTGGATGAATTCAAATGGTGGTCTTAAGTTTGCCGCCGGTCGCAGCGCCGAATCTTCTAACATCCTTTACTCATGGGCCGAGCAGAACGCTTTGACCACGCCTTTCGTGGCAGATCCAGCAATGCGTTCTAAGGTCGTCGGAACCATCAACTTTGATGACTCAATTGACGCACTTGAGATCGCAAAAGTACTTCGCGCAAATGGCATCGTTGATACTGATCCATATCGCAAACTCGGCAAGAACCAACTTCGTATCGGTATGTTCCCGGCCGTTGAACCCTCCGATGTAAAGGCACTTACAGCTTGCATCGATTATGTTGTCGCTGAAATGAAGAAGTAACTCTTTTAGATGAGTTACAAAGTTCGGCGAATTGTTACGGTAGCGGTTTTAGCTGGCGTTACGCTTTTGGTTCTGATTAAACGCCACTAGCCTTTCGCGCAATAAGAAATAAGTCGCAACCGCACCAACTGAAGTAAGAACACCGCACAACGCAACAGTGTGACGAATTCCGATGGCATCAGATAGCCAACCAATTAGCGGTGAACCAATTGGGGTGCCACCTAAGAAGATCAAAAGATAGAGCCCCATTACTCGGCCTCTAAGCGCGGGATCAGTTGTTACTTGTACATAAGAATTGGCTGAGATCATTGTTGTTAGTGCAACCAAGCCACAGATTGGCAGAAAAGCTGCATAACTTGCATAAGTTGGCATGAAAGAAACAGCAAATAGGGTTACCCCAAATATCGCCGCGGATAACATGATGAATTTTGGTCGACGCCGTTTATCCAATTTGGCCGAAATGATCGCAGCACTAAGTGAACCGATAGCCAAGATACTTCCTAAGATTCCATAAGAACCGGCATCCTTATGAAAGATTTTTGTTGCGACTAGGGCATTGAAAATCTGGAAATTTAAGCCAAAGGTCGCGGCAAAAAAGACGGTTGACATCAAAGCCAAAATGTCGGGCCGCGAACGCACATACCGCAGGGCTTCGATGACTTTGGGCTTGATTTTTGGTGGTTCACTTAGTTGTAGATCTTTCTCTTTCATAAAGATTAAACCGACTAGAACTACCAAGTATGAGAGCGCATTTAAAATAAAAGATGGCCCGGTATGAAATGCCTTAATTAATAATCCAGACACACCAGGGCCAATTAGGCGACCGGCGTTGAAGTTTGCCGAATTTAGTGAAATCGCATTTGCCACATCACTTTTCCCAACAACTTCCGAGGTAAAGCTCTGGCGAACTGGCGCATCAAGGGCGCTAAATAACCCAAGGGCAAAAGCCAAGACGCATACTTCGGTTAAGGTGACGCGCTTTGAAATTACTAACAAGCCAAGAATCAGCGCGGTCAAGCCGCCACCTAAATTGGTGATCAGAAGTAGTTTGCGTTTGTTGAATCGATCGGCCAAGACCCCGCTATATAAACTAAATAAAAGCGATGGTAGAAATTGCAGACCGGTAACAATTCCAAGTTCTGAGCCACCTTTATGCAGATCGGTGACTACTAACCAATCTTGTGCGACTCGTTGCGCCCAGGTTCCGATATTGGAAATGAAATTTGCGGCAAAGAAGATTTGAAAATTACGATGGCGAAACGAGCGAAGTGAACCCGTCTGCCAACTCATGGTGCCACTCTAGTATGATCAGAATATGAGAAGCGCAGTGCTAACTATCTGGTTAGGCATAGTTGCCTGGGCGATTGCACTCGTTATTGAAATTGCGATTAATGCTAAAGCGTCCCATATCTGGACGTGTTTAATCGGTTTAGCACTTGGCTTTATCGGATTGCGTTACACAATCCGAAGAGCCAAAAGAGAGAACTGGAATTAACCTTCGATCTGACCGGCGATACCGCGCAGAACTTTAGCTAGCCGTTCTGCTTCGTGATTTGCTGGGTAACGACCGTGACGCAAGCCATTTCCAACTTTATCTAGAATCTTAATTGTGTCTTCGATCATTGTTGCAAGATCATCGTAAGAAGCACGATTGTTTGCAACTACCGAAGCTGGCTCATCAATAACACGAACCGTTAATGCTTGTGGCCCCTTCTTGCCTTCGACAATGCCGAATTCAAGTTTGGTTCCTGGCTTTACAGTTGCAACACCTTCTGGAAGTGCAGAAGCAGATAGATAAACGTCCGCGCCTTCATCGGATTCGACAAAGCCGAAACCCTTTTCCAGGCTGAACCATTTAACGCGACCAATTGGCATTGGAGTGCTCCTTTTATTCTTCTTTCAGCTTTAACTGAGTCTCTTAGTTTAACTTATTTGGTAACGAGGCTGTAGCGCAGTTTTACGCTTGATTAAACGCTAATCAGCCGTTACGAGGGCTTCAGAGTGCGCCCCGCAACCATGATCAACCGATACAACACGAGCATCATCTGGTGAAAGTATGTTTGCACATACGCCAAATGAGGCACGCAGTGATCCAGCGATCGGCAAGAAAAATCCACATGAAAAGCACGGCTTTGGTGCTTGTTGTGCAATCGGAGTATTTGGTCCGCGATCTCCGTTGTACCAACGTGATGCTGCTAGATCGCGACCAGTAATTGAAAGTACTCGTGCTCGACCAAGACCGAATTCAAATAATTGTGCTGCATCCAATTCTTCATCGCCAGGCAGTGATGCAAATCCGGGAACTAAACGTTCATCATTTGCCGAAGTTGGAACAATATCTCCTGGGCCAACATCACCTGGAAGTAGGCGATCTTTATAAGCGACCCACTCTGGTGCAATCAGCGAATCAGCACCTGGGAGCAGAACTACATCGCAAACTGTTGCCGGAGATTGCTCATCCAGTTTTGCAATGGTCACGCCCCAACGCCATCCGGAATATCCAGGAAGCGCTGATTCAAAGAGATATGTGCTTACGCGTTCTTCTTCGTCAATATCGATAGAGACTAGTGCGCCCACGAAATCTTTATTTGCGGCATCTTCAATCGCAGCAGTGCGCGCTAAGGCTTCTGCGTTAAATGGATCGTTGATGCTCATGTTCTTATCCTAAAGTAAAAGGCCCCCGAAACGAATTCGAGGGCCTTTTAGAAAGTATTTAAGCGGGATTTAGAAATCCATCTCGCCGCCGCCTTGTGGCATCGCCGCCGCCTTAGGCTCTGGCTTATCCGCAATAACAGCTTCTGTTGTAATGAATAGTGCAGCAATCGAAGCCGCATTTTGCAATGCAGAACGAGTTACTTTTGCTGGGTCAATAATTCCGGCTTTGATCATGTCAACATATTCGCCAGTTGCAGCGTTCAGGCCGAAACCAACTTCCTTGTTGCGTACCGCTTCAACAATTACTCCGCCTTCAAGTCCAGCGTTAATTGCGATCTGCTTTAGTGGTGCTTCGATTGCAACTTCAACAATCTTTGCGCCAACAGCTTCTTCGCCGGTTAGCTTCAACTTTTCGAAGGCAAGCTTTGCTGCTTGGAGAAGTGCAACGCCGCCACCGGCGACGATTCCTTCTTCAACGGCAGCCTTTGCATTTCGCACTGCATCTTCGATGCGGTGCTTGCGCTCTTTTAATTCAACTTCGGTAGCTGCGCCAGCCTTGATAACTGCAACGCCACCAGCAAGTTTTGCTAGACGCTCTTGCAGCTTTTCACGATCGTAATCTGAATCAGACTTTTCAATCTCGGCGCGGATTTGATTTACGCGACCCTTGATTTGTTCGGCATCGCCGGAACCTTCAACGATTGTGGTCTCTTCCTTAGCAACTACAACCTTGCGAGCGCGACCAAGTAGATCCATCGTTGTGGCATCTAGCTTTAGACCGACTTCTTCAGAGATCACAGTTCCGCCAGTCAAGATTGCAATATCTTGCAACATTGCCTTACGACGATCACCAAATCCTGGTGCTTTAACTGCAACAGATTTAAATGTTCCGCGAATCTTATTTACAACGAGAGTTGCAAGCGCTTCGCCTTCGACATCTTCAGCCAAGATAAGTAGTGGCTTACCTGATTGCATGACCTTCTCAAGGATTGGCAACATATCTTTGATATTTGCGATCTTTGAGTTTGCGATCAAAATATATGGATCTTCTAGAACTGCCTCCATGCGATCTGAGTCAGTTGTGAAGTATGGCGAGATGTAACCCTTATCAAAACGCATACCTTCGGTGAGCTCTAGTTCGAGTCCGAATGTATTTGATTCTTCAACGGTAATTACGCCTTCCTTACCAACCTTGTCCATCGCTTCAGCGATCATTTCACCGATGGTGGCATCAGCCGCAGAAATAGTTGCAGTAGCTGCAATTTGTTCCTTGGTATCAACTGGCTTTGACATCTTGGTTAGTTCAGCAGAGATGGCATCGACTGCCTTCTCAATGCCACGCTTTAGCGCCATTGGGTTTGAACCAGCAGCAACGTTGCGAAGACCTTCGCGAACTAGGGCTTGCGCTAAAACAGTTGCGGTTGTGGTTCCGTCGCCAGCGACATCATCAGTCTTCTTAGCAACTTCTTTAACAAGTTCGGCACCGATTTTTTCCCAAGGGTCATCGAGTTCGATCTCCTTAGCGATTGAGACACCATCGTTTGTGATGGTTGGTGCGCCCCACTTCTTCTCAAGTACAACGTTACGACCACGAGGTCCAAGTGTTACCTTCACAGCATCTGCAAGTGCATTCATGCCGCGTTCTAGACCGCGACGGGCCTCTTCATTAAAGGCAATCATCTTTGCCATAACAGTGTTACTCCTCTAAGTAATTTTGGGTTAATCCACCCGAGCTAGTTATCACTCGCTAGCCCCGAGTGCTAATGCCAAATCTAGAGCAGGGGCCAGAGCCTCGCAAATCGAGATATCTGGAGGTGTTGATTAGGTTAATTAGATGGCGCTGGAGTTGGCGCCCCACTTGGGCGAGCCCCACCAAAGCCACCACCTGCACCACCACCTGATCCAAATCCAGGTAAGCACTTAGCAAATGCCGCCGCCACCTTTGGATCTGTGCGATCTGGGCGGACACCCGGTGTGAGGCTTACGCCTTCCTTTGTTAGGCAAGCTTGAATGGTTGGATCGTTAAAGAAGCCACGACCACCGGTTGCACCACCAACAGCGGGCTTTTGAGTTGCAGTTGATTTCGAACTAGTTGTGCCAGATCGCGGTGTTGTGGATTTTGTTGTTGCGGAATCTGGCAACGTACCTGCGGCTGGCGCCCCAAATCCTGCGGTATCGGTTACGCGCGCAGCATCACCACTCTTTAATGATGATGCCTGAGTCGGATCATCCAAAGTTATTGTTACTTTATTTCCGGAAACACTTGCAATGGTTCCAGTAATTCTTGTTCCACCAAATCCGCCGCCACCGCCAAAACTTCCGGTTGCACCTGCGCCAGATCTAGTACCACCAGTTGCACCAGCAAATCCTGCAAAGCCAGATCCGCCAAGTGCTCCTCTTAACGAGGCGGCAGATGCTGAAGTTGTGGAAGAAGTTGCAGAGTGATGGCCATACCAAGCGCCGGCCGATAAAAGAGTTACGACTATTGCCATTCCAGCTAAAAACTTCGTGTACTTATTGGTCCATTGGTACTGACCCTTTGCTAGTTCTTCCTGCAAATTATCTTCGGCTGGGGGTGCGAATAAATCAAATGCTGGGATTTCGTTCTCGTTATTGATGTTACTCATGACGTAGCGCCTCGATTGGTCGTAGTGATGCTGCTCTGCTTGCTGGGTATCCTCCAAAGAAGACCCCGATCAAAATACTTACACCAAATGCCAGTAGTACTGACATCGGAACAATTACCGGTTTCACACCCAAGATGGTGAAGTACGATCCAACAAATCCGCCAAAGACTCCTAAGAGACCGCCTATTACTGAAAGGATCGTCGCCTCGATTAGGAATTGCGTAAGGATGATTCGCTTTGGTGCGCCAATAGCCTTGCGGATTCCGATTTCGCGAGTTCTTTCTACAACAGTAACCAACATAATGTTTGTGATTCCGATGCCACCGACCAGAAGTGAGATCGCCGCGACGGCGCCCAATAAGACGGTAAATACCTTGCTATTTGAGGCGGAAGTTGTCAGTAGCGATGCCTGATTAAATAATCGATAATCTCGGCTGGCCGAACTTGTTACGTGGTGGCGGGCATCCAAAATACTCTGAATTTCAGTCTGCGCCGCATCAGTTGTCTTTGAACTCTTTGCTTCAACGATTATTGATGAGAGCCCGACATATCCAGTAATTGAATTCTGAATTGCAGTGATTGGGGCCAAGAACAAACTATCGCCATCTTGGAAACCAGATGAACCCTTAATCGTCGTTGTCCCGATAACTGTAAATGGAATGCCACCGCATCGAACCGTTTGACCTATTGGATTATCGGTGCCAAATAATTCAGTTGCGGTTGTATTACCAATGATCGCAACGCGCCTTCCTTGATTAACATCATCATCGGTGAAGTAATTTCCGGTAGCGATCTGGCTATTGGCGGCCTCAAAATAGGTTGGCCAAACTCCAGAGAAAGTTGCCGGAGTTGAAGTGGAAGTTCCGTTGACGCAAGTCGCATTGGCATTCATAACCGGTGAAACTTGTTTTACATCTGGCGCTTGGTTTTGATCCACCAAGGCTTTTGCATCAAGTACCGTCAATTGTTTGGTGTTGCCAGAATTGCCCCGAGATCTTGCGCTAGCAAAACCGCCACCACCAAAGCCACCAGCACCAGATCTAATTTGAATCGAATTTGTTCCGAGTCGATCGAGTGAAGATTGCACAGATTTAGCAGAGCCATTTCCTACGGCAATCAAAATGATTACCGACATAACGCCGATCATGATGCCGAGTGTGGTCAGTGCAGTCCGCAGTCGATTGATCGAAAGACCACGAAGGGCAAAACGAATTATCTCAATTGGATTCACGAGGCACGCGCCTTATTTAATTCATCGCTAACGATCTTGCCATCGCGCATTCGAATGATTCGCTTTGCGCGTTCGGCGACATCATTTTCGTGGGTGATTACTACGACGGTTCGACCTGCGGCATTGATTTGATCAAATAAATCCAATAAATCACTCGTAGATTTCGAATCTAGCGCCCCGGTTGGTTCATCGGCTAGAAGTAGTGCCGGGCGAGTAGCTAGCGCCCGCGCAACAGCAACGCGTTGTTGTTGACCACCAGATAATTGGGTTGGCTCGTGATCCATTCGATCTGCCAGACCCACAACTTCTAGCGCTTTAGTAGCTCGCATTCTTCTTTCCGCGGCTTTTATCCCTTGATAAGCAAGGGGTAGTTCGACATTTGCAATTGCAGTAGTGCGCGGAATTAAATTAAATGATTGGAATATAAAGCCAATCTTTCGCCCACGAACAACCGATAACGCATTCTCATCCATTGAGTTGATCTCAATTCCATCTAGAAAATACTCACCAGAAGTTAAATTATCTAATGCGCCCATGATGTTCATTAGAGTGGACTTGCCAGAACCGGAAGGTCCCATGATCGCAACATATTCACCGAGTTCAATTTTTAACGAGACATCGTTGAGTGCGAAAATTGCAGAGTCTCCTGCGCCATATTGTTTAACGGCGCTTCGAACATCAATAACGAGTTGATTCATTATCCGCCAAACCCAGGGCCACCGGCTCTACCCGCGGCACCAAGCCCACCAGTTGTTGCAGGGAAACCATTACTGCTAACGCTTGAAGTTGTCGTGCTTCGCAAAACAACTTTGGTTCCGGCAGTTACACCAGAGAGAATTTGATCGGCTGAATCGCCTTTAAGACCGATAACCACGGGAGTGCGTGTAATTACATCAGCGCCATTCTTAGTTGTAATTACATTGACGAAAGAGCCGTTGCCACGAGTTGTAACAGCTTGCGAAGCGACTTGTAGGACGTTGTAAGCCGCACCAGTTAAAACCGTTGCCGTAACTGTCATACCTGGCTTAAGTCCTGGCACTTTGCTATCGATGGTAAAGGTTGCCTTATATGAAGTAGCTCCGGATGAAACGGTAGGAAGCAGATCAACTGATAACAACTTTCCAGTTGCGCTGACATTTGAAAGCGCCGAGAAGGTATAGGAAGTTGGCTGTCCACTCACTAACTTGGCGGCATCTGCTTCGGAGAAGCTAGCAGTTACCTGGAGCGCCGTCACATCGGTTAAGACAATAAATCCCGATACTGAACCGACCGTGGATGATGAGGCAGTAGGCGCATTTTGCCCAACGGTTGCACTGATTGATGCGACGGTTCCGGAAACCGGAGCCCTTACAACTGCGGCATCAAAATTCTTCTGTGCCAATGCAAGTGCTGCCTGATCAACTGTGAAATCTTCTGCCTTTGGATTATCAACTGTGATT
Source organism: uncultured Actinomycetes bacterium (assembly GCA_903836945.1). Lineage (GTDB taxonomy): Bacteria > Actinomycetota > Actinomycetes > Nanopelagicales > Nanopelagicaceae > AAA044-D11. The sequence continues at coordinate 9,698 of CAILSO010000020.1, read as the reverse complement.
CCATGTTGTGCATTAAAGGCTTCGATTGTGTACTTCTGCGTTGCGACTGTGTTGTTGTACGCAGTTGTTAAATTTTGAACTGTCTGCGTGTCAGATGTCAAAGAGATGTTGTAATTTGCCAGAGCATTGTTATAAGAATTCTGCGCAGATTGATATGAGTTGTAGTCATTAATAAGAGTTGTGCAATTGGAGTTAATTGTATTTAAAGTTGCACACCAAGCCAAAGTAATTCCATTCGGGCCATAAAAACTGGAATAACTATCGTAAATAGATTTTGCTTGAGCAAGTGCGGCTGAGGCATTATCTAATGTGACTTTATAGGTCGGATTTTTTGCGGCGGTATTTACAACCGCATCATCTAAGGATTTCTTAGCAGTTGCGATCGCGGCATCTGCATTTGCCTTATCTTGCGCATAAGTAAGTTGTGCCACTGCCAGATTAGATTTAGCCTGATTTAGCGCGTTAAATAGCGACGTATTATCTAAAGTTGCCAGCATCTGTCCCGCACTGACACGTTCGCCGACTTTAACCGCAATGGAAGTAATCTGCGCACTAACGGTTGGTGAAACACCAACATCTCCCGGACTAATAACAGTTCCGGATGCACTTACTGAAGAAGTCACATCCCCATTCGACACCAGCGTTGAAGTTGTTGTGGCTTTGGCGGCGGCGGGATGAAGCGCGGCCCAGCCCCACGATCCGATGCCAACAACTACTAAAGCTAGAACGATATTTATGGAAAGAATTCGGATGCGCGATTTACTCATGGGAGAAACATAGGTGTTGCCAGGCAAAATGTAGAAGGCTTTTTCCTGTGCCTAGGCTGAGAGTTTTACTTGTTGATAAGTAAAGAAGAACTAGTTAGAGCGAGATTGGGTGCGAGCTTCGCGCAGACGGCGCAGGCGCTTTACCAACATCGGCGAGGAAATCAAGGCATCCTCACGGTCGATCAAATTGTTAAGTAATTGATAATAGGCCGGCGGGGCCATATCGAAGAGCTCTTTAATCGCTGACTCTTTAGCTCCGGCGAACTTCCACCACTGACGTTCGAAGTCGAGAATTCGAAGCTCTAGATCGGTGAGAGTTGTCGGTGTCGAGGCCGCCGATATTTCTTGAAAGCTCATGGTGTTGTAATTGTAGGAGAGCCCGCCGTCAAAGTGTGGGATTTAGAGGGTACTTAAAATCTCCGCAATATCTTCAATTTTGGTCCAAGGATTAACGATGGCAAATCTAAGAATTGGCTCGCCATTTAAACCTGATGGAGTTACTAAACCAATTTGATCGGCCAACAACTTATCTGACCATGCGTTGTACTCATCCCAACCCCAACCCTTTCGAGTAAAGGCAACAATGGAGAGTTTTGGTTCCATAACTAATTCCAGATTTGGATGTTGTGCAATTAATTTAGCCGCTGCCTTAGCAACATTGATGGTCTCCTCCATCGCCTTTGAATATTCAGTAGTTCCATTAGCTGCCAAGGAAAACCAAAATGGCAATCCGCGCGCCCGCCTGGTTAAGTGAATTGCATAATCCGATGGATTCCAATTTCCATCATCATCTAGCGGTTCAAGATAAGCCGCCTTTTGAAGATGCGCCTTCTTAGCGATCTCGGGATTTCGATAAATAAGCGCGCAAGCATCAAATGGGGCAAACAACCATTTATGCGGATCAACAATTAATGAATCGGCTAACTCGACGCCGTTAAATAACGGCCGAACACTTGGCGCACACAAGGCAGCCAAACCATAGGCCCCATCAACATGAAACCAAATGCCGTTCTTATTTGCAAAGGTTCCGATCCCATAGAGGTCATCGATTATTCCCAGATTTGTCGTACCACCTGTTGCAACAATTGCAAAGACTTTGTGCCCGGCATTTTCACTTTCATATTTCGCAACCGCGCTTGCAACTTCGCTGACTTGTAACGAGCGATCTGCATCAGGTTTCACTAATAAAATTTCAACATCCATTACCTGCGCTGCTGATTTAATTGAAGAGTGCGCTTCGGCACTCGCCGCAATCGCCCATCGTTTTATATCTGGATACTTTTCACGGGCATGCGCCCTTGCAGCAACTAGGGCCGATAAATTTCCCATCGTTCCGCCTTGAACAAAGACGCCACCTGCGCTTTGCGGCAACCCTGCTAAATCAGAGATCCAGCGAAGCGCTTGATTCTCGGCAAAGACCGCGCCAGCTCCCTCTAACCATGATCCGCCGTATAAAGCGCTGGCCCCAACAACTAAATCGAAGAGAATTGAATGTTCGCTGGGTGCGGAAGGAATAAAGGCTAAATACTTTGGATGATCCGTGGAGATACACGCTTTGGCTAAAACTTCTTTAAATAATTCTAGAGTTTCGTGGCCACCTAAACCTTTTTCGGTAATCGTATTTCCGGCCAAGGCAAATAATTCTTCTGGGGTCTTTGGGCCATCAAGTGGTGGATTATCACGCAATCTAATTAGCGAATATTCCAAGACCTCTTTAGCGAGGGCTTCTACCTCTGAATTAAATTCATGCATTTCTTATTTGGCCTTTCGACCTTCTGCCGCTTTCACTAAATTCTTTAACATTGTTGGAAATATTAATGAATGAAATGGCAAGACAAAAAACCAATAGAGCTGCCCACCCAAGCCGCGCGGTTGAAAGGTGGCGGTTTGTTTGACCTTGCGTCGCACTTGGCCATTTTCTTTCACTTCACTAATTTCAAATTCCAACCAAGCCTTACCCGGCAAAATCATTTCAGCATATAACCGTAAACGTTTTCCTGGTTCCAGTGCTTCAACGCGCCAAAAATCTAAACTCTCGCCAACTCTTAAATGATCTGGGTCGCGCCGACCTCTACGTAATCCAACGCCGCCAAAGATTCGATCCAAAATTCCCCGCGCCCACCATAAGAAATCGGCGCCATACCAACCAGTGTCACCACCAATTGCCTCAACTGCCTGCCACAAATATTCACCTTGCGTATCAACAACTCGTTCTCGACTATCTTCATAAATCGTATCCCCGGCCCAATCTGGATCTCCTTGAGCTTTCTGCCAAGGCGCAGCCGGCGCCGTTGCATCTGACCATCTAGTTTCAACATCGTGCGCCGAAACTTTTGAGAGCGCTAATTCAATTGCAGTCGCAAGCGGCAATAAACCCTCTTTAGGTGGCGCAATGATCGCGGCGATCGATCGCTTGGGATCAGCAACAACTTCACTAATTAGCGATCCAACAAGTGGCCTGGCGAGTGAAGTTGGGACGGGTGTTACTAAGCCAATCCATAAACTTGAAAGTCCTGGTGAGAGAACTGGCACTTTAATAATCCAACGCTTTCGCAGGCCAGAAAGCCTGGCAAAGGTCTGCATCATCTCGGCATAAGACAAGACTTCCGGTCCGCCAACATCAAAAATTCCAGAGACAGGTTCTTCAAGTCCTGCGGCATGTGTCAAATACCAAAGTACATCTCTTATCGCAATTGGTTGGGTGCGATTTGAAACCCACTTTGGTGTGGTCATTATTGGAAGTCGGTGAGTTAGGTGGCGCAACATTTCAAATGATGCAGAACCCGATCCGATAATTATGCCGGCGCGGATCTCCATCACTGCAACTTTTCCGGATGCCAATTGGGTTCCGGTATTAGCCCGTGACTCTAAGTGTTGGGAGATCTTTTCATCATTAGCAATTCCGCCCAAATAAACAATCTGTTTCACATTTGAGGCTTCGGCCGCCATGGCAAAATTCTTGGCCATCGCCGCCTCTACTTCTTCAAAATTTGTGCCGGCATTAATGGAATGCAATAAGTAGAAAGCAGTATGGATTCCTTCTAGGGCAGATTTTGTTGAGGCATAATCATTTGCATTTCCTGTCGCCAACTCGACCTGGCTAAACCAAGGCTGGCCGGAAATCTTTTTTGCATCTCGAACAAATACCCGAACCGTAAAACCCTCAGTTAATAATTGGCGAACTAATCGTCCACCGACATATCCCGAGGCACCTGTGACCAGAATCCTGCGGTCGGCATTCTTTGAATTGGCAGGGCTCATAGGATTAACAGTAGACTTAAATAATGGCCAAGACCCGCGTAGTTATCCTCGGTGGAGGCTTCGGCGGCCTCGCCGCAGCGAAGGCTCTGGGCTCTGGCAAAGATGGCAAGGATTTCGATATCACCGTAGTAGATCGCCACAACTACCAAACCTTCCTTCCACTTCTCTATCAGGTTTCAACCGCTGGCCTTGCCGCCGATCACGTTGCCTATCCAATTCGTGGCGTGCTCCGCAAGGTAAATGGCAAGTTTCGAATGGGTTCACCGATCTCGGTCGATCACAAGAACAAGACCGTAAAACTAGATAGCTCGGAAGTTCTACCTTTTGATCACTTAGTTGTTGCCCTAGGTTCTGTCACAGCAGATTTTGGAACGCCAGGCGTTGAAGAGTTCGCCCTTGGCATGAAGACAATTCATGAAGCACTTCAAATTCGCGCCGAAGTTATGCGTCGCTTTGAAGATCTCTGCCGCTTTGAAGACGACACTGAATTTAATATCACCGTTGTCGGCGGCGGTCCGACTGGTGTTGAGATGGCTGGTGCCTTAGCTGAATTAGTTCGCGGCCCACTAAGCAATGATCAAAAGCATGCCGCTCGACATATCAATATTTCCCTAGTTGAAGCCGGTCCACGTTTACTTCCAATGTTTGATGAAGATTTATCAGAGAAGACCAAGCGCGTTCTTGAAGGTATGGGCGTTAAAGTTTTGGTCAACACCGCGGTTAAAGAAGTTGAATGGCGCAATATTGATCTTAAATCTGGCGAACAACTCAAATCAGAAGTAACTATTTGGGCTGCCGGCGTTAAGGGAAGTCCGGCAATGCAAGCGCTCTCACTTCCATTGGATGCTGGTCGCTTAAAGTCTGCCCAAACATTAGAAGTTGTTAACTATCCAAATATTTGGGGCGTCGGCGATGTCACTGGTGCAAAGTCCAGCAATGGTCGCTTCCTTCCAATGGTTGCGCCAGTTGCTATGCAACAAGGTCGCTTTGTTGCGGCGCAAATCCGTCGCGCGGTTAAGGGCGAGAAGCTCAAGGAATTTAAATATAAAGATAAGGGCGCGATGGCAACAATTGGTCGCCACAAGGCAGTTGTCCAAGTTAAGAAGATTAAATTCTCCGGCTTTCCAGCTTGGTTTACTTGGCTCTTCCTGCACCTCTTTTACTTAATGGGTGGTCGAAATCGAATTGGCACCATTGCCGATTGGTGTTGGAATTACGTAACCTTTGATCGCGGCAATCGCCACATCATGGATTCGATGTAAGTAATTTTAAAATGAAAAAGGGCTACCTAGACCTTCGGGGCCATCAAGTTTTCTCATTTCATTGGCGCGGCCGAAAATCACCCGTTTTACTTCTTCACGGTGGTTTAAGTTCCACTGAATCTTGGGAATCATCCATCCGGCCAGCTGTTCGTGGCCACGAAATATTTGCCTACGATCGAAGTGCGCACGGTCGCACCGGTTCAAGAAATGGTTTTTATCATTTTGATTTTCAAACCGATGAGGCGATTGAATACATCGAAGATATCGTTAAGCAACCAGTCCATATCATTGGCTGGAGTGATGGTGGAATTATTGCTCTACACCTTGCACTAAAGCGTCCTGATTTGGTTAAGTCCATGGTCCTAATCGGAACCAACTTTTCACACGATAGTGATCTGATGTTTGGCCAAGAGCCACAAGAAGTGAACTTGACCGATGAGGAACGCGCCCGCTTTGCAAAAACCTCACCTGATCCGGCTCATATGCAAGAGGTAATTATTCGAAAGGCCTTTGAAGTTTGGGCTACCGAACCAAACTTAAAAACCTCAGAGTTAGCAAAAATCAATGCTCCCACCCTAGTTCTAACTGGAGATGACGAACCATTTTCTAACCATCACACCGTTGACTTATATGAAGCTCTTTCAAATGGTCGACTAGGAATTGTTCCGGGCGCTTCTCACATAGTTGTTAAAGAGAAAACCAAGTTGATGAACACTCTAATTAAAGATTTCTATAAGAACATGAACTTTCCAATTACCAAGATGCCTAACCTGCGCAAGGCTAAACAAGAAGAGCTAATGGCTGAAAGTGAATTAAACCAAGGCTAATTCTTGCGCTTTAGCAACTGCCGCATGACGAGAATCTACATCTAACTTGCGATAGACGCTCTTTAAATGCGTCTTGATCGTGTTATTGGAGATATGTAAACCAGCTGCAATTTGCGTGATTGGCAAGCCGGTTGAAAGCCTTCGCAAAATATCTAACTCACGCTTGGTAAGTGAACCAGCAGAGGTCTTCTTATTAACCTGGCTGGTCTGAATTTGTTTGCGAATGTCGGAAGCAAGCCGCTCTAAATACATCGTTGGTTCTTTGGCTGCCAATTCGACGATCAAATCCCTGACACTCGGGGTTTGCTGTAGGAAAACTTGGTAGTAATCATTTTCAATACCAATTTTTATGGCCCTACGTAAATGCTCAAAAGCGACCTTTGGTTGTGGGTGGAATACCTGCGTTGCTACTAGCTCTTTGTTCAACATATCTCGCACAGAATCAGTCGGCATAGATTCCAAGATTGCTAGCGCCTTAGTTGGGCTGGTCATGGCCGCATAAGCTTTCCCAAATGCTTCGGTAGTTGTGGTTTGTGGCATCCGATACAACAATTCTTGAATACGTTCTACATCTTCAAGGGGTAGACGAACAAAGATTTCATGTTCATCGATAACTCGTGAGATGTCATATCCAAATGCTGGCATTGGTACTTCTTCACGGGCTCTAGTCAAAAGCGAGAGCGCCTGTGAATGTTGGCTTAGATGTGAAAGTACTACTGCCTTTTTTGAAAGTATGGCAACCAGCCATGGTTTGATTTGATCACGCGCGGCTAGGGCAATGTATTCATCGCAGACCTCGATCGCTCTTTGGTAATCACCAAATTCACGATAAACCTCGGCTAGGCAATAAGCCGCGGCAAAGGGAGTGAAGAGTCCAGATGCTTTAAGTTTTTTAGCAGTCCTAATCGCTAATTGTGAATATTCTCTTGCGGTATTCAATTCCCCTTTGGATATGGCCAACATTGCTTTAATCGATGGCAGATAAATTGAATTAATTGTTTCATCATTTGAACTTGAGAGTTGATTCAACAGAGATTCAGTGACCTTTATAGAATGTAGATCTTCCATTAAAAATGAGGCGCTGGCTGCTAAATTCAATTTAATCAAGAACCGCAGATGGACTAGATCCTCAATCACGACTTGAACATCTATAAGTTGATTTCCACGTGTAATTGTTGAGGCGAAATTACCTTTTAGAAAATCAATTTCAGTGCTCACAATATCTTTGTCGCCGGCAACCTCAGCACTCAGTGGTTTACCGCCAAAGTTTGCTTCAAACTCTAGGAGGGAAGTTTCGGCCATGGCTACCTTTCCTGAATTTGCTTCTAAGTAAGCTCTTAGTAAGAGCTGCCTTCCTTCATCTAGGCCAATAACCTCGGCAATTACTTCTTCAAATTTCAACACCTGACTTGTCTGGCCTGAAAATATAAGTCGGCGTAAGTTCTTTAAGGCAAAAGTTTTCGCTAGATCTAAATTTCCCGATTGCAAGTAGAGCTCAAAGGCTCTAAAAGGATCGCTAGTACTAATCGCATCAGCGGTCTTCGTGGCTCTTTTTGCAAAATCCTTTTCTGCAATTAAAAGTGACTTCCTTAGGTAATCTCTAACCAGCGGATTAAACTTAAAAATTTCCGGTTGGACATTTATTTTAGAGACAAATAGTCCTTCAACCGACATAACTCTTAGCAGAGTTCCAATATTTGTATTGTTGCTTATTGAAATAGCTTCTTCTTCGGTAAATTCATTAGCCAAAGATAAATCGATAAGAGTTCTGTATTCACTTTCTTTAAGAGATTTTAGTGAAGCGTTATAAATCAGATCAAAATCAGAATATCTTTCCCGTGAACCACTTGCAAAAAGTTTAGTAACCATATGTACGCCAGCCGGCCATCCTTCGGTTGGTAATAAGGAAGCTTTAAGTGCTAAATCCTCAGAGTCAACTCCCATTGAACTTGCCAGCGCGAAAATTTCACTTTCACTAAATCGCAAATCTTTAGCTGTTAAATAAGTAAGCGCAGCCAAGTTAACTGCTCGTACTAGTGGCGAATAGGGTGGCGTTTGTCTGGTTGAGAAAGTTTTTATGTTTAGTGGTGCATTTTCTTGCCAGGCTTCTTGCAGAGCTTTCTCTTCTGGGCCACTTGCATTCCCCAAAGCATCAAAAACAATTCTAATTTCGGGACCAAGTTGGCCAACTTCATTTGAAAAATCTCTAGCTGCCTTATTTGTATCAAATCCAGATTCTGGAAGTTTTTCGGCCCAGGCACAAAAATCTGGTTTTATTTTTCGAAGCCCTTGTATGACATGAAACAAAATGTCTCTTGCGCTATCTCCGACTTGGGCGGTGTACCAAGCTGTTATTTCCGGCTTCTCCATTGCCCATTGCGCGGCCAGAACAGTTTTACCAAAGCCACCAGGGGCAACGATTAAAACTGCATGCGGTGCCGGCTTTTTGAATGAGGCCAATAACTCTTTGCGAAGAATGAAGTGCGGATTGATTTCTGGGATCGTGATTCTGGCGAGAGAGACGCCTGGCAAAAGGGGTAGAAGTGGCAATGAATCTCGATTATCTGACAAAGCTCACCCCTTTTCCTAAGGGGTTAATCATCGCCTAGGGGTGAGAGAGTTCCAATAGAAAATAGCGGGTTAGGGTGAGAACCACCCGTTAAATAACCCGCAGCTGCCCAAAAGCCCCGGCTGGAACAAAGGCAGCCTTTGGGCGGATCCATCCAATTTTTTTATAGGCACTTCCCTGTATTGGCCGAGGATCAGCCTCATTTTTATTTGGCCAAAATGAGAGCGCGCGCTCGGCTTGAGCAGTAATTGTTAATGAAGGATTCACTCCAAGATTTGCAGTCACACTTGAGCCGTCGACGATATGCAGCGTCGGGTAATTCCAGACGCGATGATATGGATCGATGACACCGGTCTTTGGTGAATCACCAATCACACATCCGCCCACAAAGTGCGCAGTAAACGGGGCTTCGATTAAATCGCCCAAAGTTCCACCTGGAATTCCGCCCCGGTTTTTAGCTATCCGGCGAACAACTTCATTGGCTGCTGGGATGTAAGTTGCATTTGGTTTTTCGGAATCTTGGATCGATGTAAGTCGATAACCAAAAAGCGATCGCTTTCCCGAAACCTTCACCGACGAATCAACATTTTGCATAACTAATGCAATAACGGTGCGCTGCGACCATTTTCTAACATCAAGAATTTTCCGAAGTAAATTCGGATTTCTAACCACTGCACGCAGCCATTGGCGCCTTCGTTCTTTTCCAGTATTCCCATCGGTCATTATCGTTTGCAATAGGCCCATTGCATTACTTCCAACTCCATAACGAACTGGCTCGACATGGGTATGTTCATCTGGAAAGAAGGATGAGGTAATCGCACTACCCTTGCTGTAATCGATCTCGGTATCCTTCATGATCGCACCGGTTAGAGCTTCGCTATTTGTGCGCGAAAGTTTTCCCAAATAATTTGAGAGCTTGGGCAAAGTCCCTGAATCCTTCATCTTATGCAGCAACTTTTGAGTGTTATAGGTACCTGCCGCCACAACAACTTGATTCGCAGTAAAGATTCGC
>CAILSO010000019.1 GCA_903836945.1 uncultured Actinomycetes bacterium | reverse complement strand
TGATGACTTCTGAAATATTACTTAGATCCAAACGACCTTCTGCAGTGACACTTAGCCAAGCTAATTCCGCGCCAGTGCGCTTCGCCAATTGTTGCCAAGGGATGAGATTTGCATGATGCTCCATTTCTGAAACGACAATGCGATCCCCGGGATTTAGGTGAAATCTGCTGTCAGCTTTGGCATTTCCAAATGAATAGGCAAGCGCATTTAAGCTCTCGGTCGCGCTCTTGGTAAAGATAATCTCATCGCTCTTGGCTCCGAGAAACTGCGCCACAACCTCGCGCGCGCCTTCGTAAGCGCTGTTGGCCTCCTCGGCCAAAAGGTGCGAACCACGATGAACCGCGGCATTTTCATTCTCATAGAAATAGCGTTCGGCATCTAAAACTGACCTTGGCTTTTGAGAGGTAGCACCACTATCTAAATAGATCAATCGATTATTTCCGCGCATCACCTTTGCAAAGATTGGGAAATCCTTGCGAAGCTGGGCGGCATCAATTGAGGTTCTTAACATGGTAATTAAGCAGTTACGTACTCTGCATAACCCTTCTCTTCTAATTTATCGGCCAACTCTGGCCCACCCTCTTCAACTACACGCCCTGCGGCAAAGACGTGAACGAAGTCCGGCTTTATGTAGCGCAAAATTCTGGTGTAGTGAGTAATTAGCAATATTCCTAGATCACTATTGGCCTTTACGCGATTTACTCCCTCGGAGACAATTCGAAGGGCATCAACATCTAGACCGGAATCTGTTTCGTCTAAAATTGCAAACTTCGGCTTAAGAAGTTCGAGTTGCAAAATCTCGTGACGCTTCTTCTCGCCACCTGAAAATCCTTCGTTGACAGAACGCTCGGCAAAATTTGAATCCATATTTAAAGCAGCCATCGCTTCTTTAACTTCGCCGACCCAGGTTCGAACCTTTGGCGCTTCGCCGCGAATTGCAGTTGCTGCAGTACGTAAGAAATTGGTTACGGAAACTCCTGGGACTTCTACTGGATATTGCATTGCAAGAAAGAGTCCAGCCTTCGCCCGTTCATCAACGCTCATGGCTAAGACATCTTGTCCATCCAAAGTTACGCTGCCACCGGTAATTGTGTACTTGGGGTGGCCAGCTATCGAATACGCCAAAGTAGATTTTCCAGAACCATTTGGTCCCATAATCGCATGGGTCTCACCGGAGCGAATAGTTAAATCTACGCCCTTTAAAATCTCCTTGGAATTTCCATCTGCATCAACTACTACTTTCAAACCTTTGATCTCTAAAGTACTCATTACTTCTCCCCTGTCATTGTATTTTCAGAAAACTCTTCGATGCTAATTTGCGTACCTTCTTGAATAACTTTGAAAACTTCTAGCGCCTCTGTAGCTGGCAATGTGATTGCCGCTCCGGTTCTTAGATCAAACTCAGCCCCATGTAGCCAACATTCAATTTTTCCATCCGAAATATCGCCTTCTGATAATGAGGCATCAGAATGAGTGCAGGTATCGGCAACTGCAAATACTTCCGACCCTAGGCGTGCCACGCATACGGCTTTGCCATTAACCTCAATGCGCTTTGGCTTTCCATCTATCAGCTCGTTGAAATCAATTTTCATTTGATCGCACCCACCTTGGCTAAATCAGTATCAATTCGATTCATCAAACGCTCTTCGATCTCTTGGTTATTAATCTTGTTAAGGATCTCTTGAAAGAAGCCACGAATAACCAAGCGGCGCGCTTCATCGGCTGGAATTCCCCGTGAAGATAAGTAGAAGAGTTGTTCGTCATCAAAACGTCCAGTTGTCGATGCGTGACCGGCTCCGACAATCTCTCCGGTCTCGATCTCTAAATTTGGAACCGAATCGGCGCGGGCGCCATCAGACAGAAGTAAATTTCTATTGAGTTCGTAGGTATCGGTGCCTTCGGCTGCTGCTCGAATATAGACATCACCAATCCAAACTGTACGAGCCTTATCGCCAGCAAGTGCGCCTTTGTAATTGACTCGACTTTTTGCATTTGGAAGGTTGTGATCAACATGCATCCTATGTTCTAAATGTTGTCCATCGGTTGCAAAATAGAGACCGGTCAATTCAGCGCTTGAACCAGGACCGGCATACTCAACCGTTGGAAGTAGGCGAACCAAGGAGCCACCGACTGTTACTACTATGGAATTGAAAGTGGCATCTCGCCCGATAACCGCATGCTGACGACCTAGATGAATCGTCTTATCGTCCCATTCTTGTAATGAGATGAAATTAAGCGTTGAACCGGAATCCAATTTGAATTCTAAATCTTCAGCTAATACAGCATTTCCAATATTTTGAACAATGACAGTGGCCTTTGAATTTGCTCCAAGCGAGATTAATACCCGAGTCGCCTCTGGCCTGCCATCTAAAGTTTTACGATTTAAATATATTGGCTCAGCTAATTCAGCGCCCTCGGCAATTGTTATGAGTGCGACTTCTTTAACCGCATTACGAACTCGAAGGGTAGCCTCATCAGTTGATTGTGAAATCGGAACTACTTGCGAGCTCTCCAAAATTTGAAATGAAACGCCAGGAAGCTCTCTGGCCAAGCTGAGTGAATTTGTGGAAGTTAATTCCACTTGTGAATCTAGAAGCCCGGCCAAGCGATTTAACGGCGTAAATCGCCAAGCTTCTTCACGACCTGAAGGCTGTAGGTAGTTGGTATTAATAGCCATTTAACCAACTGCCCCTTCCATCTGTAGCTCAATTAGGCGATTAAGTTCGAGGGCATATTCCATTGGAAGTTCTCTTGCGATCGGTTCGATGAATCCACGAACGATCATGGCCATCGCCTCATCTTCACTAAGGCCCCGGGACATTAAATAGAAGAGTTGGTCATCAGAAATCTTTGAGACTGTTGCTTCGTGGCCCATTGATACATCATCTTCACGGATATCAACATAAGGATAGGTATCGGAACGAGAGATGGTGTCCACTAACAAGGCATCGCATTTAACTGTTGATTTAGAGTGATGCGCTCCTTCTTGAATTTGAACCAGACCTCGGTATGAAGTTCTACCCCCACCGCGTGCAACCGATTTAGAAATAATGGTTGAAGATGTGTAAGGAGCGGCGTGAACCATCTTTGAACCGGCATCTTGATGTTGTCCGGCTCCGGCGAAAGCGATTGAAAGCGTCTCCCCTTTTGCATGAGGACCCATAAGGAAAACGGCTGGATACTTCATGGTTACCTTTGAACCGATATTTCCATCGATCCACTCCATAGTTGCACCCTCAGCACATGTCGCGCGCTTGGTGACCAGATTGTAAACATTGTTCGACCAGTTCTGAATTGTTGTATAACGAACTCGAGCATTCTTTTTTACGATAATTTCAACAACCGCTGAGTGAAGTGAATCCGATGAATAGATTGGCGCAGTACATCCTTCAACGTAATGCACGTAAGAATCTTCATCCGCAATAATCAAGGTACGTTCAAATTGACCCATATTCTCAGTGTTAATACGGAAATAGGCCTGGAGTGGGATATCTACTTTTACGCCTTTTGGTACATAGATGAATGATCCACCAGACCAAACTGAGGTATTAAGCGCAGCAAACTTATTGTCGCCAACTGGAATCACCGTTCCAAAATATTCACGGAATAGTTCTTCGTGTTCTCTAAGACCGGTATCGGTATCAACGAAGATAACTCCTTGCTTCTCTAAATCTTCGCGAATCGAGTGATAGACAACTTCCGACTCGTATTGAGCTGCAACACCAGCAACCAATCGTTGCTTCTCGGCTTCTGGAATACCCAGGCGATCATAAGTATTTTTAATATCATCTGGTAGATCTTCCCAAGATGTAGCCTGCTTTTCCGTTGAACGAACGAAGTACTTAATTGTGTCAAAGAAGATACCTGACAAGTCTGAACCCCAGTTGGGCATCGGCTTCTTGTCGAATAGATCAAGGCCCTTCAGGCGCAGATCTAACATCCACTTTGGTTCAGATTTCTTATCTGAGATATCCCGAACTACTTCTTCATTAAGACCACGACGAGAGTTCGCACCAACATCGTTCTTATCTGACCAACCATATTCGTAGGTACCAATTCCATCTAGTTCTGGGTGAAGAGTTGTTTGTTCACTCATCGTGATACTCGCTTTCGATTGGAGGTTGGTTCATTGCTCTTGGTAAATTTAGAATTTGGTATGAAAGTTGTGCATACGCCATCGCCATGAGCGATGGTTGCTAAACGCTGAACGTGAGTGCCAAGAAGTTGTGAAAATGCATTTGTCTCTGCTTCGCAGAGTTCTGGAAATTGCGCCGCGACGTAGGCTATCGGACAATGATTTTGGCACAGCTCTTCCCCTATACCTTGGCTATGAATATTCGCAGCAAAACCTTCCAGGCTTAGGACCTTGGCAAGCGCTTTCGACTTTTCGGTAACGCCATTTGCTTTTTCAACGTTTGGTTGCGCCCGTTTAATTAAATCCTTCGCGCGTGCTTCTGCAAAATCTTTCACCAGATCAGTTGATTGATCCATCATAAATCTAAGGGCGCTGACCGCGAGGTCATCGTATGAATGTTCAAACTTTTCGCGGCCGTTATCGGTCATAACAAATACTTTGGAAGGACGACCACGGCCTCTGCTATCTGATTTAACTTGATAAGGATCTCGGGCTTCTAAAACCCCACTTGCCACTAAGGCATCTAAATGGCGACGAATTCCAGCCGGGGTGATCTTTAACTTCTTGGCCAAGGTGGCTGCGCTGGCGGGCCCGCCTTCAAGGATGGCGCGAGCCACTAAATCTCGGGTTCGATCCTCGCTCTTTTTCACAACACTAGTGTTGCGTAATTCATCCAAAGTTGCCACTCGGGGTCGCAGAAAGCTTGCCGCAGGCGACGGTGAGCACAAGGCCATAGGCTTGCCCAATGAGAGCTATTGGTTCAGAAATTGGCAAAGATCCAAAAACTGGCAAAAGAAGGTTTCTCCTCAATTCCAGTTGGCTCTTCACCGTGTTGCTATTCCTTCAAGGCGCACTGGTCGTAACAGGTGGCGCCGTTCGTCTTACTGGATCAGGACTCGGTTGTCCTACCTGGCCAGAGTGCACCAAGGGCTCAATCAAGCCGGTTGCCCATCAGGCCCAAGGTCAATTGCACGCCTGGATTGAGTTTGGCAATCGCCTGATCGCTTGGTTAATTTTCCTGGTTGCGATCGCCGCTTTGGTTTATGTACAACGAAGATTGAAAGATCGGGAGAACTTTAAAACAATTCGCCTGCTTGCCATATCTCAACTAGCTGGCTTTTTGGCCCAGGTCATCTTGGGCGGAATAACCGTATTAACAAAGTTAAATCCGCTGGCTGTCTCTGCTCACTTCGCACTTTCAATCCCATTAATTGCGGCTGCACTTTCCTTGCGATCCAAGGTCAAAGCTCGGCCAAATATTTTCATCAGTTCAACAACACAATTGGTATCTCGGATTGTTCTTGGATTAACGGTTCTGGTGGTTCTTGTTGGAACCATTGTTACTGGTTCCGGGCCACACGCTGGGGATATCCAAGCAAAGCGTTACAACATAGCGCCAAGAGATATTTCATATATTCACGCCGATCTCGTCATCGCATTAATTGCCCTAACTTTGGGACTCTGGCTTGTAATCCGTGCGGCAGAGAGCCCCGAGGTTCGCGAGAATTATGGCGGCAAGGTATTAGTATTTCTCTTGATTTCACTGGCTCAAGGTGCCGTTGGATATATTCAATATTTCACCGGGCTACCTGAATTAATTGTCGGTGTTCACCTACTCGGAGCAACGTTGGTCTGGGTTAGTTGTTGGAATTTCTACTCAATCGGATCAACCACATCTATCTCAAAAGGCAAGCAGTAAGGCAACTCCAATTTTAAAAAGCAACAACCGCTCTCAATAAATAACAAGCGAATAAGGGATAAAAATGACACAAGTAGCAGCATGGAACAATCTAGATACCCAGGCCGTCGCGATCAGTCGCGCTTTGGCAATGGATGCGGTTCAGAAGGTTGGCAATGGCCACCCAGGCACTGCAATGGCGCTTGCTCCTGTTGCTTACACCTTATTCCAACGAATCATGAAGCATGATCCGGCAAAGCCAAATTGGCTTGGACGCGACCGCTTTGTTTTATCTGCCGGCCATTCATCCCTGACTCTGTATATTCAACTTTATTTAAGCGGTTATGGATTAGAGCTTGAAGATTTGAAGTCATTTCGAACGGCGAAATCTCTAACTCCTGGACACCCAGAATTCGGACATACAACTGGCGTAGAAATCACCACTGGCCCACTTGGTTCTGGAATATCTAGCGCGGTTGGAATGGCTATGGCAGCCCGCTTTGAGAAGGGTCTACTTGATCCAAAGAGCGAGACTAAATTGTTTGATCATAATATTTGGGCAATTGCGTCCGACGGTGATCTGCAAGAAGGCATGAGCGCTGAAGCCTCATCAATTGCCGGAACACAACAACTTGGAAATCTAAAGGTTATTTACGATGACAATCGAATCTCCATTGAAGGTGATACTCATGTCTCTTTCACTGAAGATGTTTCAGCTCGTTATGAGGCTTATGGTTGGAAGGTAATTGAAGTCGCCGCTAAGAGCGATGGAGATGTGGACCGCGACGCTCTTGAGAAGGCCTTATTAGCCGCTGAAGCCGAAACCAAAGTTCCAACCTTAATTAGATTGAAGACTGTAATCGCTTGGCCAGCGCCAAAACTTCGCAACACCGCCAAGTCACATGGTTCAGCCCTGGGCGCCGAAGAGATTGCCGCAACCAAAGTAGAGCTCGGCTTAGATCCTAACGAGAGCTTCATAGCGCCAGCTGACGTAATTGCGCACGCTCGTAAAGTATTAGAACGTGGCGCAGCAGCAAGTGCAGAATGGGAAATCGCCTTTGCTTCTTGGGAGAAAGCCAATCCTGAGAAGGCCCAACTTTTACATCGGTTAGTAAAACGCGAACTTCCTGCTAATTGGGAAAGTGCAATTCCAGTATTTGAAGCTGGAAAAGATATTGCAACTCGCGCTGCATCTGGAAAGGTAATTAATGCAATTGCCAAAGTTCTTCCAGAGTTCTGGGGCGGCTCTGCAGATCTAGCCGAGAGCAATAACACCACCATTGAAGGAGGAAGGTCATTCCTTCCATCAAGTAGTGCGATGAAGGATGCCGATCCTTACGGCCGGATCATCCACTTTGGTATCCGCGAACACGCTATGGGAGCAATTCTTAATGGAATTGCGTTGCATGGGTTAACTCGACCATTTGGTGGCACCTTCTTAGTCTTTAGTGATTACATGCGTGGTTCAGTGCGCCTAGCTGCCCTTATGGATATTCCATCAATTTTTGTTTGGACTCACGACTCAATTGGTCTGGGTGAGGATGGTCCGACACATCAACCGGTTGAGCACGTTGCTTCACTGCGTTTGATTCCAAACTTCAATCTAATTCGCCCAGCAGACGCAAATGAAGTAGCGATTGCTTGGCGCGAAGTTATACGCCGTGGCAAGCCTGCGGGATTTGCCTTATCTCGACAGAATTTGCCCGTCGTGGATCGAAGTAAGTGCGGCAGCGTTGAAGGCGTTGCAAAGGGTGCTTATGTAATTTGCGCGAGCGATGGCAAGCCAGATGTTATCTTGATTGCTACCGGCTCTGAAGTTTCGATCGCAATAAAGGCTGCCGAATTGTTAGCTGCGGAAAACATTAAGGCGCAGGTAGTGAGTGCACCAAGTTTGTCTTGGTATGCCGAGCAAGATTCAAGTTACAAAGAGAGCGTTCTTCCGGCTTCGGTTAGAGCTCGCGTTTCTGTAGAAGCTGGGGTAGGAAGTGGCTGGCGTGAATTTGTTGGAGATGCTGGTGAAATTATCTCCCTCGAGCACTTTGGTGCCTCTGCTTCAGCTGGCGAACTATTTAAGGAATATGGCTTCACTCCAGAAAACATAGTTGCAGCCGCTAAGCGTTCGATAGCGAATACAAAATGAGTAATTCTTTGGCCAAGCTCTCAGAGGTCGGCGTCTCGATCTGGCTTGATGATTTGTCTCGAGATCGAATTTCCTCCGGTTCTATCAAGGAATTAATTGATAGCTCATATGTTGTTGGGGTTACTACTAACCCAAGTATCTTTGCCGTATCAATTGCCAAATCCGATTCTTATCTACCGCAAATCAAAGAGCTGGCGGCAAGCGGGGCTTCAACAAATGAGATTGTTACAAAGCTAACCACCGATGATGTTCGGGCGGCAGCTGACCTCTTTCTTGCGACCTACGAAAAATCCAAAGGTGTAGATGGTCGAGTAAGTATCGAGGTCGATCCTGACCTGGCCTATGACAGCGCCGGAACTATTTCCCGCGGTTTGGAATTAGCAAAGATAGTCAATCGTGAAAATCTTATGGTTAAAGTGCCTGCTACCAAAGAGGGACTTCTCGCAATTGAAGAGTTGACCGCTCAAGGTGTTTCAATCAATGTAACGTTGATATTTTCCAAGTCCAGATACCTTGGAGTTGCAGATGCCTACCAAAGTGGATTAGAAAAGCGCGTTGCGTCGAATCAAGATATTTCAAAGATTCATTCTGTGGCATCTCTCTTTGTCAGCCGCGTAGATTTAGAGATTGATTCTCGGTTAGCGCCGGACTCCCCTCTTCGGAGTCATGCTGCTATTGCTAATGCAGTTCACACCTATCAAGCATTTGATCAATTGATTCAAAGCGAACGTTGGAAGAAATTGGAATCTAAGGGCGCCAATTATCAACGCGTACTTTGGGCCTCAACCGGCGTAAAGGACAAAGCGCTAGATAGCACCCGATACGTTGTTGGCTTAGCAACTTCGCATGTTGTAAACACTATGCCTGAAGGTACTTTGGATGAAGTTCGTGCACATGGACAAGTAGCTGGAGATACCGTCCGCCCTGCCTATGAATCATCAGAAAAGATTTTAGGAGAATTGATCTCGGCCGGTATTGATATCGAAGAAGTTGCCGGAAAATTGGAAGATGAAGGCGTAATTAAGTTTGAGCAGGCTTGGGCCCAACTTCTCGCCACAATTGATGCGGCCAAGAAATGATTGAACTCTCTGGGCCGCTCTTAGCTAAATACAATCCAGAAAGTTCGATCGCTAAAGATTTAAATTCAGTTGTAGCAAAATTGGCTGCAAAGGATGACACCCTTTGGGGAACCGAGACCGAGGCGCCTACACGACTCAACTGGATCGATCTCCCAACTTCCTCTCGCTCGCTGATTGAACAATTGAATCAATTGGTTTCCTGGACTAAAAGCGCTGGCTTGAATAATTTGATCCTCTGCGGAATGGGTGGCTCTTCCCTTGCCCCTGAAGTTTTTGCGAAGACCTTTGGGAAGCAATTAACAGTTTTAGACTCAACGGATCCGGATCAGATTGGCGCTGCGATACCGACTAATCTGGCAAAGACCTTGGTAATAGTTGGATCTAAATCAGGTTCCACAATTGAGACCGCCTCGCAGAAAGCTCTCTTTGAGAAGGCATTTCGCGATGCAAATCTTGATCCCCGTGAGCATTTTCTGATCATCACAGATCCGAACTCACCACTCGATCTCTCGGCGAAAGAGTCCGGCTATAAAGTAGTGAACGCGGATCCAAATGTGGGCGGTCGTTACAGTGCACTTAGCGCCTTTGGATTAACACCGGCAGCCCTTATCGGTGTCGATATTGAAGATATATTGAAGAGTACAAAATCTTCACAAAATTCTTTTGTGGATGCGAATAGTTCTGTCGTCCAGGTGGCAACTCTAATTCTGGAACAAAGCGACCAAAATATCGCCTTCTTCGATTCCAATTCTGCGATCCCAGGACTTGCTGATTGGATCGAACAATTAATTGCCGAGTCGACCGGGAAGAATCAAGTTGGACGACTTCCAATCGTTATTGAAGAAGCTGGATCACAAATCTCAGGCGCTGGTTTTAAAATAGCTTTTGCCAAGGGTTCTGCCGATTTGGTTGTTGAAGGATCTATTGGTGAACAATTTATATTTTGGGAATATGTAACTGCTCTTCTAGGTCGAGGGTTGCAGGTTGATCCTTTTAACCAACCAAATGTTACTGAGGCGAAGGATCGCACAAATTCACTATTAGCGGAATGGGGCGCAAACCCAATTCCAAAGCAAACTCCAGTCTTCGAAGATGAGGTCCTGCAGGTCTTTTCAGATTTCGATGGAGCTAGCCTGGTTGAAATTCTTGAGAAATTCCTACAACCGGCATCAACTTATATTGCTGTGATGGCTTATCTAAATCGCGGCGTGGATGATGAAATCGTAAAGATTCGTGAATTACTCGCCGATAAGACCAAGCGCGGCGTTACCTTTGGGTGGGGACCAAGGTTTCTTCACTCCACTGGACAATTTCACAAGGGCGGGCAATTAAATGGCGCCTTCATTCAGATCACTGGTGAGAATCACACTGATCTTGAAATACCTGGAAAAGATCTAAGCTTTCACAAACTCTTAATGGCACAAGCTTTAGGTGATGGGGCTGCGCTTAGTAGCCGCAACCTGCCACTTCTTCGAATACACCTTAAAAATAGAGGTGCCGGCATTGCTGAGATTTTAAAGAGCTTTAGAAACTTTTAATCTTCTCCGCGCAAGCGTGCTAGCGCATCTTCCAAGATCTTCTTAGATTCGGTCTCCGTGCGACGCTCCTTCACGTAAGCCAAGTGAGTCTTGTAAGGCTCATTCTTTACCGGCATTGGTGGCTTATCTTTATTTAGACCTGCTGGGTAACCACAACGAGGGCAATCCCATTCGGTTGGGATCTGAACAGATTCTTCTTGTGCGAATGATGGACGAGTCTCATGTCCATTTGCGCACCAGTAGGAAACTCGGAATCGAGCAATAGCATCGCCACGCTCGGCCTCGCCCATTGGGCCGGCGCCGACACGACTTCCACGAATTGCACTTCCCATTTCAACTCCTAAGAATAGGTTTTTAAAGTATTTAAATTATCGAAAACTACTTCTTTAAAACTAGCGAGAGCGCTATCACTCCAGCAAACCACAAACCTCCGACAACAATGGTGATTCGATCAAGATTTCGTTCTACAACTGAACTTCCACCATAAGAAGAAGAAATACCGCCACCAAATAGATCTGAGAGACCACTTCCCTTTCCTTTGTGCAATAGCACCAAAAGAACCATCAGGACGCTTGTGATAACTAACAAGATTGAAAGTGCCAAGACCACGAATTTCTCCAGTTTCTTACATTTGGGTAGGTGCTAAGGATACCTGTTTGGGTGGGAAGTTTTATGCCGAAGCTACGCGGTGAAATTTGGCGATTCGGGCGAATTCCTCTGGATCAAGGCTTGCTCCGCCCACAAGGACGCCATCCACATCCTCTTGCTTCATGATTTCAACAATATTCGCCGACTTAACGGAGCCGCCGTAAAGGATTCGCGCTGCATCGGCAATCTCTTCAGAACCGATCTTCTTCAACTCAATTCGAATGGCGGCGCAAACTTCTTGCGCATCTTCTGGGGTTGCAGTCTTGCCAGTGCCAATAGCCCATACAGGTTCGTAGGCAAAGACGATCTTTTTGAGATCAGGTTTGTGAAATCCCTTTAGTGCATTTCGAAGTTGAGTCAATACATATTCAACTTGATTACCAGATTCACGAATCTCAAGTTCTTCTCCGATACATAAGAGCGGAGTTATCTCGTTGCCCAAAGCCGCTTTGATCTTTCGATTGAGGAGCTCATCGCCTTCCCCGTGAATTGCCCGTCGTTCGGAATGGCCAATTAGGACGTGTGAGCAGCCAAGTTTATTTAGCATCGAGCCAGAAATATCGCCGGTATAAGCCCCACTCGCCTCTGGTGAGAGATCCTGTGCGCCATAAACTAAGCGAAGTCGATCCCCGTCAATCAAGGTTTGGACAGAACGAATATCGGTAAATGGCGGAATAACTAGAACATCTACGGCGTCGTAATCCTTATCATCTAGTGAATAAGAAAGTTTCTGGGTAACGGCAATCGCTTCCAGATGATTTAGATTCATCTTCCAATTTCCAGCTATCAGCGGTTTACGCATCTCTCCCCTTTTCGATTCTATTTCTCGCTTGAAAAATTCTTTAGATCAGGACTACTAAGCCTGGTAGCTCTTTTCCTTCTAGGTATTCAAGTGAAGCTCCACCACCAGTTGAGATATATCCGAAATCAGCATCGACAAAACCGAGTTTGCGTACCGCGGCTGCCGAATCACCGCCACCTACAACTGATATGCCGGTAACTCCCGTCAGCGCCTTTGCGACGACCTTTGTGCCATTAGCAAAGTTTGGGAATTCAAATACACCCATCGGGCCATTCCAGAAAACAGTTTTGCAAGTCGAGATTGCAGAAGCAAAATTAGCCGCCGTATCTGGGCCAATATCCAATCCCATTTGATCAGAAGGTATGGCACTTGCTGAAACCGTGGTCGGAGTTGCATCCGCCGAAAATTCCTTCGCGACAACAATGTCTGTCGGCAATAAAAGTTTAACTCCAAGGGATTCTGCCCGAGTCAAGAGTTCTTTAACGGTTGGGATTAAATCGACTTCTACTAAAGATTTACCGATCTCTTTTCCTTGGGCGGCCAAAAAGGTGAATAGCATTCCCCCGCCGATGGCTAAAACATTGACCTTATCGAGCAGGTTAGATATGACGCCAATTTTGTCGGAAACCTTTGCGCCGCCAAGAACTACTCCGTAGGGACGCTCTGGTGATTGAGTTAGCTTTTTCAAGACTTCAACTTCAGCGGCAACTAAGAAGCCTGCAGCATGAGGCAATAACTTTGCGATGTCGTAGACCGAAGCATGTTTTCTATGAACCGCGCCAAAGCCATCGCTTATGAATAGATCGGCATACTTGGCTAATTCACGAGCAAGTACTTCACGCTGCGATTCCTCTTTGCTCGTTTCAGCAGCCTCGTAACGAATATTTTCCAACAAGACAACTTCACCACTTGAAACTGCAAGCGCTTTGGAACTTCCAACAATCTCATTTGAAAATGCAACTTCGGTTCCGAGCAATTCACTAAGTCGCTTTGCCACTGGTGCCAGTGAGAGTTCGGGCTTTCGCTCGCCTTTAGGGCGGCCCAAGTGTGCAGCGATGACTATAGCCGCGCCTTGTTCAATTAGATATTTGATTGTTGGAAGCGATGCACGAATTCGACCATCATCTGTGATCGTGCCATCTTTCAATGGCACGTTTAAATCACAGCGGAGAAATACTCGCTTCCCGCGAAGATCAGTTGGATCTAGATTTTCGAGGGTTTGAATATTCATTAAAGTTTCTTACCAACATATCCAACTAGGTCAACTAGGCGGTTTGAATAACCCCACTCGTTGTCATACCAGCCAACAACCTTTACGGTCGTTCCGATTGCCTTTGTTAATTGTGAATCAAAGATACAAGAGCTTGGATCTGTAACGATATCTGCTGAAACGATTGGATCTTCGGTATAAGAAAGGAAACCCTTAAGTGGACCTTGTGCAGCCTTTTTCATGGCTTCATTGATCTGCGCAGCGCTAACTTCCTTGGCAAGTTCTACAGTTAAGTCAGTAGCAGAACCGGTTGGCACTGGAACGCGAAGCGCATATCCATCTAGTTTGCCCTTTAGATTTGGTAGCACCAAGCTGATTGCCTTGGCGGCGCCTGTTGTTGAAGGGATGATTGAGACTGCCGCTGCTCGCGCACGGCGTAGATCCTTGTGAGGTTGATCAAGGATTGATTGATCATTGGTGTAAGCGTGGATCGTGGTCATCAAACCACGGACAATCCCGAATTCTTCATCCAATACCTTGGCCATAGGTGCCAAGCAGTTAGTGGTGCATGAAGCATTGGAGATTACATTGTGACTAGCCGCATCATAGGTTTCATGATTTACACCCATAACGATTGTCACATCTTCATCGGTGGCTGGCGCTGAGATAATTACCTTCTTGGCACCGGCAGCGATGTGCTTCTTAGCATCTGCAGCCTTTGTAAAAAAGCCAGTTGATTCAATAACGATATCTGCCTTAACTTCGCCCCAAGGCAAGTTTGCTGGATCGCGCTCTGAAAATACGCGGATGGTCTTGCCGTTAACCGTGATTGAATCATCGGTGTAGGTGACAGGCAGTCCAAGGCGACCCAAGATTGAGTCATACTTCAAAAGGTGGGCAAGAGTTGCATTATCTGTGAGATCGTTAATTCCGACGATCTCGATATCGGCGCCTGATGTAAGGGCTGCACGAAAGAAGTTACGGCCAATTCGGCCAAATCCATTAATTCCGACACGTACCACGGGAGTCCTCGCTTAAAAAGAAAATTTGTTTAAAACCACAACGTTGTGAGGGCGTAATCCTATCAGCCAAGAAAGCGGGGTTACCCGAGTAAATCAGGCGCTAATCCCGCTTCGGTATCTGGAATTCCAAGGTCATGTGCGCGCTTATCAGCCATCGCAAGTAAGCGTCGAATTCGCCCAGCAATCGCATCTTTAGTCATCGGTGGTGAGGCTAAGGAACCAAGCTCTTCAAGGCTGGCTTGGCCATGATTAATACGCAACTCACCAGCTTCCTTTAAGTGCTCTGGAATCTGTGGCCCCAAAATCTCCATTGCTCTTGCAACTCTGGCAGACGCAGCAACTGCTGCCCGGGCCGAGCGGCGAAGATTAGCATCATCAAAGTTTGCCAAACGATTGGCGGTCGCTCGCACTTCCCTGCGCATGCGACGTTCTTCCCACGCTAAGACACTTTCGTGTGCGCCAAGACGAGTGAGTAAAGCCCCAATCGCATCTCCATCGCGCAGCACTACCCGATCAACATTTCTAACTTCGCGCGCTTTTGCAGTGATACCCAAACGACGAGCCGCGCCGACTAAAGCCAGAGCAGCTTCAGGTCCCGGGCAAGTAATTTCTAAAGCGGAAGAGCGACCCGGTTCAGTAAGCGATCCGTGAGCCAAGAAGGCACCTCGCCAAGCTGCTTCGGCATCACAAATACCAGCTGAGACAACTTGTGGCGGCAAACCGCGAATCGGACGATTATTCGCATCGATCAAACCGGTCTGTCTTGCTAAAGCATCGCCATCTGAGGTGACTCGAACAACGTAACGACTTCCTTTTCGGATACCACTAGGCGAAAGGACGGCTAATTCACTTTCGTGCCCATAAACTTCAGAGATATCTTTACGTAATCGCCTGGCGCTCTGTGCGGTATCTAATTCTACTTCGATGGTAATTTTCCCAGAGGCGATATGTAGCCCTCCGGCAAATCTTAAGATTGCAGATACTTCCGCTTTGCGGCAGCACGGCTTATTTACGGAGAGCCTTGAGAGCTCATCCTTTACTGAAGCGGTCATTGCCATAGGCGCATTTAAGCAGGGTTCAAGCGAAAATGTGCGAGAAAGCTGAACTCAATTTTTTTACATCATGGGAGACCGCGCCAATTTTTGAGGCGAAATCTCCAATTTCTAATTTTCCACCACATTCGGCCAAGCTGACCCGCAAATCAGCGATCTCGCTCTCGGATTTGAAAGAACTTTGATCGGCTATAGCCATATCTATATGCAAATCAGGCCGATGAGTGAGAAGGAAACTTAAATGCTCTTTCGGACTATACCCCGCAAACTCACCCTCACTTCTTGGTTCGGGTAAATTAAAAATAAGTACCTTCTTCGCCCGACTTGTGACTATGGCATCGGCTAAATCAGCAGCGAGGAAATGTGGCATCACACTCGACAGCCAACTTCCCGGGCCGATAGTTATCCAATCTGCATTTGCAATTGCAGTCAAAGCCTCTGGCGTAGGGGTTGGATTTTCGGGAATCAATTTGAGGCTCTTTACCATTGCCCTCGTTGTTGCAACTTCGATTTGCCCACGAACTTTTCGCTCTCCAGCAGGGGTAATGAAAACACCTTCAATATCAAGTGGCTGCAATGACATAGGTAGAACTCGCCCTACCGTTCGCAATAATTCACCTACGCGGTCGATGCCCTTTACTAAATCACGATCACGATCCCAAAGGGCTGCCAGCAATAAATTACCAACGGCGTGACCAGATAATTCCCCTGTTCCGGTAAATCGGAATTGCAGAATCTCCGCCCAATTGCGACCCCACTCATCATCGCTACAGAGCGCCGCAAGTGCCATTCGTAAATCACCGGGCGGTAAAAAATCAAACTCTTCTCTAATTCTTCCGCTCGAGCCGCCGTTATCAGCAACGGTAACCACTGCTGTGATCTCACTGGTAATTGATCGCAGCGCCGATAGCGTTGCCGCTAATCCATGGCCGCCACCCAAGGCAACAATTCTTGGTGACATCTATCTATAAATTCAGACTAGATTTCGCGACCGAGATCGCGGTGAATGGCATGAGCTGAAATTGCCCGGCCTGAGTTGTGAAGTTCGCCGTTGAATCGCTTGGCCAATTCCTCGGCAACGGCAACACTTCGATGCTTACCTCCAGTACACCCGACGGCAAGTGTCAAATACTTTCGTCCTTCGTGAATAAAACCATTTGCCATCGTTGCAAACAACGCCTGGTAGTTAACGAGAAATTCCTGAACATTTTCCGCCCTCATTACATTCTCTTTCACGGCGTTATCTAAACCAGTCAGCGGACGCAATTCGGGTATCCAATGTGGATTTGGGATAAAACGACAGTCCATGACTAAATCGGCATCGACCGGAATTCCATACTTATAACCAAAGGAGAGAATATTCACCCTAAGATCAGCGATCTCGCCATCACTAAAAATATCTGCAATCTTCTTATCTAACTGATGGATATTAAGTGAAGATGAATCAATAACTACATCAGCAACTGATCTAACTTCCTGCAGACGTTCACGTTCTTTTGTGATGCCATCCAAGATGCGATCAGGGCCTTGTAGCGGGTGCGGCCTGCGAGTTGATTCAAAACGACGGACTAATACATCATCAGCTGCATCTACGAACAAGACACGGCGACTGATCCCCTTATCAGCGACTTCGGCAAGTGCTCGGGTTAAGTCATCAAAAAACTGTCGACCTCTTACATCAATTACTACTGCGATTGAAGTCGTAGTCTTTGCTGCCAGATCGCACAAGGTAGCCAGCATTGCTGGCGGTAGGTTGTCGACCACATACCAACCGAGATCTTCAAGGGCATGTGCAACTGTAGATTTTCCAGCACCGCTCATGCCGGTGATCACCACGACCTCATTGGATGTCATGGCTATATCCTCTCAAAGTATCTCGCCGGTTTCCATATTCGCGCGTATTCCTTGCTCTTGCTCTTCGATAATCTCGGCGTTCAATGCGCTAATGATAATTTCTGCAGTCTTGCTTCCAATACCAGGGACCGCGGCTACTTCTGATAAATCTGCTTTTTTAAGCGCGGCTACTGATCCAAACCGTTCTAGTAAGGCTTTGCGACGCACTTCCCCAAGTTGTGGAATCTCATCTAACAAAGATTCCAACATTACCTTCGATCTCCTGCTTCGATGGAAGGTAATTGCAAATCGATGCGCCTCATCTCGAATCCGTTGAAGCAAATATAGGCCTTCACTATGGCGCGGAAAAATAATCGGATCTTTTGAGTCGGGCAACCAAACTTCTTCCAATCGCTTTGCCAGGCCACATAAAGCAATATCTGATATCCCAAGCTCCGCTAAAGCTCGTGCTGCGGCTGCAACCTGAGGTGCGCCACCATCGACGACAATCAATTGCGGCGGATATGAGAACTTACTTCTATTTCCACCAGCGATTGCAAGTTCCCGCGGATCCACATCTTTATCTGCTAGGTATCGTTTTAAGCGCCTAGTAAGCACATGGTGCATCGCTCTGGTGTCATCGAACTTCTCATCGTCGGCGATTGCAAATCTGCGGTAATCGCTCTTTTTTGGCTGGCCATCCTCAAAGACCACCATCGAAGCAACCATATTTGTGCCTTGCGTGTTGGAGATATCAAAACATTCAATTCGAAGTGGCAATTCTGGGAGATCTAATAAGGTTGCAATCTCTTCAATAGCTCTTCCGCTAACAGCCGAGTCATTTGATCGCTTGCTTAGGTATTGGATAAGAGCTTGCTGAGCGTTTCGTTTTACCGTCGTCAGTACCTCAACCTTCTCCCCTCTTAAAGGTTTTGTGATGCTGACTTTATGGCCAGATTTTTCTGATAACCAACTTGAGATTACCTCTGGATCGCTTGGAAGTTCATCGACAAGAATTTCACTTGGCGCAGGGGTCTCGCTATAGATCTTCATGAGCGCACTTTGTGAGAAATTCTCTTCCTCGAGAATGTCTGCGCGATCAATAATCCAAGATCTCGATCCAACAACTCGACCAAAGCGCACGCTAAAGATGGTTGCCGCCGCATGGGTTACCTCTTCAAAGGTCGCAAGGATGTCGGCTGAAAAATTGCTACTCAACATAGTTCCCGCAGTTTGGCTAGATCTAGCGATGGCATCTAATTGGTCACGAATCCTTGCCGCTTTTTCAAATTCCTCTAATTCCGAGGCACGCTGCATATCTGTCAAAAGTTGGTTTGAAATATCATCAGGATTTGAATCCACGAATGAGATCAAATCCTTTGCCAATTTAAGGTGGTCCTCCTTCGATACCCATTCGACACAAGGCGCGCTACATTTACCAATATCCCCCAACAGGCATTGACGCTTGCTCCTCTTGGCTCTTTGAAAATTCTCATCCGAACAACTTCTAATTGGATAGAGCTTTTGTAGAACATCGAATGTCGATCGAAGCGCCCAAGCATGTGCATATGGACCGAAGTATTTGACCCCAGCTCGCTTCTTCGCGCGTGAAATAAATAGCCGTGGATATTCCTCTTTGACGCTGACGCCCAAATATGGATAAGACTTATCGTCCTTAAATTGAATATTGAATTTGGGATTTTCCGACTTGATCCAGGTGAACTCCAACTGAAGGGCTTCTACCTCGGTATTTACAATGGTCCAATCAACTCGTACTGCGGTGTGGACCATTCGATATGTCTTTTCCAAAAGGTTCTTTTGGAAATATGAATTTAATCTATTTTTAAGATTCTTCGCTTTCCCAACATAGATAACCTGATCCCCCGCATCGTAAAAGCGATAGACCCCAGGGTCGGTAGGGATATTTTGTGGCCGATAACTTTGCGGATCGCTCATGCTAATTCTTTAAAGTTTGCGCCAAGAAGCTTCCGGTGTAACTCTTTGGATTGACACTGACCGCTTCGGGCGTGCCTTCGGCGACAACATAGCCACCCCCCGATCCACCTTCAGGACCCATATCAATGATCCAGTCTGCTGATTTAATTACATCAAGGTTGTGTTCAATGACAATAACGGTATTTCCCGTATCGACTAATCGGTTCAGGACGATGAGGAGTTTTCGAACATCCTCAAAGTGCAGACCAGTTGTAGGTTCATCAAGAACATAAATAGTGCGACCGGTAGAGCGTCGTTGCAATTCCGTTGCTAACTTCACGCGCTGCGCTTCGCCGCCGGAAAGAGTTGGGGCTGATTGACCCAGACGAACATATCCTAAGCCAACATCATTTAAAGTCTTTAGATATCTGGCGATCGCCGGCACTGATTCAAAGAATCCATGAGCCTCTTCGATTGGCATATTCAAAACTTCAGCGATGGTCTTTCCTTTGTAGTGCACCTCTAAGGTTTCCCGGTTATATCTAGCTCCATGGCAAACTTCGCAAGGGACATAGACATCGGGCAAGAAATTCATCTCAATGGTGATCGTGCCATCTCCGGCGCAGTTCTCACAGCGGCCGCCCTTTACATTGAAAGAGAAGCGACCTTGTTGATATCCGCGAATCTTTGCTTCAGTCGTCTCGGCAAAAAGTGCCCGTACCTTGTCAAAGACGCCGGTATAGGTAGCTGGATTGGATCTGGGTGTTCTTCCAATTGGCGATTGGTCAACATGCACAACTTTATCTAGGTGTTCTAGTCCGGTGACTGTCTTATGGCGACCCGGAACTATTCGTGCGCCATTTAACTTATTAGCCAAAACCGAGTAGAGAATGTCATTTACTAAAGTGGATTTTCCAGAACCACTGACTCCCGAGACTGCGACAAAGGCACCAAGTGGGAATGAGACATCTATCCCCTGCAGGTTATTTTCCTTTGCGCCCTTTACAACCAGGCTACGTTTCGGATCTAACTTGCGACGTTCTTTAGGTATCTCGATCTTAGTTCGACCAGATAGATAATCTCCGGTTATGGAATTCTTCGCGCTAATTAAGGCCTGATAATCACCTGAAGAGACAACATGTCCACCATGTTCGCCAGCGCCTGGCCCAATATCTACAATCCAATCCGCCGTTCGAATTGTGTCCTCATCATGTTCGACGACTATTAAAGTATTTCCCAGGTCCCGCAAGCGCGTTAATGTTTCAATGAGACGTCGATTATCCCGCTGGTGCAGACCGATACTTGGTTCATCAAGTACGTAGAGCACTCCCACAAGACCAGAGCCAATCTGTGTTGCCAATCGAATTCGCTGTGCCTCACCACCCGATAGCGTTCCGGCTGGGCGATCCAAAGATAAATAATCTAGGCCGACATCAAGTAAGAAACCAAGGCGCGTATGAACTTCTTTTAGAACTCGATCGGCAATCTGCTTTTCGCGAGAATTAAGCGAGATCTTCTTTAAGAATTCGGCGCACTCCCCGATTGAAAGTTCGCAGATTGCAGCAATGCTCTTGCCGCCAATGGTGACTGCCAGAACCTCGGGCTTAAGTCGGGTTCCCTTGCAAGCCGGACAAGGAGTTTCCCGCATATATGCCGCATACTTTTCGCGCGAAAAATCGCTGTCAGTTTCAGCATGCTTTCGCTCTACGAAGGAGACGACTCCTTCAAATCCAGTTGAATAATTGCGCACCCGGCCATAACGATTCTTGTACTTTACATGTACTTCATAATCCCAGCCGTGAAGGATTGCCTCTTTTGCCTTTACCGATAATTTCTTCCATGGATTATCAAGTGAGAATTTAAGCTCGCCCGCCAATCCTTCAAGGATGCGTTGGAAGTATTCCGATGATTGACCACTAGACCACGGAGCGATGGCACCTTCGGAGATAGAAAGATCTTCATCGGGAATTACCAATTCTTCATCAACTTCTAGGCGCGTTCCGATACCCGTACATTCAGGGCAGGCACCAAATGGCGAATTAAATGAGAAGGATCGTGGCTCAAGTTCTTCAAAGGAAAGTCCACAATCATGGCAGGCCATATGTTCGCTGTAGGTGCGCTCTTTATCCTTTGAACCCGCCTTTGCATCTACAAAATCCAATACGACTAAGCCACTGGCAAGTTTGAGAGCGGTCTCGATTGAATCCGTCAATCGAGTCTTTGATTCCGTGCTTACGGTCAGACGGTCTACGACGACATCGATCGTATGCTTCTCTTGCTTCTTTAATTTTGGAACTTCTGCGATTGGATAGACCGTGCCGTCGACTCGAACCCTGGAATAACCTTGAGTTGTAAAATCTTTGAATAGATCTAGGAATTCGCCCTTTCTAGCGCGAACAACTGGAGCTAATACCAGAAATTTTGTTCCTTCATCCATTTCCAGAATTTGATCAACAATATTTTGCGGTGTCTGCTTTTTTATTGCTTTACCGCACTTTGGACAGTGAGGCCGACCGGCGCGGGCAAAGAGAAGACGTAGATAGTCATAAACTTCAGTGATAGTTCCAACCGTCGAACGTGGATTTCGATTGGTCGATTTTTGATCGATAGATACCGCCGGAGATAAACCTTCAATGAAATCAACATCAGGCTTATCCATCTGCCCTAAGAATTGCCGAGCATATGCCGAGAGCGATTCAACATATCTACGCTGACCTTCGGCAAAAATTGTGTCAAAGGCTAAGGATGATTTACCTGAGCCAGAAAGCCCGGTAAAAACAACCAAAGAGTTTCGAGGAAGTTCAATGGAGACATTCTTGAGATTGTGCTCTCTTGCGCCACGAACTATTAGATGATCTGCGCTCAAGTACCGGCCTCTTCCATTCCACGAAGCTCTTTCTTGAGCTCTCTAAGTTCATCTCGAAGTCTTGCTGCTAACTCGAAGTGCAATTCACTAGCCGCCAACTTCATCTGTTCTGTGAGCGATTCTATGAGAGAGAGTAACTCTTGTCTTGGCAGCGAATGCGCCGACTTTGAGGCAAAACCAAGGGCGGGAATTGGAGCTTTGCTCCCCTTTATAGATCCCGTTAACACTTGCGTATCTTCTGCCTCTTTAGTGATCAGGTCAGTGATATCAGATATCTTCTTTCGAAGTGGCTGAGGATCTAACCCGCGCTCTTTGTTATATGCCACTTGCTTTGCCCGGCGACGATTTGTCTCATCGATAGCCTGTTCCATCGCCGGGGTGACGCTATCTGCATACATATGAACCTCGCCGGAGACATTTCGCGCTGCGCGACCGATAGTTTGAATCAGTGATGTGGCCGATCGAAGAAATCCTTGTTTATCCGCATCTAAAATTGCCACCAACGAAACTTCGGGAAGATCTAGACCCTCACGAAGAAGATTGATACCAATCAAAACATCATATTCACCGCTTCGAAGTTCTCGTAGCAATTCAACGCGGCGCAAGGTATCTACCTCGGAGTGTAGATAACGAACGCGAACTCCTTGTTCCATCAAATAATCAGTTAGATCTTCTGACATCTTCTTTGTGAGCGTTGTGACAAGCACTCTCTCATTCTTTGCCGCCCGAATATTGATCTCGCCAAGTAGGTCATCAATCTGACCCTTGATTGGCTTGATTATGATTGCCGGGTCCACCAGGCCAGTTGGGCGAATCACCTGTTCTACATACTCGCCATTAGTCTTGGCCATTTCATATTTGCCTGGCGTCGCTGAAAGATAAACAGTTTGTCCCTTTCGGGCGATGAATTCATCAAACCTCAGCGGGCGATTATCCAAAGCACTTGGCAAACGGAAGCCATGCTCTACGAGGGTTCGCTTACGGGAGGCATCTCCTTCGTACATGGCGCCAATCTGCGGAACTGTTACGTGGGATTCATCGATAACTACTAGGAAATCTTCTGGGAAATAATCCAGTAAGCAATTGGGCGGTGAATCAGCGTCGCGACCATCGATATGTCTCGAGTAATTTTCAATTCCTGAGCAAAAACCAAGTTGTTGCATCATCTCTAAATCAAAGGTGGTACGCATCCGAAGTCGTTGGGCTTCAAGTAACTTGTTTTGTCGCTCGAATTTATCTACTTGGATCTCCATTTCGGCTTGAATCTGACTCATGGCTCGCTTCATTGTTTCTGGACCCGCCGAATAATGGCTGGCTGGAAATATGTACATCTCACTTTCATCACGAACAATCTCACCGGTAAGTGGGTGCAGAGTCGTGATCCTTTCAATCTCATCGCCAAACATTTCAATTCGAAGTGCTAATTCTTCATACATCGGAATAATCTCTATGGTGTCACCTCTTACGCGAAAAGTACCGCGCTCAAAGGCCATGTCATTTCGCTTATATAAAATATCTACGAATTTTCGAAGTAACACATTTCGCTCGATGCGATCGCCGACCCTTAATTGAATCATTCGATCTACATACTCTTGGGGGGTTCCAAGTCCATAGATGCACGAGACCGTCGCAACTACGACAACATCTCGCCTAGTCAGAAGTGAATTTGTTGCCGAGTGACGCAGGCGTTCTACCTCATCATTTACCGAGCTATCCTTTTCGATAAAGGTATCGGTCTGAGGGACATATGCCTCGGGTTGGTAATAGTCATAGTACGAAACAAAATATTCGACGGCATTATTAGGCAACAATTCTTTAAATTCATTTGCTAATTGCGCAGCCAAAGTCTTATTAGGAGCTAGAACTAAAGTTGGTCTCTGCAACTCTTCGATCAACCAAGCAGTAGTCGCGGATT
The DNA here is from genome assembly GCA_903836945.1 of uncultured Actinomycetes bacterium. GTDB lineage: Bacteria > Actinomycetota > Actinomycetes > Nanopelagicales > Nanopelagicaceae > AAA044-D11. The sequence continues at coordinate 110,595 of CAILSO010000019.1, read as the reverse complement.
TTCCGGTTCCGGTGGCTCCCAGAAGAACAACATCGTTCTCCCCTGCGCGTACTCGCTTTGCCAATTCAGCAATGGCTGCTGGCTGATCCCCGGCTGGCTTATATTCACTTATAACTTGGAAGGGGTTGACCTTTCGAGCTAGGTCGGTTACTGGACGCGTCATTTTGAGTTAGCAAGTGCGCGCGGCAGAAGGATATCTTCATAAAGATTCTCGACTTGGCGCAGTAACCTGTCAGCGTCGCCATCATTTACGATCACATAATCTGCGATAGCTTGTCGTTCTTCATCACTGACTTGCGCCGCAATCCGCTTCTCAATTTCATAACCCTTTAAACCTTTTTGCAATAGCCGCTGCTTGCGTAGTTCCAGTGGCGAGGTTACAACCACTACTAAATCAAAGCGATCTGCGCCATTTGTCTCAACCAAGAGAGGAATCTCATTGATAATTACATCCCCTGGGCTGGCTGCTTCTACAACTTGTTCAAATGCTAAACGAACACGCGGATGGATTAGCTCCTCCAACTTCACTCTCAGATCTGGATTACCAAAGACGATGTCACCGAGTTTGCGCCGGTCTAAATCGCCATTGGTTAATATCTCATCACCGAAAGTGGAGACTAATTCATCAAATCCTTCAGTCCCGCGCTCAACTACATCCCTAGCTAATTGATCTGAATCAACTACCGTGGCGCCAATTAACTCAAACATCTCGCCAGCCATCGATTTACCAGAGCCAATACCTCCAGTGAGCGCTACGGTTAACACGAAATAACTCTACCTAGTCCCAACACCTATTAGCGATTCCTAATTCCAAAAGATCCTTCTTGTCGATTTTCATACTTCCCTAAAAATGGGTAAAGGCCCCGACCGAAGCCAGGGCCTTTAACTCTATTTAGCGGTGAATTTATTCAGCGCTGGTTTCCGCAGGAGCGGCAGCTTCGTTAGCAGCCTTTGCTTCTTGCGATTGCTTACGGTGTGCCATAAAGCGTGCTTGTGCTTCGGCGTATTGACGCTCCCACTCTTCGCGTTGCGCTTCAAAACCAGGGCGCCACTCTTGAGTATCGGCATCAAAGCCTTCTGGGTAAATGAATTTACCTTCTGCGTCGTAACGAGCAGGCATTCCGTATTGAGTTGGATCAAATGCTTCAACTTCTACTTCGTGACCCTCATTAGCTTGCTTTAATGAAAGTGAGATTCGACGACGTTCTAAGTCGATGTCGATGATCTTTACGAATAGCTCATCGCCTACTTGAACAACTTGTTCTGGGATCTCAACGTGGCGTTCGGCCAACTCTGAGATGTGAACTAAGCCTTCGATTCCTTCAAAGACGCGGATAAAGGCGCCGAATGGAACGAGCTTGGTGACTTCACCTGGAACAACTTGATTGATGGTGTGTGTGCGAGCAAAGGCTTGCCATGGATCTTCTTGAGTTGCCTTAAGTGATAGTGAAACACGCTCGCGTTCGAAATCTACTTCGAGAACTTCAACGGTTACTTCATCGCCAACTTCAACAACTTCCGATGGATGATCAATGTGCTTCCAAGATAGCTCTGAAACGTGAACTAGGCCATCTACGCCACCTAGGTCTACGAAAGCACCGAAGTTTACGATTGAGGAGACAACGCCACTTCGAACTTGTCCCTTAGTCAACTGATTAAGGAATGTGGTGCGAGATTCTGATTGTGTTTGTTCTAGGAAGGCACGACGAGAGAGAACAACATTGTTGCGGTTCTTATCAAGTTCGATGATGCGAGCTTCAACCTGCTTGCCAATATATGGAGTCAAGTCACGAACGCGACGCATTTCAACTAGAGATGCTGGAAGGAAGCCACGTAGACCAATATCTACGATCAAGCCACCCTTAACAACTTCAATAACAGTACCGGTGACAACTTCGTCACGCTCTTTCTTCCCTTCGATATCTCCCCAGGCGCGTTCGTATTGTGCGCGCTTCTTAGAGAGAATTAAGCGACCCTCTTTATCTTCTTTTGTGATTACAAGAGCTTCAACGCGGTCTCCGACTGAGACGATCTCTGATGGATCGATATCGTGGCGGATAGATAGTTCGCGGGAAGGAATTACACCTTCGGTCTTGTATCCAATATCAAGCAGAACTTCTTCACGATCAATTTGAACAACGATACCTGCGACAAGATCACCATCGTTAAAGTTCTTAATTGTGCCTTCGATTGCGGCTAAGAAATCTTCTGCGCTTCCAATGTCATTTACTGCAATTTGTGTAGGGGTCAAGATTCTCCGTAGGAATAGAAAGTAGTAGGAATAGGACGGCTGCAAATCTGGCTGACCTGCAAGGAGATAAGGCTACTTGCGCTCCCCCATGGGGTCAAAACCGAGGTCTAGAATGAGAATGTGCGGAGATATTTCGAGCTTTTACGGTTGCCATCTGCCTTTTTACTGATCTTCTGCTCCCTGCCAGCACGAATTGCCTACGGCATGCTTTCTCTTGGAATCTATTTCAAAATTTTTCATGAAACCAAATCAATCTCGTTGGCCGGATTGGCCGTTGGTTTAAATGCCTTGGCTGGATCGCTAACCGCAGGAATTAGATCTTCGGTAATCGATAAGTTGGGACTTCGCATCCCGCTTCGAGTTCTCGTACCCTCATTTGCTGCGAGTGTCTTAATTTTCAATTACGTGCACGGACGAATTTTGCTCACGGTATTTTCCGTTGCATTTGGCCTCTTTTCACCACCTATTAATCTGTCGGTGCGGCCACTCTGGAAGTTAATTGCGCCGGCAGAACATCAGCGAAGTGCCTTCGCTCTGGACACGGCGATTATGAGCAGTGCCGCGGTAATTGGACCAGTCGTAGTTACGGCGCTAGCCCTATCAAAACATCCAGCAATGGCTTTGAATCTTTGTGCCACTTTAATGTTGATTGGCGGAGTTGCCTTGGCACTACTGCCAATTACAAGTCGGTGGAAACCTGAGGAAAAGATCAAAGATGCCATCCACATCTTAAGAATGCCAGCCATTCAGCTGCTGATTCTGGAAGGAATATTTATAGGTCTAGGAAATGGTGTATTTGAAATCGCCATACCTGCCATATCAACTTTGAAGCACGTTCCCCATCGCGCTGGCTGGCTTTTTGGCGCCTTTGCTACTGCAAATATTCTTGGCAGTCTGCTTGCCGGCCTGATCTCAAAGAAATTATCACCTTTGAAATCTTTTAAAAGAACCTATATTTGTTGGGTTGTGGTTGCCGCACCGTTGGCTTACACAAATCCTAATTGGTCACTCTTCTGTGTAGGTAGTGCTCTTGGAATTGTTGTCGGCGCACAAATGGTTTTCTATTGGGAGTTAGTGGAAGTAATTAGACCTCAGGGAAGCGCTGCCTCCGCCCTTGGTTGGCTTTGGACCTTTGAAGGTACTGCCGCCGCAATCGGCTCTGCTTTGGGCGGCTACATATGCCAAACATATTCACCAAGATTTGGTTTCGCGCTCTTCTCAGCCTGCATCGTTATAGGTTTCACAATCATCTCTTTTGGGTCAAATCGATTAACCGCGGCAGATCGATTGGCTAAGAATCAAGAGGATGTAAATGCAATCCAAGCTTCCCTTGATAAGCAGAAATAGACTTTGCAATATTAGTGGGCGGCAAGATCCCAGCTTTTTCCAATACCAATATTTACATCTAGAGGTACGGACAATTTATATGCCGACCCCATCTCTCTTCTTACTAACTCGGTCAATTCTTTTTCTTCACCACTTGCAACCTCGAAAATCAATTCATCGTGAACTTGCAAAAGTAGGCGAGATTTTAATCCTGCTACATCGATTGCTCGCGCGGCATTTAACATCGCCAATTTAATAATGTCTGCCGCCGATCCTTGGATTGGTGCATTGAGAGCGGCGCGCTCGGCGATTTCGCGTCGGGCCCGATTCTCATCTGTTAAATCAGGAAGGTAGCGCCTTCTACCAAGAATGGTTTCGGTGTAACCCTTCTTTGCTGCTTCAACAACCACGCTCTTAAGATACTTTTGAATTCCGCCAAAGCGCTCAAAGTATTTATCCATCAAGATCGCAGCCTCAGTCGGCGATAGATCTAATTGTTGCGCCAAACCATAGGCAGATAACCCATATGCCAGGCCGTAAGACATGGCCTTTATTTGCCGGCGCATCTCCGGATCTACTTGATCAGCTTTCACCCCAAAAACCAAAGAGGCAACGGTTGAATGCAAGTCCTCCCCTAATTGGAATGCTTCGATTAAGTTCGCATCACCCGAGAGGTGGGCCATGATTCGCATTTCAATTTGACTGTAATCTGCCGTAAGCAGGGTGACGAAGGGATCTTGTGAAACAAAACAGTCACGAATTTTGCGACCTTCATCGGTTCGGACTGGAATATTCTGAAGATTAGGATTAGTAGATGACAACCGCCCGGTTGATGTAACTGTTTGTTGAAAAATTGTATGGATCCGTCCATCTTTCGCAATGGAATCCAGTAATCCTTGAACCGTTGTCATCAATTTTCCAGCCTCACGAATGCGAAGCAGATGTTTTAAGATGGGATGCTTAGTCTTTGAAAATAGCCATTCCAAACTTTCAGCATCTGTGGTAAATCCAGTCTTTATCTTCTTGGTTCTTGGTAGATCTAAATCATCAAATAAAATTCCTTGCAATTGCTTTGGCGAACCAACATTGAATTCTTTTCCGGCTTCTTTATGCGCTCCTTTGGTTTCGCGATCTACCTCGCTTTGAAAAAAGAGGTGGAGATCAGTCAATTTGGACTTATCGACCCCGATACCAACCCGTTCCATCGTTGCAAGTTCAAGCAGGGAAGGTATCTCTATCTCCTGCATCAATTTGAGCATATCTCTCTGCTCTAGTTCCTTAATTAGGATCTCAGTGATTGCAAAGATCGCACTTGCCAGATCTCCCTTATAACTATTGAAGAGATCTTCGGCTTGTTCGGCGTTAACGATTCCCAGGAAGCGCTCGGTTAAATCCGCAAGCTCAAGGTTTCGGGCACCTGGATTTAGTAGATAGGCCGCAAGTTCTGTGTCAAAAGCCAATCCACCCAGTGGATAGTTTCGAGCAAATTCTTTGGCCCCATGCAAATACTTTGGCAATTTTGGATCCTTGAGCCAATCGCCAAAAGAGCCACTTCTCACTAAATAATTTGTGGTTGCATCAAGCGCTACGCAATATTCAACTAACTTTCCATCAACGATTGAATAATCGAGCGCGATGGCATCTGTGCGGTCGGAAAGTAACTTCTCTAAATCGTCAGAGTTAATTTCCTTTACTAATCTGGTTGCCCGCTTGTTATTGCTTGAAGCACTCTCTTTGGTGGCATTATCTTGGCTGACACTTCCGCCAATAGATTTTACTCGCTCTTTTAGCGCCTTTATTTCCAAACGATCTAGAAGTTGGTTTGTTGCATCATTATCAATTCCATCCCAAGCCAAATCTGATGTGGACTTCGCAATATCAACATTACTTCTTAAAATTGTCAGTTCATGATTTAGAAGTACCTTGGGAATATATTCGCGAAATGTGGCTCCGGCTTTACCCGATAAATTATCGGCATTAACAATCAACTCTTCCAGCGAGCCATATTCTTGAATCCACTTTGCGGCGGTCTTCTCGCCAACTCCAGGAACCGATGGCAAGTTATCACTCGGGTCACCACGTAGTGCGGCAAAATCGGGATACTGAGCCGGGGTAAGACCATATTTATCTTGCACTTCTTCTGGAGTCATACGGGCTAAATCGGTAACGCCGCGCTTTGGATAGAGCACTGTTGTCATTTCATTTACCAACTGAAATGAATCTCGATCCCCGGTGCAGATCAGTACTTCATAGCCTTCGGCCTGTGCCCGCTTTGCTAGCGTCGCGATGATGTCATCGGCCTCAAAGCCCTCGATTGCAAAACTTTGAATGCCAAAGGCAGCAACTAAATCAAATAGCAGGCTAGTTTGGGATTTAAATTCTGATGGCGTTGCACTTCGATTCGCCTTATATTCTGGAAACTTCTCGCTACGAAAAGTTTTTCGCGATACATCAAAGGCGGTGGCAACGTGGGTTGGCTTCTCGGAGCTGATCAAATTGATCAACATCGAGGCAAATCCATAAACCGCATTAGTTGGTTGACCTGCAGCGGTTGCAAAGTTTTCCACCGGGAGCGCGTAATAGGCTCGATAGGCCAATGAATGGCCATCAATTAATAGAAGTTTCTTTTTTACGCTCATCAATATTGAGTCTATTCGCTAGAATCTCCAACATGGATGATTTCCTCAATATCGTCAAAGAGCGTGGCAGTGGCGCGTTAGATAAGAAGATGGGAATTGAGATTCTCGAAGCTTCGCCATCGCGCATGGTTGGTCGAATGCCTGTCGAGGGTAATACCCAGCCAGTTGGGTTACTACACGGTGGCGCTAATGTGGTCTTAGCCGAGAGTTTGGGTTCTATTGGAACACAATTGCATGCTGGGCCAAATCGAAGAATTGTCGGCGTTGATATAAATGCCACTCATCATAAATCTGCTACTTCTGGTTTCGTAACTGGGGTTGCAACAGCCGTCACATTAGGTAAAACGCTTTGTTGTTACGAGATTGAAATTACTAACGATAAAGGTGAGCGAACTTGCTCAGCAAGAATCACCTGCATGATCCTCGCTGAGCGAAATTAGCTATACGAGCCTTGGTTTAGTGGTGGCCCTTTTCGGCACCAGTTCCTAGATAAGCTGCTCGAACCGCAGGATCATTTAGCAGGTCTTGCGCATTAGCAGTCTTAACAACGTTTCCGGTTTCAAGAACATAAGCACGGTTAGCGCGTTGCAGTGCCTGCTGTGCATTTTGTTCTACTAAAAGAATGGTTGTTCCCAATTCCTTATTAATTGTTGTGATGATGTTGAAAATATTTGCAATCATCATTGGTGCAAGTCCCATTGAAGGCTCATCTAGCAACAAGACCTTAGGACGTGCCATAAGCGCGCGACCAATTGCAAGCATTTGTTGCTCGCCACCAGAAAGAGTTCCGCCAGCTTGTGATGTGCGCTCTTTAAGGCGTGGGAAAAGTTGGTAGACCTTATCTAGATCTTCTTGCATCTCGCTCTTGCGTTCTTTGCGAGAGTACTTTCCGATCTCTAGGTTTTCCAAAACAGTCATACCTGGAAAGATTCCACGGCCTTCTGGTGCCTGAGAAATACCAAGGTTGACTCGCTCGTGAGCCGACATCTTTGAGATATCTTGCCCATCGTAAATGATCTGCCCTGAAGCAACTGGGCGTAAACCTGAGATGGTCTTCAAGGTTGTGGTCTTGCCAGCGCCGTTCGCGCCAATCAGGGTAACAATTTCACCTTGTTCAACAACAAAGGAGATTCCCTTAATAGCTTCAATTTTTCCGTATTGAACTCGGAGATCTTTAACTTCAAGACGCATCAGCAGGTGCTCCTAAATATGCTTCGATAACCTTTGGATCATTCTGTACTTCAGTTGTAGTTCCGTCAGCAATCTTCTTGCCGAAGTCAAGAACGGCTACTCGATCTGAGATTCCCATGATCAGTGACATGTCGTGTTCGATAAGCAAAACGGTGTAACCCGCATCGCGAATCTTCTTGATTGTCGCTGCAAGTGCCACCTTCTCTGCTGGGTTGAAACCAGCTGCTGGCTCATCTAGTAGAACGATCTGTGGCTCGGTTCCGAGCGCGCGCGCTATCTCCAAACGACGTTGATCACCATATGGAAGATTCTTTCCAAGTTGGTCAGCGCGATGATCGATTCCCATGAATTCAAGAAGTTCGTGGGCGCGAGCCTTTCCAGCCTTCTCTTCGCGACGAGCGCGAGGGGTGCCGAAAAGTGAGCCGATTAAACCAGACTTCTTATGAACATCGGTTGCAGTCATTACATTTTCAAGCGCGGTCATATCACCAAAGAGGCGAACATTTTGGAAGGTACGAGCTACGCCCTTTGAAGTAATTTTGTTCCGCTTTAGACCTAGCAAGCTCTCGCCTTTAAAGGTGATATCACCAGAGGTTGGCTTATAAACGCCGGTTACAACGTTAAAGACAGTTGTCTTTCCAGCGCCGTTAGGGCCGATAAGCGCGCAAATTTCACCCTTGTTTACATGAAAGTTAACGCCATCTAGGGCCTTAACGCCGCCAAATTGCATAGTGACATCTTTGAGTTCAAGAATGCGCTCAGACATTTTCCCCTGCTTTCTTTGCGGCGCCAAGTTTCTCGCGCTTCTTTCGCGGCAAGAGACCATCTGGACGCAAATTCATAATTACAACCAAGGTGATTCCAAATACCAATTGACGGGCATTTGAAATGAAACGGATACGTTCTGGCAAGTAAGCCAAAATTACGCCGCCAAGAATTACACCCCACATATTTCCCATTCCGCCGAAAACTACGCAAGAGAGAATAAGAACCGAGACGTTAAAGGTAAACATATTTGGTGCAACATATTGGGTCTTTGAGGCGAAGATGACTCCTGCTGCCCCACCAATTGCTGCGCCAATACAGAATGACCAAACCTTGTAACGCAAGATTGGAACGCCCATAAGAATCGCGACATCTTCATCTTGACGGATCGCTTCCCAAGCACGACCTGGGCGACGAACTGTAAAACGGCGAATCATCCAGATAACTAGCAAGATCATTGCAAGAACAACCCAGAAATATGAGTTTGAGTGCATGATGTCGAATTGCAAACCAAATGTTTTAGGAGGTGTACGAATACTTGCAATACCGGTTGATGCACCGATTGATTGGGTATTTAGCGCAACGATACGAACGATTTCTCCAAAGCCGAGAGTCACAATCGCTAGGTAATCACCGCGCAGACGAAGTGTCGGTAGACCGAGTAGAACGCCAGCAAACATGGCGGCTGCCATTCCGATTGGCAGGATTTCCCAGGTATTTAGGTGGGTATGTTCTGAGAGTAAACCAGCTGTGTAGCCACCGATTGCAAAGAAGGCCACATAACCTAAATCTAGAAGTCCACTCTTGCCAACAACGACGTTTAATCCAAGAGCCATCAAAACGAACATACCTACTGGATAAACAAGAACTGCTTGGTAAGAACTACTAGGCGTATTTAAGATACTTGTGAATGAGAAATTCCCACCGTAAGGCAGCAAGCCCACCAAAGCAATAAGAATTACTACGAAGGCGGTGCGCTTTGGGCGATCCCAGCCTTCCCAAAGGTTTGCACCCTTATCACGCAGGTTAATGTTCTTTAAATTAGCCATGGAATTAGACCCTACTCTGCTGGATAGCTTCGCCAAATAATCCATTTGGACGGAAGAGAAGTACCAAAACTAAAACTGTGAAAACGGTTACGGCCTTCCATTGACCTCCAATTACTGCTGAGGCGAATTGCTCAAAGAGGCCCAGGGTTAATCCGCCGTAAAAAGCGCCACGGATATTTCCAATTCCACCTAAAACTGCCGCTGTGAAAGCGGCAAGCCCAAGGTTGAACCCTATGTTAAAAACAGTATTTTCATAAACCTGCATGTAAAGAAATGCTGCCGCGCCAGTAACAAGTCCACCGATCAGGAAGGTTGCTGAGATTACGCGGTTGAGGTTGATTCCCATCAACTTGGAAGTCTCTTCACTCATCGATACTGCGCGGATAGCTTTTCCAAGAAGAGTCTTGGTTACAAAACGATCAACTAGGAAGAAAATTAGCGCGGCAGCGATGATCACCATGAAGGTATCGATGCGAATCGCGACAGAGCCGATCGTGAATAAATTGAATTTTGAGAGTAAACGTGGGGTCGGAACCGGAGCTGACTTAGTGAGTATACGCACGCCCTCTGAAATCATGATCGAAGTTCCGATTGCTGAAATAAGGCTCGCCAATCGGTTAGTACCCTTTGAGCGAAGTCGGCGGTAAGCAACTAATTCCACAAGCACCGCGGTGACTCCCGAAAAGAGCATTGAAGCGATCAAAAGTAAAAGTAGGGATGCAATCAGTTTCCATCCGTGGAGAGCGTCGTGGGCGCTTGTGTAATGAAAAACATCACGCGTTACGATAACTGTTGCGAAGGTGCCAACCATAAAGATTTCGGAGTTCGCGAAGTTAATCAAGCGAAGCACTCCATAAACCATGGTGTAGCCAAGGGAGATCAAAACGTAAATAAGGCCTACCGCTAAACCGTTAATAAGTAGCGGCCAAAATTGGCTAGTGACAACTGAGAAATTCATCAGACTCTTTTCTTACTTTAAACAATCGAGGGACCTTATACATAGTGATTCTGGGACTACCTCACATTACAGTGAAATAGCCCCAGAAATCGACTAACTGACTAAGCGAATTAACGCATTCGTTTCAAACTAAGGATTACTTAGCTGCTACGTATGTGATTACTCCGCCAACTACCTTGAAGCCACCGATTGGTGCGCCACCAACAACATCGCCGTAACGTCCAAACTTCAACTTTACGCCTGACATGCTGTCAAAGGTTCCTGAGTTAATGCAGTTTTGAATTGCAGGACGAGTCAACTTTCCAGCCTTGATACAGGTTAGGAATACATTTGTTGCATCGAATGATGAAACAACATATGTGTGTGAGTCAGCCTTAGAAATTGGTTCCCCGGTTGCCTTTGTATATGCAGCTTTTTGAGCAGCATTTGCAACACCTGAGAATGGGAAGTCTGGAGCTGTTAGGCGTGCGCCTTCTGCAGCAGCAGCGCCAGCGCCAGTTACGAAACCAGCGTTAACTGTTCCGTCGCCTGATGCAAATACGCCCTTATAACCGCCATCCTTAAGTGCCTTAGCTAAAGGACCTGCTTCTGCATAGTAACCAGCGTAGATAACTACGTTAGCTCCTGAAGCCTTGATCTTTGAAACTTCTGATGTGTAATCAGTTGTTCCCTTTGGTTGGTGGCTATAGACAACGCCAGTGATACCTTGCTTAGCAAGTTGTGGCGCCATGAATCCAACAAGACCTGTTGAGTAGGTTTGTAGGTCATCAAGTACGTAGACCTTTGGTGATGAAACACCTTCAGTTGCCCAGCGAACTAGCGCAGGACCTTGAACTGAATCTGGTGGAACAACACGGTGGAAGATTGGGAAGCCGTTGTCAGATGCCTTTGGATCTGTAAGGGTTGCACGTGTTGCTGATTGTGAAACCATTGGGATTCCGGCTGCCTTGTATGCAGGGAATGATGCAATTGTTGCACCTGAGTAAGCAGATCCGATGATACCTACAACGCTCTTATTTGTTGCGATACCTTGAGAAACTGGACCAGCAACTGATGGATCTCCTTGATCGTCAGCCTTGACCAAAGTTACCTTTACGGCAGGCTTTGAATCGTTGTACATCTGAAGTGCTGTCAGTGTTCCAAGAAGTTCATCTTGGCCTGCTAGTGCATCAGAACCTGAAAGTGGTCCTTGAAATACTAGTGATACTGAAGTTACTGCAGCTTGCGCTGATGTAGAAACAAGAGCTCCGATTGTTAGAGCTGATGCACCTACAACGGCAAGAATGCGCTTTGTATTCTTGTTCATGTAGACCTTCCTGTTTGTCCTGTATTACTACAGGGCTTTTTATTTCCATCCCGGGACAGGGAGGTGGCAAGGTTATAGGTGAATAGCAGGTGAATTCAATCTAAATTAGCGTAAAAGGCCACTCTTAATCGGATTGTTACCTGTCTGAAATACCAGTCGCAGGCTCCCGGCGAAATTAGCGCTCTGGAACCGAATCCGGCGAGATAACCGCCTGGGCAACGGCCTTCATGCTGATCCGCCGATCCATTGCCGCCCGCTGGATCCAACTAAAGGCCGCTGGTTCAGTGAGGTTTAGCGCCTGCATTAAAATTCCCTTGGCTCGATCAATGACCTTGCGGGTCTCAAGTCTTTCGTGGAGATCGGCCACCTCATCTCGAAGCGATCGCATCTGAAGGTGGCGACTCATCGCAATCTCAATGGCTGGGGTCAAATCATTAATGCTAAAAGGTTTTACCACATATGCCATCACGCCCGCATCACGTGCGCGTTCAACTAATTCCTTCTGGCTAAATGCAGTCAACATTAATACTGGTGCTATTTCAATAATTTGTTCTGCCGCAGATATTCCATCTAACTCTGGCATCTTTACATCAAGAATTGCCAAATCTGGCTTAAATTCTTTAGCGAGAGCAATTGCCTCTACCCCATTTGTTGCTTGGGCAATAACTTCGTAACCGGCTTCGGTGAGCATTTCAACTAGGTCTAATCGAATCAAAGCCTCATCTTCGGCAACAAGTATGTGTGCCGGCATAGTTGGCTCTTGTTTGCTCATGTGCCTCGAGTCGGATTTGAACCGACACTGTGCGGATTTTGAGTCCGCCCTCTCTACCGTTGGAGTACCGAGGCGTCCGACAATTCTAACTGATCGAAATCGACTCTAACTACGTAGATTATTTACGGTAGGCAGCTGCGATGCCTTCAACGGCATCACCTACGCGGTGCACGCGCATGGCATTTGTACTTCCAGGAATTCCAGGAGGCGAACCGGCCACTATCACCACATTTTCACCTTTTTGAACTCGATGTGAATCGATCAAAATTGCATCAACCTGCTTAACCATCTCATCGGTATGAGAAACCATTGGGGTAATCATTGGTTCAACACCCCAAGAAAGCGCTAATTGGTTATAAACCGAGGTTTCTGGGGTTAGTGCAAGAATTTTAATTGGCGAACGCAAGCGCGACATTCGACGAGCTGAATCTCCACTTTGAGTAAATGCAACTAAGTATTTGGCATCGACAATTGCACCAACATCTACGGCTGCCTTTGTAATAGCGCCGCCCTTTGTCTTTGGTGCATGCGAGAGGGCTGGAATTCGATCAAGCATTACTTCTTCGGTGCGTTCGATGATGCGAGCCATTGTTACTACAGCTTCAATCGCAAAGTCACCGACGCTGGTCTCACCAGATAACATCAAAGCATCGGCGCCATCTAGAACCGCATTTGCGCAGTCGGTTGATTCCGCACGAGTTGGACGAGAGTTTGTGATCATCGAATCCAACATTTGAGTTGCAACAATTACCGGCTTAGCGGCATCGCGGGCCAAAGTAATGCAGCGCTTTTGAACTAGCGGCACTTCCTCAATTGGCATCTCAACTCCGAGATCTCCGCGAGCAACCATAATTCCATCGAATGCGGCGACGATCTCTTCTAAGTTATCGACCGCTTGTGGCTTCTCGATCTTTGCAATCACTGGACGACGAATGCCTTCTTCATCCATGATGCGATGCACATCTTCAATATCTTTTGCATTTCGAACAAATGAGAGCGCGATGAAATCGGCACCTGCGCGAAGTCCCCAACGTAAATCTTCGCGATCCTTTTCCGAAAGCGCCGGAACTGAGACCGCAACACCTGGAAGGTTGATGCCTTTATTGTTGCTGACCGCGCCAGGTTCGATGCACTTTGTTACAACATCATTTCCTTTAACTTCAATAACTTCGACAGTGACCTTGCCATCATCGATCAAAATTCGATCTCCTGGCCTGCAATCCCCTGGCAACCCTTTGTAAGTGGTGCCAACTCGTTCTTTGGTTCCGGGTACTTCATCGGTGGTAATAGTAAATATGTCACCACGAGCTAAATCATGCGGCCCATTTTCAAAGCGAGCAAGGCGAATCTTTGGTCCTTGTAAGTCAACCAATACCGCAACAGCTTTACCCGCCTTGGCGGCAGCACTTCGCACCGCATCAAGTCGCGCCTGATGTTCGGGATAACCGCCGTGAGAGAGATTTAAGCGCGCCATATTCATTCCGGCGGCAATCAATTGATCCACCTTCTCCGGTGCTTCAACCGCTGGACCCATTGTGCAAACTATCTTCGCTCTACGCATACCTCTACCTTAATCTAATTAGTTGATTCAAATTTCAATAAACACCAAAAATTAACGTTAAACCATTAATGATCGAGTTGTGGGTTCAATTGGTGCCGGAAGTTGCGACTCTCCCACCAAGAATTCATCTACTGCCGCTGCCGCACTTCGTCCTTCAGCAATTGCCCAAACAATTAGTGACTGGCCTCGGCCGGCGTCGCCCGCAACAAAAACGCCCTCTACATTTGTAGCGAATTCACCATTGCGCTTTATGTTTCCGCGCTCATCGAATTCGACTTCAAGTTGTTGAAGTAGTGGAGATTTCTCCGGGCCGACAAAACCCATTGCAAGGAAGACGAAATCGGCTGGGATTTCCTTTTCAGAGCCAGCCACCTTTTCAAACTTGCCATCCACAAATTTTGATTCAACAAGTTTGATCGCCTTTAGATTTCCATTTCCATCCCCGATAAATTCTTCGGTTGAAACTGAATAAAGACGCTCGCCTGCTTCTTCATGTGCGCTGCTGACCCGATAAATCATTGGGTAGGTTGGCCATGGCTGGGAAGCTGGTCGCTCATCGGTTGGTCTAGGCATAATCTCGAGTTGGGTAACTGAGGCTGCGCCTTGGCGAATAGATGTGCCAAGACAATCCGCACCGGTATCGCCGCCGCCGAGGATCACAACGTGCTTGCCCTTGGTATTGATTGGTGGTTCGGAATCCAATTCGCCAAGACCTTGCTTATTGCCCCAAGGCAAAAATTCCATCGCCTGATAAATTCCCTTTAACTCACGACCTGGAACATTTAGATCGCGCCAATTTGTCGCACCTACTGAGAGAACAACGGCATCATATTTCGAGCGAAGTTCTTGTCCGGTTACATCGACGCCAACATTTACACCACTTCTAAAGCGAGTTCCTTCGGCTTCCATTTGCGCGATTCGACGATCAAGGATTGCCTTCTCCATTTTAAATTCTGGAATTCCATAACGAAGTAGTCCGCCTGGCTTCTCACCTCGTTCGTATACTGCAACAGTATGACCGGCGCGAGTTAATTGTTGTGCGGCAGCTAAACCTGCGGGACCAGAACCAATAACCGCGACAGTCTTTCCAGTCAATCGCTCGGATGGAAGTGGTTTTACGCTGCCATTTGCGAATGCTTCTTCAATGGTGCGCAATTCAACTTGTTTAATAGTCACTGCATCTGCATTGATACCAACAACGCAGGCAGTTTCACATGGTGCTGGACATAGCCGACCGGTGAACTCTGGAAAGTTATTTGTCGCGTGAAGGCGATCAATAGCTTCGCTCTTCTCCCCGCGCCAGATTAGGTCATTCCATTCTGGAATTAAATTTCCAAGCGGGCAACCTTGATGACAGAAAGGTATGCCGCAGTCCATGCATCGACCAGCCTGCTTTTGAAGTGCGCCAAAATCTTGCTCTTCATAGACCTCGCGCCAATCTTTAATGCGAACATCAACTGGCCTACGCTTTGGAAGTTCTCGTGGCGTTGTTAGAAATCCCTTTGGATCTGCCATTTAAATCGCCTCCATCACTGCTTGGTCTACTGGTAAGCCTTCGCGTTCAGCACGTTCCATTGCGGCAAGTACCCGCGCGTAATCTCTTGGCATCACCAAGGAGATTCGACTCTTTGCACTCTGCCAATCATCTAGAAGTTCTTTTGCGACTGTTGATCCAGTTTCGGCATGGAAGAGTGAGATCAAAGATTTCAAATTCTCTTCTTGATCAGTCGGTAGTGCTAGAACATCAACCATTTCCGGATTGACTAGTCGTGATTCAAGATCCAAGACGAAGGCTCGCCCGCCAGACATGCCGGCTGCGAAGTTTCGACCTGTTGGGCCAAGGATTACCGCGGTGCCACCAGTCATATATTCACAACCATGATCACCAACGCCTTCAACAATTGCAGTTGCTCCGGAGTTACGGACGCAGAATCTTTCGCCAACTAATCCGCGAATCATGATCTGACCGGAAGTCGATCCATAACCGATCACATTTCCAGCGATGACATTTGTTTCAGAGTTAAAGCTTGCTTTCTCATCTGGACGAACGATTACCCGACCGCCAGATAAGCCCTTACCAACATAGTCATTTGCATCTCCATAAAGACGCAGAGTAAGTCCCTTTGGAATGAAGGCGCCAAATGAGTTTCCAGCGGTACCGTGCAAGGTCACATTCACGGTGTTATCCGCAAGCCCAGCACCCCCAAACTTTCTGGTGATCTCTGCGCCAAGCATCGTTCCAACTGTGCGGTTCACATTCTTTACTGGAACTTGGATATTAACTTCCGCTTTGGTCTCAAGCGCCGCCTTTGCTAATTCAATTAATTGATTATCAAGTGCTGCAGTTAGGCCGTGATCTTGAACTGTTGAATTCTTGCGTGGTGCATCAGATTGGAATACCGGCGCTGCAAGTAATGGTGCTAGATCAAGGCCACTTGCCTTCCAATGGTCGATTGCCTTCTTGGTATCTAGAAATTCAACCTGACCGATTGCTTCATCGAGAGATCTAAAGCCCAGAGCAGCTAAGTGTTCGCGAACTTCATCTGCAATGTATTCAAAGAAGGTTTCGACGAACTCCGGCTTTCCAGAGAAGCGCTTACGCAATTCTGGATTTTGAGTAGCAACACCAACTGGACAGGTATCTAGGTGGCAGACGCGCATCATTACGCAACCCGAAACAACAAGTGGTGCGGTAGCAAAACCGAACTCTTCGCCACCTAGGAGCGCTGCAATAACGATGTCGCGACCGGTCTTCATCTGACCATCTACTTGAACAACAATTCGATCGCGAAGACCGTTGAGCATCAAGGTCTGTTGTGTCTCTGCCAAACCTAATTCCCAAGGGGCGCCGGCATGTTTTAGAGATGTAAGTGGTGAAGCACCTGTACCGCCATCGTGTCCGGAAATTAACACAACATCGGCATGCGCCTTACTTACGCCAGCAGCAACTGTTCCGACTCCAACTTCGGCAACCAATTTCACGTGAACGCGCGCATTCTTATTCGCATTCTTGAGGTCGTGAATTAGTTGTGCCAAATCTTCGATTGAATAGATGTCGTGATGTGGTGGTGGTGAGATTAGACCAACACCAGGAGTTGAATAACGCACCTTGGCAATCCATGGATAAACCTTGTTGCCCGGAAGTTGACCACCTTCACCTGGCTTGGCTCCTTGCGCCATCTTGATCTGAATATCATCAGCATTTACCAAGTACTCACTTGTAACGCCGAAACGACCTGAAGCAACTTGCTTGATTGCAGACCGCTTTGAATCGCCATTCGCCTCAAGGGTGTAGCGATCTGGATCTTCGCCACCTTCTCCGGTGTTTGATTTACCGCCAATGCGATTCATGGCGATCGCCAAAGTTTCATGGGCCTCTGCTGAGATCGAACCGTAAGACATCGCGCCAGTTGCAAATCGCTTGATGATCTCCGAACGTGGCTCAACCTCATCTATTGAGATAGCTGGACGAACTCCGGTTTTGAATTCAAATAGCCCACGCAAGGTCATCAGACGTTTTGATTGATTATCGACGCGTTCGGTGTAACGCTTGAAAATGTCATAACGTTTTGATCTTGTCGCATGTTGAAGTGCGAAGACAGTTTCAGGATCGAATAAATGTGGCTCACCATCTCGGCGCCATTGATATTCGCCACCAATAGGAAGTCGCTTTGTACCAGGTACTTCACCACCTGGTGGATAAGCAATGTGATGTCGCTTGATGGTCTCTTCAGCGATCGCATCCAGTGAAATTCCACCTAGCTTTGAAGTTACACCGACGAAGTATTCATCGATAACTTCCCTAGATAGGCCAATTGCTTCGAAGACTTGGGCTCCGGTATATGAGGCGATTGTAGAAATACCCATCTTTGACATTACTTTTAGTACGCCTTTGCCAAGTGACTTAATTAAATTAGCAACCGCTTTTTCTGGAGTAATTCCAGTGATAACGCCTTGGCGAACCAAGTCCTCCGCCGACTCCATCGCCAGATATGGATTAACTGCGGCGGCACCAAAGCCAATTAGCAGAGCAACATGGTGAACTTCACGGACTTCGCCGGTTTCAACAACCAGACCAACTTTGGTCCGGGTCTTCTCGCGGATTAAGTGATGATGAACCGCGGCTGTAAGTAATAAAGAAGGAATTGGAGCTTCTTCAGAATCGCCATCGCGATCAGAGAGCACAATTATGTGTGCGCCATCTTTAATTGCTTGCGAAACCTCCGCGCGAATCTCTTCCAAACGATTGCGCAGCGCTTCTCCCCCGCCACCGACTGGGAATAGTCCCCGAACAACATGGGCTTGGAAACCTGGATGATTTCCATCAGCATTTACGTGAATTAACTTCGCTAACTCATCGTTATCGATTACTGGAAAATCTAAAGTGATTTGACGACATGAAGCTGGACCTGGATCGAGCAGATTGTGCTCTGGGCCAATTGTTCCACCGAGGCTTGTAACTAATTCTTCACGAATAGCATCAAGTGGCGGGTTGGTGACTTGGGCGAAAAGTTGTGAGAAGTAATCAAATAGCAACCTTGACTTTGCTGAGAGTGCAGCGATCGGTGAATCGGTTCCCATCGAACCAAGAGGTTCGGCGCCATTCTTAGCCATCGGAGTGATGATTACGCGAAGATCTTCCTCGGTGTAACCAAATGCGCGCTGGCGGCGAATGACAGATGAGTGTGGGTAAACAATGTGTTCACGTGAAGGAAGTTCTTCTAATGTGACCAAACCAGCATGAAGGTATTCGCCATAAGGTGCAGCATCAGCCAATTGATCCTTGATCTCACCATCTTCAATGATTCGACCTTCTTCGATATCAACCAAGAACATACGGCCAGGTTGCAAACGTCCCTTACTAGCAATGTTTTCAGGTTCTACATCTAGCACTCCGAACTCGCTGGCAAGAACTACGAGACCATCTTTGGTGATCCAATAACGAGATGGTCGTAGACCGTTTCGATCTAGAACTGCTCCGATTTGATTTCCATCTGTGAAAGTAATGCAGGCTGGGCCATCCCAAGGTTCCATAAGTGAAGAGTGGAACTTATAGAAGTCGCGTCGGTTTTGCGGCATCGTTGCATGGTTCTCCCATGCTTCGGGAATCATCATCAAAACTGCGTGTGGCAGCGAGCGTCCGCCTAGGTACAGAAGTTCTAGTACTTGATCAAAGGAAGCTGAGTCACTGCTCTCGTTATCGACGATTGGAAATACCCGAGAGAGATCTCCAGGAATTAGATCACTCGCTAGAAGTGTTTCGCGAGCCCGCATCCAATTTCGATTTCCTCGAACCGTATTAATCTCGCCGTTGTGTGCGATGTAACGGTATGGGTGGGCCAACGGCCAGGACGGAAAAGTATTTGTAGAAAAACGTGAATGCACAAGAGCAAGTGGCGAAGCTAGACGTTCATCTGAAAGATCTGGGAAGAATTCCTCTAATTGCAGAGTAGTTAGCATTCCCTTATAAACAATGGTACGAGAAGAGAGTGATGGAACATAAAGTGCATAGGCATGTTCGATGCGCTTGCGGAAACAGAAGGCGAGGCGATCTAAATCTAGATCACTCTCGTTACTCTTTCCAGCAATAAAAATCTGCTCAAAATTAGGCATAACAGAAATTGCCGTTTTGCCTAACTTGCTTGGATTGGTTGGAAGTTTGCGCCAGCCTAAAATTACTAAGCCTTCTTCATTGGCAATCTTTTCTACTTCACTTCTCTCAGAAAATGAAGGATCAATAAAGAAAATTCCGGTTGCATATCTACCAGCTTCTGGAAGTTTGAATTCAACAACTTCGCGATAGAAGGCATCTGGGATGCGAATTAATATTCCAGCACCGTCACCACTATCTGGTTCTGCTCCGGTTGCACCGCGATGCTCCATGTTGCGAAGAGCTGTCAGCGCCTTTGAAACAATCTCGTGAGTTGGTTTTTTATTTAAGGTAGCGACCATTGCAACACCACAAGCGTCACGCTCTTGATTTGGGTCATACAAACCCTGTGCTGAAGGCACTGTTGAAAATAAAGTCACGATCGCTCCTGATGAACGGTCGGGACATCAGTGGCCCAACGAAATTTTGGTTAGCTTCTAACTTTAGCCTCTAACCAGGGAAGGAAAGCCTAGCAATTAGATACCGGAAAGGTGAACCAGCGAGCCAATTCCTGCTGTGATCGCCATTCCAATTGAGCCCCCGATAAGCACGCGCAAGGTGGTCTTCCAGTAAGTGGCCCCAGCTAGGCGGGCGCTAATGACGCCAGTTCCAGCCAAGCCGATCAAGGTAAATAGGACGATGCTTAAATTCTTGGTGCCGGCTGTTGGAGCAAGCGCCCCAAGCAACGGAACTATTCCACCGGTTGTGTAACTGATTGCGGAAGCGATTGCGGCTTGAACCGGACGCGCCTTGGTATGTTCAAATTGCCCGAGCTCATCGCGAAGGTGGGCACCGAGGGCATCCTTCTCGGTCATAACTTTTGCAACCTGCGAGGCAAGCTCTCGCGTAAGGCCGCGCTCTACATAAATTTGTGTGAGTTCTTCAAGTTCTCCTTCTGGATCGGTAGCTAGATGTTCGATCTCCATTTGACGATCAGATTCTTCAATATCGTTTTGAGAACGTACTGAAATGTATTCACCGACCGCCATTGATAGTGCACCTGCGGCGATACCAGCTACTCCGACTGCAACTAAAACATCGCCAGCTTTTGCCGCCGAGACACCAATCATCAAAGATGCGGTTGCAACCAAGCCATCATTTGCACCTAATACTGCAGCGCGAAGCCAACCTGCTTTGTGGGTCTTATGGTGCAGGTTTCGTTGATATACATCTTCTAAAGCCATGTTCTGATTCTAATCCTTAACTTTCACTTTTTTCTCGCAAGGAGATAGCCAAAACCACTGTTGCCGAAAGGAAAGCAGTCGCAGCGACCCACATATTTAGCCGTAGCCCCAAGATTTTATGAGCGCTATCTATTCGGATGCTCTCAATCCAAAAGCGGCCAAATGAATAAAGCGCAATGTAGGCGATAAATAATCGGCCGGGCTTTAATCTAATAACCGTTGGGAGGTAGATCAAAATGAGTGCGCACAGGAGAGACCAGAGAGCCTCATAAAGGAATGTTGGGTGAAAGGTAGAAAAATGAGCAAAACCATCAGGTCGTTTTTCTAGTGGAATCTCAAGTGCCCAAGGAAGAGTTGAGGGTTTGCCAAAGAGTTCTGCGTTAAACCAATTGCCAAATCTGCCAATTGCCTGTCCGATCAAAAGCGCGGGTGCAACGCTATCTGCAAAGATTGCAAACCCAACGCTTGAAGTATGTCTTTGAAAATATAAATAGGCCGCAAGTGTTGCCAGCGCTACCGCACCCCAAATCCCCATGCCACCTTCCCAAATCTTGAATACGGCGAGGGCATTACCGTTCTTGCCAAAATATGCATCTGGTGAAGAAATTACGTGATAAAGCCGGCCACCGATAATTCCAATTGGCACTAGATATAAAAGTAGATCTGAAACTTCCGAAGCAGCTCCACCTCTAGCGAGATATCGCTTCTTGGTTAGAAGATATGCGCAGATTATTCCAAGCAGAATGCAGAGTGCGTAGTAATGGACTGTTAAAACTCCCAACTCCAACTTTGAATTTGTTGGAGTTGGAATAAAAAAGTGCATTTATTTCTTACTTAACTCCAGCATCTTTGAGCGCCTTTTGGAAGGCGGCGCCATCCATATATTGAGTCGCGCGATCCAACTCTTTTCCGTTTACAAATACAGTTGGGGTTGAGTTAACATTTTTCGCAGCGGCATCAGCATTTATATTCTTGGTCCAATTTCCATATTTGGCACTTTGGATGCAATTAATAAATGAGTTATTGCTGATTCCGGCCACTTGACCGAGTTGTTCTAGGAATTGATTGCTCCACTTTCCCGAATTCTCAGTTGTAGATTGGTTCTGATAAAGCAACTTGTGATACTCCAAGAACTTGCTTTGATCGGCTGAACAAGCAGCAGCATTTGCAGCCAAAATTGACTCCGCACCAATAAAGCTCATTGGGTGAAAGACCACTTTGGCCTTACCAGATTGAGCAACTTGATTTAGGTATGAATTATTAATCGATTCAAATCGTTGGCAGATTGGGCATTGGAAATCCTCCCAGATATCGATCTGTGGCTTGGCGTTGGCATTAAATACAACCCCATAACCATCTGCCTTTGATACTGAAGATGGAATTGATGCTGCTGAATTACTCTTATTTGAATAGAGCGAGAAGGCGACGCCAACTACAACTACAAATAGGACCATGCCGATAACTAGTCCGCGCATACCCTTATCTTTTTTTGGTTCCATGGCCATAAGTTTCCCCGTCTCTATTCGCTTACTTCTTCAGATTTATCTAATTTATCTAATTTATCTAATTTATCGATGCTCAATTTACCGTGTGGATAGCGATACAAGTAATAAGCAAGTGCGGCAAGCCCGATATCTCGAATAATTTCGGTCAGATAGGTCAGAGGATGCACCTTTCCATCCGCAGTAACTCCCCCGTTACCAAAGCAGCCACAATTAATTGCCAATTTTCGCGCCCAAGCTTGACCGACCGCGATTATAAATACCACCATCAAGATTCCTGAGATTGCTCCAACCCGTTTAACCCAAATACCTACTAATAGGAATATCGCTAACCCAATTTCAATCGGTGGCAAGCTGTAACCCAGAATATTTGCCAGACTTACCGGCAATAATTTGTAGACACGAACTGAAGATGCCGCCTCTGAAGGGTGTTTGATTTTTAGGATGCCAGCGGCGAGCAAGGTTGCGCCCAAAATAATTCGAGCGGCCAGTGTTAGCCACGGTTGCAACTTCTTCATCGACGAACTCCAATAGCTAATTCTTTTGCTAGTGCAGTTATCGCTTCCAGCGCGCGATCAAAATTATCGTTCTCTTGCAATTTACGAATGAAGGCCGAGCCAACAATTACACCATCGGCATACTGCGCAACCTCTTTGGCTTGGGCGCCATTTGAAACCCCAAGGCCAACTGCAACGGGAGTTGAGGTATGAGATTTAATTCGGGCGACTAATTCACTTGCATTACCCGAAACCGAACCTCTAGTACCGGTTACGCCCATCAAACTTGCGGCATAGACAAAGCCCGAGCAAGCTTCAACAACCTTGGGCAATCTGGCATCACTCGTACTAGGAGCTACGACATAGATTGAATTGATATCGGATTTCGCGCAGGCCGATCTCCAAGTTGCTGATTCTTCAATGGTTAAGTCAGGAGTAATTACTCCAGAGCCACCGCGCTTGGCCAGTTCGGCAGCAAACTTTTCAATCCCAAATCGCTCAATTGGATTCCAGTAAGTCATGATGACTGCGGGTACGCCTAAGGCAACTGTTGCCGCCAAAATGTCGAATACATCTGATGCGCTGGTGCCATTGGCGAGAGATTGTTCGGCAGCAGCTTGAATAACCGGACCATCCATAACTGGATCGCTATATGGATAACCAATCTCTATGGCATCTACGCCACCAGTAACCATTGCTTTGATTGCAAGAATGCATTTTTCTTTAGTTGGAAAACCGGCTGGGAGATAACCAATTAGTGCAGCGCGATTTTCGGCTTGCGTCTTAACAAGTAGATTCGAGAGCGCCGTCATTACAGCTCGATCTTGAAATATTCAGCAGCGGTGGCAACATCCTTATCGCCACGACCAGATAAGTTAATTAGCAAACAACCAGATGGTCCAAGTTCCTTGCCGATAATCATTGCGCCGGCGAGGGCGTGTGCGGTTTCAATCGCTGGAATGATTCCTTCGCTCTTGCAAAGGATCGAGAATGCTTCCATCGCTTGCGCATCAGTTATAGATCGATATTCAGCGCGTCCGATGTCATGTAAGAATGCATGTTCTGGGCCAACTCCTGGGTAATCCAAACCGGCTGATATCGAATGGGATTCCACGGTCTGGCCGTTTTCATCTTGCAACACATAAGTTCTAGTTCCGTGTAAAACACCTGCGCTACCACCACTGATGGTTGAAGCATGCTTTCCAGATTCAATGCCACTTCCACCCGCTTCTAATCCGATCAATCGGACATTCGCATCACCGATAAAGGGATGAAAAATTCCAATCGCATTTGAACCGCCGCCAACACAAGCAAGAACGGCATCAGGAAGTCGACCGAATTCTTCAAGCATCTGAGCTCTTGCCTCGACACCGATAACTCGGTGGAAGTCTCGAACCATAGTCGGGAATGGATGTGGTCCGGCGACCGTGCCAAGTAAATAATGTGTAGTGGCTACATTTGTAACCCAATCGCGCATCGCTTCATTGATCGCATCTTTAAGCGTCTTCGAACCCTGAGTTACTGGAATAACTTGCGCTCCAAGTAATTTCATTCGCGCAACATTTAGCGCTTGCCTTTTGGTATCGGCCTCACCCATATACACAACGCATTCCAACCCAAGCAGCGCCGCTGCGGTTGCAGATGCAACACCGTGTTGACCGGCACCAGTTTCAGCGATGATGCGCTTCTTGCCCATTCGCTTGGTTAGAAGTGCTTGTCCCAGAACGTTATTAATTTTGTGGCTACCAGTGTGATTTAAATCTTCACGCTTTAAAAATATTCGAGCTCCCCCAGCATGTTCTGCAAATCGCTTCGCCTCCGTCAAAATGCTTGGGCGACCGGTGTATGTGCGATGAAGCTCTGCTAATTGATTTTGAAATTCGGGATCACGCTTTGCGCTTTCATGCGCCTGCGTTAATTCATCGAGCGCACTTATGAGCGCTTCTGGAACGAAACGACCACCGTAAGGGCCAAAGTGCCCGAGAAAATCTTCAACCAAAGTTGGAGTGGTAGCGCTACTCATCTGCAAATAATAGCGATTGTTAGTGACCTAAGAGGGTTTGAATTCCAACGCCAGCGTTCGATGCCTTGACTAATGTCTCCCCAACCAGGATCGCATCCCCGCCTAATTCTTCTATGTGTGAGACATCACCGCGGCTGGCAATCCCTGATTCAGCCACCTTAATGACCCCAGATGGGATCTTTGGCAGAAGGCGATCAAATGCAAGTGGGTCAACTTCAAGCGTTTTTAGATTTCGCGAGTTAACACCGATGATCTTGGCGCCTAAATTTAGGGCAATTTCCAACTCATCTTCATTGTGAGTTTCGATAAGTGAATTCATTCCAAGTTCGTGAGTCATTTGAAAATAATCTTTAAGCTGCGATTTGCTCAACGCGGCTACTATCAAAAGTTGTAGATCCGCACCAATAGCCCGAGACTCCATGACTTGATATTCAGTCACAATGAAATCTTTTCGAAGCAGCGGCAAGGTAACTCGCTCTCGAACTGCCGTGAAATCTGCAATCGAACCTTTAAATCTTCGCTCTTCGGTCAAAACGCTAATGATGCTAGCGCCGCCAGCTTGGTACTCCTCGGCAAGTGAAGCCGGATCATTGATTTTTGCCAGATCGCCCTTGCTTGGTGAGGCGCGCTTAACTTCGGCAATTACCGAAGTACCTGGTGCGCTTAGCGCCGCTAACGCATCAATTACTTTAGGTGCGCTTGATAATTGTTCTGCTAATTTGCCAGCTGGAATGCGTCGCTGCGCTACATCTTCGAGGACGCCTTCAATTATGGATTCAAGTACGGTGCTCATTGGCTTGGATCTATTCCTTCATTTAACGAACTCCAAGGAGTTTTTGGGTGGCGCTCATATTTTTTTGAAACTCCGCGCCTCACTAAACGGTAGGCCAAATACAGCACCGGAATTAATGTGGCAATTAGAATCAATATCTCTTTCATTTTAGTTCCTGGCCAACCATCGAGTTAGCAGTTGCTATCGCACCTAAAACTGCTGCTGCCTTATTCAAGCACTCTTGATTCTCACTTGCACTGTCTGAATCTGCAACAATCCCGGCACCCGCCTGGACGTAAGCAGTGCCATCTTTAATAACCGCTGTTCTGATTGCTATACAGGTATCTATATTTCCAGTGAAATCAAGATAGCCGATCGTCCCCCCGTAAATTCCACGACCTACTGGTTCGTGATCTTCGATGATCTGCATTGCTCGTGGTTTTGGTGCGCCAGAGAGTGTTCCTGCTGGGAAGACTGCGAACAGGGCATCAATCGCGCTCTTGCCCTTTGCTAACTTTCCAATGACGGTTGAAACAATATGCATGACATGGGAATATCTTTCAACGTGCATAAATTCAACTACTTCGACAGAACCTGACTCGCTGACGCGACCAAGATCGTTACGACCTAGATCTACCAACATCAGATGTTCTGCTCGTTCCTTTGGGTCTGCCAATAATTCCTCACCTAGTTTTGCATCTTCTTCTGGATCGGTCGAACGTTTTCTAGTGCCAGCAATAGGATGAATCATTACCTCTTTATCGGTAACTTTTACTAGAGCTTCCGGGCTAGATCCGACCACATCTAGGCCATCGCCAAAACGTAACAAATACATATATGGGCTGGGATTGTGCAATCTAAGGACCCGGTAAATATCTAGGGCATCAGCCTTCGCCTCCATGTTAAATCGTTGCGATAAAACAACCTGGAAAGCCTCGCCCGCCTTAATCTCTTCCTTAATGCTTTCAACGCTCTTGAAATATTCAACGTCACTTGTACTTCTACTGAAATTCGGCACAACTTTTTCAATCAAATTTGAGATATGAGCCGGACTTGGCTTGGCTAAATCCGCCGCCATAATTTCAATCCGAGATAGCGCAGCTTCATAAGCCTCATCTACGCGATCATCACTGCCATCCCAATTGATCGCATTTGCAATCAAAGTTACGACGCCTTCTTGATGGTCATAAACGGCTAAATCCGTTGTGAGCATAAAGCTCATTTCTGGAAGTTTGATTTCATTCTTCGCCGGGCCAGTAATTTTTTCTAATCGCTTGACTGCGTCATAACCCATGTAACCAACTAGTCCGCCGGTTAGGGGTGGCAAGTTATTAAGTCGCGGAGACTTGAGATGTGCGGCGCTTTGGCGAAGCGCATCCAGAGGATCTATTCCAGATGGAGCACCTGCCGGCATATTGCCTTCCCAGAAGGCCTTGCCATCTCTCTCGCTTAGGGTCGCCTCGCTATTTACTCCGATAAAAGAGTATCTAGACCAAGCACCGCCATGTTCTGCTGATTCGAGAAGAAAAGTTCCGGGACGGTTCTTGGCCAACTTACGGTAGAGCGCAAGTGGGGTTTCGCTATCGGCTAAGAATTTTTTCCAAACCGGAATTACATTATGGTCTTTAGCGATATCCCGAAATTCAGTTAAATTCATTCACTGAACTTTCCATTTAACTTATTATGAAAACAGCTGCGCTCCCCCGTGTGGCAAGCTGCACCAATCTGTTTTACTTTAAGCAAAATGGCATCGCCATCGCAATCATATGAAATCTCTTTAATCTCTTGAAAATGTCCCGAGCTTTCACCCTTTAACCAGAGGCTATTTCGACTTCTACTCCAGTAGGTAGCCCTTGCACTCTCGATTGTCAGAGTCAGCGCTTCTCGGTTCATCCAAGCCAGCATCAAGACTTCATTTGTTTGAAAATCTTGCGCGATGGCGGCGACGAGTTCGCCTTTCTCGAAATGTGAAGCGACTTCAACTGGGATCTCAAATATCACGGGAGAATTCTCTCCTATTTACAGCTAATCGCGTACTGCAATTCCTTGCTCGCGCCAGGCGGCCTTAATATCACTTATTTTGATCTCGCCGAAGTGAAAGACGCTCGCTGCCAAAACTGCATCTGCCCCAGATTCAATTGCCTTGGCAAAGTCACCGATCACACCCGCGCCACCGCTGGCGATTACAGGTACTCGCGATATCGCACGAACATCCTCAATCATCGGTAGATCAAATCCCTCTTTGGTGCCATCAGCATCCATTGAATTGAGCAAAATTTCACCAATGCCTCGCTCGATCGCTTCTTCGATCCATACCAAAGCATCTAAGTCAGCACTTTCGCGGCCGCCATGTGTGGTTACTTCATAGCCAGATTTGGTCCCCGCTCGCCTGGCATCTACCGATAAGACTAAAACTTGATTTCCAAAACGGTCAGAAATTTCATTTATTAATTGCGGTCTAGCAATCGCCGCGGTATTTATCGAAACCTTATCGGCCCCCGCGCGAAGTAATCGATCTACATCTTGGGTGGTGCGAATACCGCCCCCAACGGTTAATGGAATGAAGACTTGTTCTGCAGTGCGCGAGACGATCTCTAAGGTCGTAGTTCGCTCTTCAACGCTTGCTGAAATATCAAGAAAGGTAATTTCATCCGCGCCTTCTTGGCCATAGCGCTTTGCTAACTCAACTGGATCGCCCGCATCCTTAAGATTTAAAAAATTAACGCCCTTTACTACCCGGCCACCTGCTACATCTAGGCACGGAATAATTCTCTTCGCTAAGGTCATTTTCCAGAAACTTCCAAGGCTTCTTGCAATGTAAATGCTCCTGCATACAAGGCCTTTCCGACAATCGCGCCCTCGACACCTATCGATGTGAGCTCTCTTAGATCCAATAGATCTTTGATCTTGGAAACTCCGCCACTAGCTACAACAGGATTTTTCGTAGCCTGACAAACTTCCTTTAGTAACTCTAAGTTTGGTCCGGTCAGCGTTCCATCCTTGGCAACATCCGTAACGATATATCTGGCACAGCCATCTCGATCAAGGCGTTCTAGAGTTTCAAATAACTCCCCGCCCTCTTTCGTCCAACCGCGCGCCGCCAAAGTGTGACCGCGCACATCTAGACCTACGGCAATTCGATCACCGAATTCGCTGATTACCTTTGCAGTCCAATCTGGATCCTCTAATGCTGCGGTACCGAGATTAACTCTCGCGCATCCTGTTGCTAATGCTCTTCTTAACGATTCGTCATCTCGAATTCCACCAGAAAGTTCTACCTTTATATCTACACTTGCAATTACTTCGGCAAGCAGCTCGGCATTACTCCCAATACCAAATGCCGCATCTAGATCAACTAAGTGGATCCACTCCGCACCAGCTACGACAAATTCCGAAGCAACTTCTATCGGCGCACCATATTGGCTCTCTTTGCTTAATTCACCTTGGACTAGCCGAACCGCACGACCGCCTTTAACATCAATTGCGGGTAATAGTTCTAACTTCTTCGGCATTTTCATAGTGATTGCACCCAATTAGAAATTAGCCGGGCCCCAGCATCACCACTCTTCTCTGGATGAAATTGGGTAGCCACAACGTTATCTCGCTCAACAGCCGCTAAGAAAACTTCCCCGTAATTGGCGTAAGAATTTTTCGCATTTGCAACAGCGCCCTTTGCCGCGTAGGAATGCACAAAGTAGAAATAGGAATCAGTCAGGCCGGCAAATAGCTTTGACTCTCTGGCTGCAACAACTGTGTTCCAACCAATATGTGGAAGAACGGGCGCGGCTATCTCAGTGACCTCTCCTGCCAAAATATTCAGACCACCAGTCTGGCCTTTCTCTGAACTCTGTGAAAATAAAATCTGCATTCCAACACAAATTCCAAAAAGTGGTTTACTAGCCTTCACTCTGGCGTCAATAATCTCTTTTCCACCCGCCGCAATAAGTTGTTGCATGCAAGCGGCAAAGGCGCCAACACCTGGAACAACCAATCCATCTGCTTCTGCACAAATATCTGGATCGTTTGTTACAACGGTCTGGCTATCTGCTAATTCAAAGGCGCGTGCCGCTGAACGTAAATTGCCGGAACCGTAATCAAGGATTGCGATCAAAGAACGCCCTTGGTGGAAGGGATTCCGGTACTGCGACCATCAATTGCGCACGCTTCCTTAAGTGCGCGGGCGACAGCTTTAAATTGTGCCTCAAAAACGTGATGTGCATTTCGCCCTTCCAGAACGCGCACATGCAAAGCAATCCGGGCTTCGGCAACAATCGATTCCCAGATATGGCGACCGAGTGTTGTATCAAAGGTGCCGATCAACTCCACAATCTCTGGTTGTCGGTGTACTAGATATGGTCGGCCAGAGAGATCCACTGCCGCTTGTACTAGAACTTCATCGAGTGGAACCATGGCATCGCCGAATCTTTTAATTCCAGATTTATCGCCCAACGCTTCGCGAAGTGCCTGCCCGAAAGCCAAAGAAGTATCTTCAACGGTGTGATGGGAATCCACATCAACATCACCCTTTGTCTTAACAGTCAGATCAAAACCAGAATGCTTTCCGAGTTGTGAAAGCATGTGATCAAAAAATGGAACCCCAGTATCAACTTCGACAACTCCAGATCCATCAAGATTGAGTTTGACATCAACTTCTGACTCTTTGGTCTTGCGGTTAACGTGTGCGCTTCTCATCGGCATCTCCTGATTTCATGGAATTTGGACTGGGCAAGAGTTCAAGGGTTCTATTATTGCCTAAGCGCTGCGATTGCCGCTAAAAATCGTTGATTCTCTTTTGGCGTGCCAACCGATACTCGCAGGTAGCCATCAATTCCAATGTCTCGAATCAAAATTCCTTGATCTACCAAATCTTCCCAAGCCTTAGTAGCGGACTCTTTGAATCCCTTAAACATTAGGAAGTTAGAACTACTTGCAACCACTTCATATCCCATTCTTGAAAGCTCGGCAGCAATTAACTCTCGCTCGCTAGTAAGTAAGGCGACTTGTGCCAATAACTCAGAGGCGTGATCTAGGGCCACCGATGCAATCGCTTGGGTCTGGCTACTTAGGTGGTAAGGCAATCTGGTAACTAAGCAAGCATTTACAACACTTGGATTCGCGACCGCATATCCAACGCGGGCACCGGCAAAGGCAAATGCCTTTGACATAGTTCTGACTACAACAAGATTTGGATACTTTGCAATCAGCGAGACTGCTGAAGGTTCGACTGAAAATTCTTCGTAGGCCTCATCCACGATTAAAAGCCCTGAAACCAAAGCAGTTGCCTTGGCGAGTTCTTCTACCTCGTTTAGCGACAAGAGAGTTCCGGTTGGGTTATTTGGCGTAGTGATAAATGTAAGTGAAGGCTTATGCTCGGAAATCTCCGAAAGTGCAGTCTTCAAATTAAGTGTGAAATCGGGATTGCGCTTTCCCTCCACCCAGATCGAACCCACGACTCGAGCAATTAACGGGTGCACGGAATATGAAGGAGTAAAGCCAAGGATCTTTCGCTCGCCGAAAGCTAGGGCCAGGGTTTGAATTACTTCATTACTTCCATTTGCCACCCAGATATTTTCTTTGGTTATTTGCGATCCGTGGGAGGTATTTATATAAGCAGCCAATTTCTCACGAAGTAAAGCTGCATCGCGATCTGGATACCTATTTAAATTGTGTAGAACAGGTCCCAAGGCTTGAAGCATTGAATTAACAAGTTCCTCTGACAAGGGAAAGGGATTTTCATTTGTGTTAAGTGCAACAACATCACCCATTTGCGGGGCGCCATATGGAGTAAGTGAAGCTAGATCACTTCGAATAGGTAGCCAACTTGGCCAACCCTTGGGATTTTGGCTCTCCTGGTTTGCCCCGGATGAATTACTACTCATCTTCAAGCCTTGCACTCATGGCTTCACCGTGGGCAGGGAGATCTTCTGATTTTGCCAATCTAATGACATTTTCTGAAATATCTTTGAAAGCCTTTTCATCATAGGAAATAAAACTCACACCTTTTAGAAATGTTTGCACCGATAAGCCACTTGAGTGACAGGCACAACCACCGGTAGGCAGAACATGATTTGAGCCAGCCGAATAATCACCAAGCGAGACTGGTGAATATCTACCAAGAAATACAGCTCCAGCATTTCTAATCTGCTTCGCAACAAAATCCAGATTTTTTACTTGTAACTCTAAATGTTCTGCCGCATATGCATTAACGACATCAATACCTTGGGCGATATCCGAAACAAGAACTATGGCCGATTGCTCACCACTTAGCGCACTTCGGATTCGCTGCTCGTGCTTTGTCTTGCTAACTCGCTTTTTAAGTTCGCGGGTTACCTCATTGGCTAACTCAATTGAAGGTGTTACTAAAACTGCAGCCGCGATGACATCGTGTTCGGCTTGGCTAATTAAATCCGCCGCTACCTCTCTAGCAATTGCACTTTCATCTGCCAGCACAGCAACTTCGGTTGGGCCAGCCTCTGAATCGATTGCAATCTTGCCGCGCAGCGCCCGCTTTGCTGCCGCTACATAAATATTTCCTGGGCCAGTGACCATATCAACTGCTTCACAAACTCCGTCTACACCATATGCAAACATTGCTACTGCCTGAGCGCCACCAATTGCATACACCTCATCGATACCTAATAAAGCGCAGGTTGCCAAGATAGTGTTATTTGGAAGTCCGTCGTTATCTTTTTGTGGCGGTGAGGCAATTGCAATACTGGAAACCTTTGCAATCTGCGCCGGAACCACATTCATAATTACCGAACTTGGATAAACCGCATTGCCGCCAGGTACATATAGCCCGACACGATCTACTGGTATCCATTTATGTGTAACTGATCCCCCATCAACAACTTGGGTCGTTTTATCGTTCCGGGTTTGATCTTCGTGAACACGCTTTACACGCTTGATTGCTTCTTCTAATGCGCTCTTTAATTTTGGATCAAGTGCAGCGAGGGCTTTTTCAATCGCCGCTTTCGGAACTCTCACTTGCACTGGGGCAACACCATCAAATTCAAGGGCTAATTTAATTAACTCACCTTCATCACCATTGGCTACTCGCTCCAAGATTGGTTTTACTGCAGCTAGCGCGGCATCAACATCCAAACGGGCTCTGGGTAGAACCGATTGATATTGCGATTTTGAGAGAGATCTCCCCCGAAGATCTAAGGTTCTAATTCCCTCTGGCGCCATGCATCAATTCTATTGCAGCGCATTGCCACCCTGCTGCGAATTAGATGAAACTAGATTAAACCAAGCAATCTGGACCCAAAATGGATTTAAGGTCAGCACTGAGACTTGGCGAGGCGGTAACCCGAAGTTCGTCCCCAAGCTTCATAACCAAACTCTTTTTACCATCATCTAGTTTCAAGTGGACATCGCGCTTTCCTGGATGAGAGCGCAGGATCTCCTTGATTCGATCCACAACTGGTGGCGTGCAACGAACGCTCTCCATGCTAATTACAAGTGGTCCAGTTGGTGCAGCACTGATATCGGGTAGTGAGACATCTAACGCCATCAACTTTGGCGCTTCTTCGCGTTTATCGACGCGCCCACGAATGATCACAATTCGATCATCAACCAAACTCATCGCATGTTGCGAATAGGCCTTGGCAAAGAACATCACATCAACAGCGCCAGCTAAATCCTCAATTGTAACAATCGCCCAAGAATCACCAGTACGAGAAACCTTTCGTTGAATCTGGGTTATCAAACCGCCAATCGTGACGATCTGTTCGTGCCCGGTTGAATCCTCACCAATCTGACTAATTGGCATATCGGTAGCTGCGCGCAGTAAATGTTCGACACCAAGCAATGGATGGTCGGAAACATATAAACCAAGCATCTCTCTCTCATAACTTAGTAAGAGCGCCTTTTCCCATTCTTGATCTGGAATTTCAACTTCAATTCCAGTAACCGCACTTGGGTGATCTGATCCCGCGCTTCCAAACAAATCAAATTGACCAATTGATTCCGCGCGCTTTGCTTCTATGACCGAATCTATCGCCTCTAAGAAAATTTGACTCAAGCCTTTGCGCGGATGGTTCAGAGAATCAAAGGCGCCGGCCTTAATTAGCGATTCGATCGTCTTCTTATTGCAAACTATGGCATCAACCTTAGTTAGGAAATCACCAAAAGATAGGTAACGTCCCTTCTCCTTGCGACTAGCGACGATTGAAGCGACTACATTCTCGCCAACATTTCGAATTGCGGTTAATCCGAATCGGATGTCATTGGCAAGTGGCGTGTAATCCCCGGTTGATTCATTTACATCCGGTGGTAAAACTTTGATGCCCATTCTTCGACACTCGTTTAAGTAAAGCGCGCTCTTATCTTTATCATCGCGCACGCTGGTCAATAGCGCAGCCATATATTCGGTTGGGTAATTTGCCTTCAAATAGGCGGTCCAATAAGAGACGATGCCATACCCGGCACTGTGTGCTCGGTTGAAGGCGTAATCGGAGAAGGGAATCAGCGTCTCCCACAATTTATCGATTGCAGATTTAGAGAATCCGTTATCGGTCATACCTTTTTCAAAATTTACATATTCTTTATCAAGAATCTCCTTATTTTTCTTACCCATCGCCTTACGGAGCAGATCTGCGCGCCCCAGACTAAAACCAGCCACCTTTTGGGCGATCGCCATAACTTGCTCTTGATAAACAATTAGGCCATAGGTATCATCGAGAATTTCAGAAAGTGCTTCTTTGAGTTCAGGGTGAATGGAAGAGACTTCTTGTCGCTTATTTTTACGGTCGGCATAATCATTATGCGCATTTACTCCCATTGGTCCTGGACGATAGAGTGCAATAACAGCTGAAATATCCTCAAATGAATCGGGGTTCATCTGGCGAAGTAGCGCGCGCATCGGGCCACCATCTAGCTGAAAGACACCTAACGTTTCGCCGCGACCAAGGAGTTCGAAGGTCTTTGGATCATCGAGTGAGAGATCTTCTAACTTTAAATCTATATTTTGATTTGCTTTTATATTAAGTAGGCAATCATCTAGAACCGAAAGGTTTCGAAGACCCAGAAAGTCCATCTTCAAAAGTCCGATAGATTCGCAGGCGCCCATATCAAATTGGGTAATAATCGCGCCATCAGAGTCTCGCTTATGGATTGGAATTACTTCAAGTAATGGTTCGCGGCTAAGAATCACGCCAGCAGCATGAACGCCCCATTGTCTCTTTAAACCTTCAAGCCCCCGGGCGGTATCAACAATGCGCTTTGAGTCAGGATCGGTTTCATAAAGAGTTCTAAACTCACCGGCTTCGCCATAACGATCATTTTCTGGATCAAAAACGCCACCCAATGAAATATCTTTGCCCATCACTGTTGGTGGCAAGGCCTTTGTAAGTTTGTCGCCAAAGGCATAAGGGTAACCAAGAACTCGCGTTGAATCTTTTAGCGCTTGCTTAGATTTAATAGTTCCGTAGGTAATGATTTGCGCGACGCGGTCATCACCATACTTCTGCGTTGCATAAGCAATCATCTCCGAACGTCTGCGTTCATCGAAATCTAGGTCGATATCTGGCATGGAGATTCGCTCTGGATTTAAGAATCTTTCAAAGAGCAAGCCGTGCCTTATTGGATCTAGCGCAGTAATACCTAATACATAGGAGACCAAGGAGCCCGCAGCCGAACCACGACCGGGACCAACTCTGATTCCAACTTTTCGTGCATGTGAACAGAGATCAGAGACAACAAGGAAGTAGCCGGGAAAGCCCATCTTGATCATGACATCTAATTCATAATCTAACCGCTCCTGATATTCGGTCGGAACTTTGCCTTCAAGCCTGGCTTGCAGGCCGGCATTGGCCTCTTTGCGCAACCAAGAGTCTTCGGTCTCCCCCTTAGGCACTGAATACTCTGGCATTAAATTTTCATTTTCACGCATCGTTATATTGCAGCGTTGCGCAATCAGCAAGGTGTTATCGCATGCCTCAGGTAGATCTGCAAAGAGCGTGCGCATCTCTTTTGCACTCTTTAGATAAAACTCGGAGTTTTCAAATTTGAAACGTTTTGGATCGGCAAGAGTTGAACCAGATTGGACGCATAGGAGTGCTTCATGCGCAGGTGCATCTTCGTGCTTGGTGTAGTGAAGATCGTTCGTGGCTAAAAGCGGTAGGCCAAGATCTTTACCTAGCTTTAATAGATCAGCCTTGACTCGATTTTCAATATCAATTCCATGATCCATAATCTCCAGGAAGAAATTCTCTCTTCCGAAAATATCTCGAAGTTCACTCGCTGCTTTCACAGCTTCCTTGTAAGCCCCCATTCGGAGCCTGGTCTGAATCTCACCGCCCGGACATCCGGTTGTGGCAATAATTCCAGTCGCATATTTTGAAAGTAGTTCGCGATCCATTCTTGGCTTGTAGTAATAGCCCTCAAGAGAAGCTAGAGATGAGAGTTTGAAAAGGTTAGAAAGACCAAAATTATTTTCAGCCAATAAAGTCATATGTGTATACGCGCCACCGCCTGAAACATCATCCTCGCCGCCATCAGCCCACTTGACTCGAAATTTATCGAATCTAGATTCGGGAGCTACATACGCTTCAATTCCGATGATCGGTTTGACGCCAGCCTTTAACGCCTTCTTATTAAATTCATATGCTCCGAATACATTTCCATGATCAGTAATAGCAATTGCCGGCATCTCTTCTCTTGCAACTTGCGCAACGAGTTCATCAACACGAGCAGCGCCATCGAGCATTGAATACTCGGTATGAACGTGTAAGTGGACGAAATTTGGATCTGACGGCATTTATGGGAGATTACTACGCAGTTAAATCGCCGAAGCGTTTCCGGCCAAAATTTCTAGCGTGCGTGTCAGATCGGCCGGGTATTCCGAGAAGAATTCAATCTGCGCCCCGGTGCCGGGGTGACGGAATTTAAGCTCTCTGGCATGTAGCCAAGGACGAGTGATCTCTAACCGTTCGGCAATCGTATGGTCAGCGCCATAGGTCATATCCCCAACTAAGGGGTGGCGAAGTGCAGAGAAGTGCACCCGGATCTGGTGAGTGCGACCAGTTTCTAATTCAATCTGGAGCAGTGAAACTGAAGGAAAAGATTCAAGTGAGGTGTAGTGAGTAATACTTGGTTTTCCATCTGAAACAACAGCAAATCGGTAATCCTCTTTTGGGTGACGATCAATTGGCGCATCAATGGTTCCCTCTGATGGATCCATATGGCCCTGAACTAGCGCGTGATAAACCTTGGTAACGCTTCGATCTCTAAACTGTTGTTTGAGGTCGCTGTATGAATTCTCGTTTTTGGCGATAACCATCAAGCCAGTTGTTCCAACATCTAGCCGGTGGACAATGCCCTGTCGTTCGGCCGCTCCACTTGTTGCAACTTGGTAGCCAGCAGCAACAACGCCACCGATTACTGTGGCCCCACGCCAACCGGGACTTGGATGCGCCGCAACTCCAGCAGGCTTGTCGATAACAATTACATCTTCATCATCGTAGACAACTTTAAATCCTTCAATAGGCGTAGCAACTAATTTCGGCTCACCCTTTGGTTCGGGCATAACTACCGTTATGAAATCACCAGAATTAACGCGGTCAGACTTTGTTAAGACCTTGCGGCCCATAGTTATTTCATCTGCTTCAATCATGGTCACAACGGTTGATCTAGAGAGCCCCAATAATCGAGAGAGCGCCGCATCTACGCGTTCTTTATCTAAGCCTTCCGGGATTAATAGATTCTTTATTTCACGTTCCATTTAATTAGCGCTCCCCGAAATATTGTTGCGATAGGGAATTTTTCTCATTTGCAAGTAAAGCAGGCAAGCCCCGCCAAGTACAACCGAGGAATCGGCAATATTGAAGGTAGGCCAATGCGCAAATTTAATCCAGTCAACTACCGCCCCTTGCAGTCCACCTGGAGCACGAAAGATTCGATCTGCCAGATTGCCGCAAATTCCACCAAGTACTAAGCCCAATGCAACAGCCCACTTTGAACTTTCAGTTTTTCGTCCAAAATAGATAATCGCTGCGCCAACACAGATGGCGAAGGAGGATAAAAAGATGGTCTTGCTAGTTGCCAGACTAAATGCGGCGCCCTTATTAAAGGTTAGTGAGAATTTTATTAGATTGCCGATCACCTTAATGTCGGAATCGGTCAAGAATTTAACGGCCCAGACTTTGGTTGCGTAATCCAAAAGAAAAATAAGAAAAGCAGTTATTGCTAACTTGCGTCGAACCGAATAATTCAGCGTCGTTCCTCTTTAGCTTTGCAGGACATGCAAAGGGTGGCTCTTGGGAAAACTTGAAGTCTGGCTTTGCCGATTGAGTTTCCGCAAACTTCGCAGCGGCCATAAGTCTTGCTATCTAAACGTTCTAGGGCCCGTTCGGTTTGAATAACCATGTCACGTGCGTTGTAAACCAGAGACATCTCATGTTCACGTTCAAAAGTCTTGGTACCAGCATCTGCCTGATCATCACCAGCACCTACGCCAGCAGAGCTAATTAGATCTTCCATATCGCTCTCGACTGCAGCTAATTCTTCTTTCAAGCGAGTCAGATCCTTGGCGAGTTCACTGCGCATCGCCTTTAATTCCGCAGCGCTCCAATTCTCGACGTTCTCACCCATCAATAGTGGTTGTGGTGCGCCCTTGATTGGCTTTAGCCCAGGGCCCTTCTTGCCGCTCTTTATGGGACGCGGAGGTGGCAACATGGTTAAGCGACGCTCTTCTACAACAACTTCAGCTACTGCAACTTCGTTAGGTGTAACGGTGATGGTTGTTGAATCACCCTTTGTGGTGCTCTGTAATTTTGCAGGGAATGGCTTACCGACCGCCTTCTTGGCCAATTGCGGTTTAACAATATTTGGAGAGCGCGTACTCGCTGCCTTCTTGGCCGGTGCTTTCTTTGCTGCAACTTTTTTCGCAGGGGCAGCTTTTTTAGCAACTACCTTTTTTGCTGGAGCGGCTTTCTTCGCTGGAGCGGCTTTCTTGCCCGCACTCTTCTTGGCAGCGGGGGTCGACTTCTTAGTAACTTTTTTAACCATAGGGCGCACAGATTAGACCTTGCGTGGCTGATCACCAACTTTGCCGCGCTAGACTTGCGGTAATGTCGAACGTTAAATCGCTCCCGCCTCAAATTGACCTTCCTGCGGTCGAGCACCAAATTCTAACTTTCTGGCAGACCCAAGAAATTTTTAAGAAGACCATCTCTGCTAGAGATGGCGCACCTTCCTGGACTTTCTACGAAGGCCCTCCTACTGCGAATGGCAAACCGGGCACCCACCATATTGAAGCTCGAGTATTTAAGGATTTATTCCCTCGTTATCAAACAATGAAGGGTCATCAGGTAATTCGAAAAGCAGGTTGGGATTGCCATGGCCTTCCGGTTGAAATCGCAGTTGAAAAAGAACTTGGTTTTAGCGGCAAGGGCGATATCGAAAAATATGGAATCGCTGAGTTCAATGCTAAATGTCGAATTTCAGTACAGGAACACGTTGATGAATTTATAGCGATGACAAATCGAATGGGCTTCTGGGTAGATTTCGATGAAGCTTATTGGACGATGTCTAGCGAGTATGTCGAGAGCGTCTGGTGGTCGCTGCAACAAATTTGGAATAAGGGCCTCTTAGTTCAAGATCACCGCGTTGCTCCCTATTGCCCGCGATGTGGCACTGGTCTTTCCGATCATGAATTGGCACAAGGTTATGAAACCGTAACCGACCCTTCAGTATTCGTACGCTTCCCAGTTACATCTGGGGAACTTGCGAAACTTGGAGCCTCACTTCTTGTCTGGACCACAACTCCTTGGACTCTGGTTTCAAATACTGCGGTGGCAGTAAACCCAAAGGTCAACTACGAAGTTATCGAAATTGCCAAGGCGGGTAGTGAAGGCGAGAGCGAGCGTTTGGTCGTTGCGCAAGATTTGGCCCACATCTTGGGTGAAGAGCGAAAAGTAATTGCGACCTTCACTGGCGCGCAGTTAGAGAAGACGACTTACCAGCGCCCATTTGAGTTAGTGGATATTCCAGATTCGCATTTCATTGTTTTGGCAGATTATGTAACTGTCGAAGATGGAACTGGCCTAGTGCATCAAGCACCAGCATTTGGCGCAGATGACTTCCAAGTCTGTCGCAAGTACAACTTACCTGTCGTGAATCCAGTTCTGCCTGATGGCCACTTTGAAGCCGGCATTGATCTCGTAGGTGGCACCTTCTTCAAAGAGGCAGATAAGCCGCTCGTGCGCGATCTAAAATCACGTGGTTTGCTCTTCAAGCAGTTGCAATACGAACACTCTTATCCTCATTGTTGGAGATGCCACACCGTTTTAATTTATTACGCACAACCATCTTGGTATATCAAAACAACACTTATTAAAGATGCCTTACTTCGCGAGAATGCCAAGACCAATTGGTATCCCGAGACCATCAAGACCGGGCGTTACGGTGACTGGCTAAATAACAATATCGATTGGGCTATTTCGCGTAATCGTTATTGGGGAACTCCCCTGCCAATTTGGCGCTGTGAGAATAAGCATGACTATTGCATCGGCTCACTTGCCGAACTCGGCACGCTCTCTGGAAAAGATTTATTGGCTTCTGACCCGCACCGGCCATTTGTCGATGACATCACTTTTCCTTGCAAGGAATGTGGCGCCATCATGAACCGCACACCTGAGGTTATCGATTGCTGGTTTGATTCCGGCGCCATGCCATTTGCACAATGGGGCTATCCACATAAGCCCGGCTCTAAAGAAAAGTTTGCCGCTGCCTACCCAGCAGATTTCATCTCAGAAGCAATCGATCAGACGCGTGGTTGGTTCTATACCTTGATGACAATCGGAACTTTGGTATTCGATCAGAGTTCATATGAGACCGTGCTCTGTCTAGGTCACATCCTGGATAAAGATGGTCGCAAGATGAGTAAGCACCTTGGAAATGTTTTAGAACCAATCCCACTTATGGATCAACACGGAGCCGATGCGGTTCGTTGGTACATGCTGGCCGCCGGCTCGCCTTGGAGCGCAAGAAGAATTGGCCACGATGCGATCTCTGATGTAGTGCGAAAGACACTTTTAACTTACTGGAACACCGTCTCCTTCTTCACACTTTATGCAAAGGCATCTGATTTCAAACTTACAAATGATTCACTTGCGCTAAGCACAATGGATCGATGGATTATCTCCGAGCTAAATTCACTAATCGCCGCGGTTGATACCGCCTATGCGGATTTCGACTCGCAGGAGGCCGGAAAACTCATCGCTTCATTTATCGATGATTTATCCAATTGGTATGTCCGCAGATCGCGTCGCAAATTCTGGGATGGCGATAACGCCGCACTAAATACCCTTTACCGATGTCTGCGTGAATTAACCAAGCTAATGGCTCCGATGGTGCCTTTTGTCACCGAACATGTTTGGCAAGAATTAGTCCGAAATCTAGAACCACAATCTGAAGAATCGGTACACCTAGCTAATTTTCCAATCTCAATTTCAAGTGAGATTGATACAAAACTTGCTAGCTCGGTCAGGCTTTCAAGGCGATTAGTTGAACTCGGTCGCGCCGCTAGAGCCGAATCTAAAGTCAAGATCCGTCAACCACTCTCCCGGGCCTTAGTTGCGGCTAATGGTTGGGATGCAATGGATGCTGAAATCAGATCGCATATCTCTGATGAACTAAACGTTTTAAGCCTTGATGAATTGGCATCGGCCGGGGCCGAACTTGTCAGCGTATCCGTAAAGGCTAATTTCAAATCTTTGGGCGCAAGATATGGCGCAGATGTTCAAGAGATTGCCAAAGCGATTGCCGCAAGTGATCAGACCGAATTAGTTAAAACTTTGCGTGCTAATGCCACCCATTCGCTTTCATACGCAAATGGCAAAGCAGAGATCAATCTTGAAGATTTAGTTATTACCGAAACCCCAAAGGAAGGTTGGTCAGTTGCATCTCACTCAGGTGAGAGCGTGGCCCTTGATTTAACCCTAACTCCAGAGTTAATTGAAGCCGGCTTGGTCCGCGAGGTGATCCGCGCAATTCAAGAAGAGCGCAAGCAATCAAACTTTGATATCAGTGATCGAATCTCTGTTAAGTATTCGGCACATCCTGAGGTTGTTGCAGCAATTGAGAAGAATTTAGAACTTATCTGCTCAGAGACCTTGGCAACCTCTTTCGAGAAAAGCGCACAGACTCCGACCGATGCTAATGAACTTGGTCTCTGGCTGGAACTAAAGCAAAACTAAATTTTTAGAAGGCGGTGCGTAGCATCTGCGCCAAAATCTGAGCCGCAAAGAAGATTACGATAAATGAGAGATCTAGGGCCACAGGACCTAGACGCAGCGGTGGTACAAATCTACGGACAAAATTTATTACCGGATCTGTCACGGCATAAATTAGTTCGGCAATCGCCAAGATAATTCCTCTCGGACGCCAAGCGCTAGCAAAAACGCGAATGTAATCCAGAATCAATCTTCCGATCAGCGCAAAGGTAAAAATGCGCAATACGGTTGCGAGAATTAACCCGATCATTG
This sequence comes from uncultured Actinomycetes bacterium, assembly GCA_903836945.1. Taxonomy (GTDB): domain Bacteria; phylum Actinomycetota; class Actinomycetes; order Nanopelagicales; family Nanopelagicaceae; genus AAA044-D11. Next base: position 68,659 of record CAILSO010000019.1, on the reverse strand, counting down.
ACATTAAGAGAAGTTAACTTCAGCTTTGATTAAAAAAGCTAGCCTGCGCAGCCGCAGTCTTATCTTCATTGCTCACCATCACATTTGGTGGTGTAAGCAAAAATACCTTTGAAGTTACTCTTTCAATTTGGCCGAAGTGACCAAAGACCAGACCGGAGGCAAAGTCAATAATTCTCTTTCGCTCTGACTCTTCCATGTCACTTAGATTCATAATTACAGGTTGACCGCTTCGGTAGTGCTCGCCAATTGTGCGGGCTTCGCTGTACATGCGTGGATGTAGCGTAATAATCCGATCGATCACTGCCGGTTCGCGCACAACTTCTGGCGCTGGAGTAGTTAGGCGAACAGGTGTTGATGCCGGGCGAAGATACGAAGGGGTCTCTGAATCAGCGACAACTTCCCGACGAAATGAACGACGTGGAACTTCTTCCACTACTGGCGGAGTTAGGTCTCCATCCTCGTCATCTACAAGTCCAAGAAAATTTGCCGCTTTTCTAAATGCATTAGCCATAGCAGAATCGTAAAGGCTGGACTAGCGAACCCCGAGGATTTGGCTACCAATGCGAATATGTGTCGCCCCATTTAAAATGGCGGCTTCGAAATCATTACTCATTCCGGCTGAAATCTTAGAGATCCGAGGGTCTACCTCTTTTGCAATCTTATGAATCTCGGCAAGTCGGGAAAATGCCAGATCTGGCTCTTGGTCAATTGGCGCAACGGCCATTAGTCCGATCGGATCTAAATTTTCCAACTCTTCCAACTCTTGCAGAAACTCCTTAAGAAGGGTCGGAGCTACTCCCCCTCTATTCTCAGCGGGGTTTTCATCTAGTGAAACTTGAATGAATATTGATTTCGGTCCATTCACTAACTCGTTTAATTTTCTGGCATGTCTGATCTCATCGATGGAATGAATTACATCTGCCCACTCGGCAATAGATTTGAGTTTGTTGCTCTGAATTTGCCCTTGAAAATGCCAGATAGCGTCACTTGGAAGGAGTGGGGATTTCTGACTCCCTTCTTGATCTCGATTCTCGCCAAAATTGCGAAGGCCTAATTCATAAAGAATTTCAACATCGCTGACTGGAAATGTTTTGGTCACTGCAATTAATTCAACTTCATCGACAGTTCGCCCACAGGTAGCCAAGGCTCGGACAATTCGCTCTCTAACCGCGGCTAAATTACTGGAGATTTGCGCCTTTCGATCATTCACAGTGAAATTACTCCGAACTGGCGAAGTGAAGTTCCATCTCGTCTAAAGGAGTAGTAATTAGCGTTCTCTTTCGTGCAAATCTCATAATGAAACACCTCAACCTTTAGATCTAACAACTCCGCCTTTGCGCTTTTGGCGATATCTAAGTGATTTGTTCCACCATCTAAACCCACTCGGCTATTTCGTAGCTCTTCATACATATCTGGACTAACTTCATAACAGTTTCCACAAATAGCTGGGCCAATAGAGGCAACTATCTCGCCAGCTCCAGCCGCTCGCATTTTTTCTACTGTCTTGGAGATGACACCATTCACTACACCTTTACGTCCGGCGTGCGCGGCACCGACAACACCATCGGAGTGCAAGAGAATTGGCAGACAATCTGCGCTTGCGACAGCCAACCCTAAATTCTTTTCGGTAGTTACTAGCCCATCACAGACCTGATCTTGCTCTGATTTCGAGCCAACCAGTAAGACTTGTGCCCCATGAACTTGCTTCATGAAAATAATTGTTGGAAGCGAACTCAATTTACGCAGAGCCGCCCGATCATTTTCAACTTGCGCACTTGTGAATAACTCACGTGCCATAAAAATGAACTTATCTCATGAAATCCGGGATATCGATATCATCTTCGCTCACCATTTCTTCAAAGGTGATTCGACGACGCGAACCCGTCTTATTCTCTTCTTCGCCCTGTTCAAGTGCTACAGCTAATGGGTCATTTGCTGCGATTGGATCAGCCTTGCCGCCAAGTGAGGCCGCATCAATCACCGGTACTGAAACTCGCTTAGGTATTCCACCTTCAAAGCCTGCGGCGATTACGGTAATGCGAACTTCATCACCGAGGGCATCATCAATCACTGTTCCAAAAATAATATTTGCATCAGGGTGCGCTGATTGTGCAACAAGTTCAGCGGCTTCGGAGAGTTCGAAGAGTCCGATATCTGAACCACCCGCGATTGAAAGAAGAACGCCATGTGCGCCGTCAATCGATGCTTCAAGTAGCGGGCTTGAAATTGCGAGTTCGGCAGCACGCGTCGCGCGAGCTTCACCACGCGCGGAACCAATTCCCATAAGCGCTGAACCAGCTCCAGCCATCACGCTCTTAACATCGGCAAAGTCTAGGTTGATAAGGCCAGGTGTTGTAATTAAATCTGTGATTCCCTGAACTCCTGAGAGTAAAACTTGATCAGCGCTTCTAAATGCTTCTAACTGACTTATTGAACGATCTGAGATCGCAAGCAAACGATCATTTGGAATAACAATTAAGGTGTCTACTTCTTCACGGAGTTGGGCGATGCCTTCATCTGCTTGTGCGGTTCGACGCTTTCCTTCAAATGTAAATGGTTTTGTAACAACACCAACTGTTAGTGCACCAAGTTCTTTAGCGATTCGCGCAATTACTGGCGCACCACCGGTACCGGTTCCGCCACCTTCACCGGCAGTTACGAAAACCATATCTGCACCGCGCAACATCTCTTCAATTTCTTCAGCATGATCTAGTGCAGCTTGCTTGCCAATTTCTGGAGCAGCGCCAGCGCCAAGTCCGCGAGTTAATTTTCTACCGATATCTAATTTCACATCAGCATCACTCATTATTAATTGTTGTGCATCGGTGTTGATTGCTATGAACTCAACGCCTTTAAGGCCAGCTTCAATCATTCGGTTAACTGCGTTAACTCCGCCGCCACCAACGCCAACAACTTTGATGACTGCTAAATAATTCTGTGGTGTTGCCACAATCTGCCTCTTCCCTTACCCTAAATCTCAACTTGAGAGTTATGGTGCACTAATCTGATGGCAAAACTATGGTGCAATGCATGCCCAATCAATGACCGACACGAAGAAATAAAAACTATTTAAATTAGAAATTTACTTAACGACTGGTGAAGTCACCGATGTTAAATCAATCTGCGTTGCCTTCTTATTCTCCGGCATTGCAAGTAGCTTATTTAGAACACCTACCTTGTTTTGAAGATCAGTGGCGCTACCCCAGTTGATTAATAAGCCAACTTTTCCAACTTTTCCAACTTCTCCAACTTCTCCAATTGAACTATTCATTTCGATCGTTTGATTTTCAGAGATAACCAGGCTGGTCATACTCTCCAAAATGCTCGCCGGCATGGCTGAAATAAATCTTGCAGCGGCAACTCGGGCCGGCAAATTTGCGCCATTTAGAGTTATTGCTGGGATGCTGCTTGCGGCGAGATCGGGTGCGGAGGGCAGGCCAAACTCCATCCCAGATTGATCTATAAATTTTGCAGCCCCGGATGGATCCCTAAATTGCGCTACCGGCACTCGCTTTGAAATTCTGATTGTGACCTTGCCACTAAACCAATTTCTAGATATCTCATCTCTGGAGATCCAATCGATATTGTTAAGTTTATTAGCGAGAGCAGCGATATTTAATCTAGCTAGTGGCTTATTTAGAGCCAGTTCAGATTGGGCGCCCTCCAAAGAATTCTTAATTAGCATCCCTTCAGGCGAACCAGCACTAACTCCGGAATATGAAATTTCTTTGATAACTAGCGCCTTAGACCATCCCAAGGTGTAGGCAGCGCCGGCGACTAAAAGAATCAAGAGCGTTGCGGTAAGGATTCTTCGAAACCGCTTTGTTAATTGGGCCATTTTTATTTCTGATTAAATCGCTGCTCGAGCATTTCAAGCAAAACTGGTGCGATTGAATTTACATCTCCTGCGCCCAAGGTAATGATCAAATCACCCTTACTCACATCGGAGGCAATATCTTCAATAATTTGCAGCATCGAGGGTTCGTACTTTGCCTTCTCTGGTGACATCTCTCGCGAGATAAGTAGCGAGCTCACACCAGGAATCGGCGCCTCGCTCGCAGCGTAAATTTCCAACAAGTAAACCTGATCGGCCAGTGAGAGCGCCTTGGCAAATTCGCTCGCAAATGTCGCTGTACGAGAGTATCGATGCGGTTGGAAGATCACGATAACTCGACCAGCTCCGGCAAATCTTCGAGCAGTCTCTAAGGTAACGCGTACTTCGGTTGGGTGGTGCCCGTAGTCATCAATTACCGTTATTCCATTTACTACTCCGCGAATTTCAAACCTACGTCTAGCGCCAGAAAAGGTGGCGAGACCAGCGATTAATTCGGCGCTATTGGCCCCAAGTTCAATTCCAGCAATCAAAGCTGCTGTTGCATTAAATAAATTGTGTTCACCTGGAATCGTAAGAGTGAGTTCTCCCAATACCTTTCCATTTGCCGCAATCCGTGCATGAGCTCCATTTGCGGTTAAGGCGATATGCGAAAGGGAATAATCCCCTGCGATCCCATAGGTAATGACTTTGATATCTTTTCGCGAAATGCGATTTAAAAGATCGACGACGCCCGGGCTATCGATACCGGCTACCAAAAATCCGCCAGGCTGTATTGAATTAACGAATTCTAGAAATAGTTCTAGTACCGCCTCGATATTTGGGAAGTGATCGACATGATCTAACTCCAAATTAGTCACGATTGCCCCGAGCGGGCGGTATTCAAGGAAGGAGCCATCGGACTCATCGGCTTCAGCGATAAACGAATCGCCGGAACCTAGGTGGGCATTTGTGCCGCCACGATTGATCATTCCCCCGATAGCAAAGGATGGGTCAAAACCTGCCTTTTGCAGAGCGACGGTCAGCATCGAAGTCGTCGTTGTCTTGCCATGAGTTCCGGCAACGGCCACTGAACGAGATTGCGACATCAAAATTGCAAGTGCTTGGGCTCTTGAAAGAATTTCGACACCAGCACCTAGTGCTGCTTGATATTCCGGGTTATTTTCATTTATGGCACTTGAAACCACTAATAAATCAGCGTCACCTAGATTCTTAGCATCGTGACCAATATAGGTTTTTGCGCCGAGCGTTTGCAGGCCAGATAGCACCGCAGAATCCTTTGCATCAGAGCCTGCGACATCTACGCCAAGTGATAGCATGATTCGAGCGATGCCGCTCATTCCCGCGCCACCGAGTCCAATGAAGTGGACTCTCCTTTGCTTTAGTTGCGCAAGGTTCATGAAGAAACTTTAACCAATTTCCTTAATGCCATTTCGCCAATTAATGCGTCGGCGTGGAGAAGTTTTTCATTTATGGGATAACTCTTTGAACCACTCGCCTTTTGAAGGAGCTCCATTAAATTTGAAGTGAGCCAATCAGCCGTGAATTCTTCATTTTTAACAATTTGCGCGGCACCGGCTGCCACCAAGTCCATCGCATTGGCCTCCTGCTCACCATTTCCAATTGGCAACGGCACCAGCAAGGCATACCGGCCACTCGCTGCAATCTCAGCGCACGTAACGGCACCACTTCGAGAGATGATCAAATCACTTGCCAGATAAATACTAGCCATGTCATCAACATATGAAATCGGTGAATATCCAGTTATCTTTAATGGGAGTTGATTCTTCTTGCCAACGGCATGAATAACATTGACGCCAGAGGTCAAAACCTTTGGGAGAGCTTGGCGAATAACATCATTTAATCTCGTAGCGCCAAGTGATCCGCCAAATATAAAGAGCGTCGGATTATCTGGATTCAAATCCATACTATTCAAAACAGATTCGCGAACCTTACTTCGATCACTTTGTGAAATAGAGTGGATAGCGACAATATCTGATCGGATCGGCATTCCAACTAACTCTGCCTCTTGCCAAGCCTTGCCGGCAGATTTACTTCCAGCAAAAGCGATAGTTACATCCTTGGTTAATTTACTTCCCAATCGATTGGCCCAGCCAGGTTTGGCATTTGCCTCATGAATGATTATCGGAATTCGAAGAACCTTCGCAGCAATATAAACCGGAGCGCTTACATATCCGCCAAAGCCGATTACTAACTCGGCACCTCTAAGTAATTTGATCGATTGCCAGAACGAGACTTTAACTTTTAATAGCCAACCCACTAAGCCAAAGCCCAATTTTCTTGGCATTGGAGCTTTAGTGATTTTATGAAATCGCCATCCCGTGCGTGGAATTAAATCCATTTCAATACCGTGACGAGTCCCGACAAATTCACAACTTATTTGCGAGTCGTGCGATTCCAGCCACTTTCCAACAGCGATTGCTGGCTCAACGTGGCCGGCAGTCCCACCACCTACCAGGATGACTCGCTTCAAGATCTGGCCGCCTTACGTTCTCTGATCAATGCTTTTAACTCTGGCTCCTGTCGTGCCACATTTAAGACAAAGGCTATCCCCAAGAAGTTTGAAATCAGCGAAGAACCTCCATAAGAGATGAATGGCAGGGTAACGCCAATCACCGGGACTAATCCAACGTCGGTTAAAAGATTTACTAAGACCTGCAAAATTAGCCATGAGCCGATTCCGGTCACTGCATATTTTGAAAATGAATCTTTAGTGTGTACCGCGACCCGAAAAATTGCAAAAATTAATACGGTGTAAAGCGAAATAACCGCAACGGTTCCGATCAATCCCATCTCTTCACCAATCACCGAGAATATGAAGTCGGTGTGGGCTTCGGAAAGATTTGCCCATTTCTGTTTACTGGCGCCGATTCCCACGCCAAAAATTCCACCACTTGCCAGGCTCATGAGGCTATGAGCTGGTTGCCAGCCCGCAAATTTGTAAACAGCTGGAGCAAAAGGATCGATCACCGCGCGAAACCTACGCATTCGGCTTGGTTGATTTATAGCAAGAGCCGTTGCACCAATAAGTAGTGTGCCGGCAACAATGATTATCGACTTCATATCTATGCCGGATATAAATAAAAGTGCAACAACGATGCCCGCTACGATCATCGCAGTTCCTAGATCCTTACCCGCCATAATTAAAAGAATAAAGAGGCCAGCCCCTGGAGCAAGGTGAATCCAAGCTTGCGATTTTCTACCCGCTGCTAATCGCTCTTCATGGCGGCGCAGCATTAACGCGCAATAAAGTATTAGCGCCATTTTTGCGAATTCGCTAGGCTGAATCAAAAATGAGCCAAAGCCAATCCAGTTCTTATTTCCACCGATAGTCTTTCCAATAAGAATAGGTAAAGTTAGTGCGACACCACCGGCGATAAGAGAGAGTCTTGCCATCCCGAGCCATTTGCTAGTTGGAATCAGAGCGCCCCAAGTAGCTAAGCCAACGCCCATAATTAAAAAGAGCAGTTGTTTGAGAAAAATTGAATAGGCATTTCCGGATTGCTCAAGTGAGGTAACCGAAGAGGCCGAAAGAACCATAACTAGGCCAAGACCCGATAGCGAAGATACCGAAACTAAAATCATGAAATAAGAAGCGGCTGGTTTGCTGAGAAAATTCTTGTATTGCGCGCCCTTTGAACTTGCCTTTGCCACCTTAACCACCAATTCCTAAAACTGCCTTAGCAAAAAGATCGCCACGCTCTGCGTAAGAAGTAAATTGGTCCATCGACGCACAAGCCGGTGCGAGTAAGACGGTGTCCCCCGCAGTAGCAAGCCTTGCTGCCAAGGAGACAACTTCACTCATTACTTGGGCGCCCGAATCCCCATCAACCCGATGAAGTGGCAACTGCGGAAAGTACTTCACGATCGCGTCAGCTATGAGTTCGCGATCAGCGCCAATCAAAATCACTTCCTTTATTCGTTTGCCATATTTTTGAATTAACTTCTCCATCTTGGCGCCCTTGGCAAGTCCCCCAGCTATCCAAATAATTGATTCGTATGATGAGAGGGCAGCCGCAGCTGCATGAGGGTTAGTTGCCTTGGAATCATTTATCCAAGTAATCTCGTTAATTACAGCTACTTCCTGCAGACGATGACTATCTAATTTGAATTGAACTAATCCCTCTTTAATAATCGGATGCGGAACACCAAGAGCGAGTGCTAGGCCCGCGGCCGCCATGGCATTTGAAACATTGTGTGGGACGGTTGGTTTTACATCTAGCAATTCGCCAAAACTTTCTGCGCTCTCCGGATTTACAACAAAGGCACGATCGACTAACAACTCTTCAACTAAACCAATTTCACCAGCTTGCGGTGTATCTAGTCCATAAAAGATCTTTCGACCAGAATACGAACTAGCTCGGAGTACCACCTCTGGATCGCCTAAATTCAAAATGGCGATCTCGCTCTGTGAAAGCACCTTTAATTTAGCCGCCGCGTAGTTGCTAAAACTTCCATGCCAATCAATGTGATCTTCAGCGATATTCAAAATTGCGGCGGCCTTAAATCTTGGCAACTCACTCCAATCAATCTGGAATGAAGAGAGTTCTAAAATTAGCAATTCATATTTCTCGTTGCTTGAAACAGCTGCGATCGCAGGAAGTCCAACGTTTCCACAGGCAATGGCCTTGATTGTGCTCTGATCAAAGATCGATTGCGCCATCTGTACGGTGGTGGTTTTTCCATTAGTTCCGGTAATTGCAACCCAAGCTTGATCTGGATTCACTTCCGCTTTAATCTGCCAGGCAAAATCGAGCTCGCTACTGATGCTGGTGCCCGCGAGACGCAATTTCTCGATTACAGGATGGTCTTTACGCCAACCAGGTGAAGTTATCGCTAAATCAAATCCCGAAGGATTAGAGTCCATTGGAATGTATTTGGCGTGATCAATAACTTCTTCATCAATAATCTTGAAATCCACATTTTGTGTCTCCAAGAATTGCGCAACAGCAATGCCGGTTTTACCGCCACCTACGACCAAAACTTTTTTGCTAGCTAGTTGCGATAAGAAGGACATTATTGGGAGACAACCCATTGTCCATAAAATAGGCCAAGTCCAGCAGCAACACTAAGACCCGCAATAATCCAGAAGCGGATCACGATTGTCACTTCTCCCCAACCAAGTAGCTCGAAGTGATGTTGTAGCGGTGCCATCTTGAAGACGCGCTTGCCACCAGAAATTTTGAAGAAACCAGTTTGAATAATGACAGATAGCGTAATAATTACAAATAGGCCACCTAAGAGAGCCAATAACATCTCCGTGCGAAGGACGATACCGATTCCAGATATCGCACCACCGAGGGCCAGTGAACCAACATCTCCCATAAAAATTCGTGCAGGTGAAGCGTTCCACCAAAGGAAACCAGCGCAGGCACCAGCGAGAGCTGCGGCAAGAACTGCAATATCTAAGGGATCTCGAACTTCATAACATTGCGAAACTTGTCCAAGTGCGCAGCTTTGTTTGAATTCCCAAACACCAATCAAGATAAAGGCAAGGAAGGCCAAGATTGCTGCGCCCGATGCCAAACCATCCAAGCCATCAGTTAGGTTAACTCCGTTGCTAGTTCCTAATACTAAAAAGATGATCCAGATAATTGCTGCGGCGGTTCCAATAACAAGTGAAGTTTCACGGACTGTTGAAAGGTGCGTTGATATTGGTGTTAGGCCATAACTATCTCGAAAATGTAAGCCGAGTACACCAAAACCTGCAGCAATAATTGCTTGGCCAAGTAACTTCTCCCTAGCCTTTAGCCCCAGCGATTGCTTTCGAGAAATCTTCAGCCAGTCATCTAGAAAGCCGACCAGGCCAAGGCCGCACATCAATCCGATTACTAAAAGCGCCGATGCACTTAGCGCCACTCCAGAAATTAAATGGCTAATTAAATAGGCAAAGGTGCTCGCAGAGATGAAAACAATTCCGCCCATGGTTGGGGTGCCACGTTTTGTGTGATGAGATTTTGGGCCATCATCGCGAATCTCTTGGCCATATCCCTTTCTTGCAAGGAGTCGAATTAGGATCGGTGTGAATAAAAAGCTAAATAGCGTTGATAGCGATCCGGCGTAAATGATCCCTTTCAATTGGCACTTCCCATATCTTTTGCTTGAGTTAATTGATCACTTGAAAGATAAGAGGTGAGCTCTTGGGCAAGGAGTTCAAAGCCTTCAGCTCTTGAAGCCTTAACTAAAACTACATCGCCGCCGCCAATATGCGTGAAGAGGGATTGTGCGGAATCTAGCGTCGGGAAGTGATGCAATTCGACCTCCCCTTCATTCTCTAAATCCGAACGGACTGCTGTGAGGTAATCCTCGGTTCCAATGCTTATTAGATGGTCGATACCAATTTCAGATGCGAGTCTGCCAATTTCTTCATGCTCTTTGGTGGCTGACGCGCCGAGCTCGTGCATCTTGCCCAGAAATGCCCAGCTGACCCCACCCCGTTCCTGAGTTAGTAAGGCCAAAGTGTGAAGGGCGGCAGCCATACTCTCGGGATTTGCGTTGTACGAATCATTTATCAACAAGACGCCACCGATATTGGATAACTCCATGCGCCAACGACTCTTCTGTTCTGCAGTCGAGAGAGCAGCGGCAATTGATTCAATCGGAAGATTAAGCGCGGTCGCCACAGCTGCCGCAGCCAAGGCATTGGCTACTTGGTGGATACCAAGAAGTTGCAGGCTAACGGTGGCCCGACCAGCTGGAGTAACCAAATCAAAATGCGCTCTACCTTCTCGGAGTTCAAGATCCGCCGCCCGGACTTCGCAATTTGGTTTTTGCCCAAATGTTAAGACCTTTAAATCTAGTCCCTCTGCCATATGTGGTGTGAATTCGTCATAGCTTCCAAGGATTGCGCTTGACCCAGCATCAAGCCCAAGTATCAATTCCTGTTTTGTCTTTGCGATCACTTCTCTGGAACCAAATTCACCTAGGTGCGCAGTGCCTACCGATAAAACTAATCCAATACTTGGCTTTGCAATTGAAACCAGGTGAGCGATATCGCCCTTGTGTCTAGCGCCCATTTCAACAATGCAGTACTTGGTTTGTTCATCGCATTGCAGAATTAAGAGCGGCACACCCAATTCATTATTTAATGATGCCTCTGGTGCGATCGTCTTGCCCGAAATTGCTAAAATATGCGCGAGTAAGTCCTTGGTCGTTGTCTTACCCTGCGATCCGGTAATTCCAATAACCGTTAGAGCCTTCAATTTGCTTCGCACATAAGTTGCCAAAGTAGTCAGCGCCTCTTGAACATCGGCTACGAGGATCGAAGGCAAGCCAAGGTCTTTGCTGGCAAGTACGAATTCACATCCATCATCTATCGCTTGCTTGGCAAAATCATGTCCATCAACCTGCGCCCCATTAAATGCGGCAAAAAATTTACCTTTAGCGGCCAACCTTGAATCAATTATCGGAGCTGCCGATGTTCGATCGCTCTCGGCTAATCCAATTAATTTGCCATTTACTAAGTTAGCGATCTCACCAAAGCTAAGTTCAATCATCCCAATTCCTCGATCGCTCTAGCCAATTCGATTCGATCATCAAAAGGATATTTAACGCCAGAAATCTCCTGGCCAACTTCATGCCCCTTCCCTAAAAGAATCACGCAATCTCCATCAGCGGCGTTGGCTACAGCTAAGGCAATTGCCTCCCTGCGATCAAGGACGATGCAATCGCTCTCGCGAATTTCTAAACCTGAAACCATCTCGTTTAAAATTGTATTTGGATCTTCGGATCTTGGATTATCACTGGTGAAGATCGCTAGATCACTGCCATTTAATAACTCTCGGCCCATAAGCGGGCGTTTAGTGCGATCGCGATCTCCCCCGCAACCGAGAACTGCGATGATCTTGCCCTTAATTTGTGCGCGCAACGCGGCCAATACGCGAGCGACGGCATCAGGAGTGTGGGCGTAATCAACTAAGGCTAAATATTTCTGCCCAATTGCAACCTGCTCTAGCCGCCCCGGTGCGCCTACTAAGTGAGCGAATGAGTTTCCAATTACAAGGGGGTCGATGCCACTTTCAAAGGCCATGGCACTTGCCATGAGTAGATTATCTAAATTGTGTTCACCGATGAGATAAATTTTTCCCTCAATTAAAATCCCACCAGTTCCTCTAATGGCAACCTCGTAACCACCTTGTAGCGGGACGATACTTTCGAAATACCATTGCGCTTTGCGATCACTTTTCGAAAGTCCAATTACTGGGATGGCGGCGATTTTAAAGAGTTTTGCGCCATACTCGTCATCAATATTTATAAATCCAAGTTCGGCATATTCATTGTCAAATAACCTGGCTTTGGCTTTGAAATAGCTTTCAATATCGCCGTGAAAATCCAGATGATCCTGGGTTAGGTTGGTGAACCCAACAAATTTAAAGTGCGTGCCTTTGATTCGGTTAAGTTCAATCGCATGGCTACTTACTTCCATCGCCGTTAGCGAAATATTTCGTTCTCGGGTCGTTGCAAAGATTGCCGCAAGAGATGCAGCTTCTGGGGTTGTAAATGTGGTTTGAAAATTCTCACCCCCGATAGCGATCCCGGTGGTTCCAATTAGGGCAGATTGCTTTTGTGCATAGCGCCAAATCTCATCCAAAAGTGAGCTAGTGGTGGTCTTGCCATTAGTTCCCGTTATTCCAACTAGCGACAACGATCTTGAAGGAAATTCGTAAAACCATGAGGCAATTACCCCTAGTTCTTTGCGGGGATCTTGAATAACTATTACTGGTAATTTGTTACCGACTATTTCTTTCCCATTAGTATCAGTTAAGACAGCAACTGCGCCAGAACTCTTTGCTTGATCTACAAAATTTGCTCCATGATTCTTGGCACCAGGCAAGGCTACGAATAGATCTCCTGCTTGAATTTCATTCGAGTTAGAAGTGATTCCGCTGAATTCAAAATCAGCCGAGTTTTCAGCGCCTAAATAGTTAGCCAACTCCCCAGCGGATTTTTTCCACTCGTTTATTGGGCGAATCATTGCTTGAGGCTCACTTTTACAGGACTAGTTAATGCGCTCTCAGTTAATGGAAATGCCTTATCTAATGCGTTTGTTGGCGCAACATGCCTTGATTGAAGGACAAAGCTCATAACCTTTTTGAAAACTGGACCACCAAGCGAACCACCCCAGTGCAAACCTTGCGGATCTTGAATGGTGACACTCACAACATACTTTGGTGCATCGGCTGGTGCGAAACCAATAAACGATGCGGTGTAACCACTATAACAATGGCATTTGTCGCTGTATCTCATAGCAGTACCTGTCTTGCCTGCCACGCGATAACCCGGGATGGCAGCTGTAGGTGCGGTTCCATCTGCTGAAACAACGCTCTCCAACATGGTGCGAATTGTGGCGGCGGTTGCTGCGCTAACCACGCGTTCACTCTTTTGATCTTTCGCTGGGGAATAATTTCCAGAACTATCAGTGGTTCCAGCAACGACGGTCGGAGTTACACGAACGCCATCATTTGCGATCGTGGCAAAAACACTGGTTGCCTGAAGGGCGGTGACGGAATATCCCTGGCCAAATGAGAATGTTGGAAGGGAACTACCGGACCACTCTGAAACAGGATGCAAAATTCCAGCTGATTCGCCCGGTAAGTGGGAGCCAGTATTCTCACCAATTCCAAATTTGGTTAGGTAGTTATACAAAGTTTGCGAACCGAGTTGTTGCCCAATTTGAATCGCACCCGTGTTGCTTGAAATCGCCAAGGCGCCAGTTGTGGTTAAACGTTCGGTTGCATGCTTCTCGTGATCCCGGAAGGTATCTGGGCCAACCTTAAGCGTGTAAGGAATGGTTAGAACCGTTGTTGGAGTTATCTTCTTCTCCTCCAGCGCCGCGGCGTAGGTAATAACTTTTCCAGTAGAGCCCGGTTCGTAAGTATCTTGCACTGCTGGATTTCTGATACTTGCCAGGCTAATTGTCTTCTTGTCGGCTGGGTCAAAAGTCGGCGCATTTGCCTGCGCCAAGATGGCACCAGTCTTTGGATCCATGACAATGACAGTTCCGGATTTTGCATGGTCGGCCTTTACCGCTGCAGAAATCGCATCTTGTGCGACCCATTGAATATCTCGGTCTACTGTTAAGCGAATCGCGGTTCCGGCCTTGGCATCAACTCTAATTTTTGCAGAACCAGGTATTACAGTTCCGGCGCCATTTTCATAAACATATTCACCATTTACTCCGGCTAACGATTTATTTAGGCTGCTCTCAATTCCAGCAGCGCCAACTCCGGCATCATTGGTAAATCCAATTAACGATGAAGCTAGTTTTCCAGTTGGGTACTCACGAATATATCCGCGTTCTGAGAAGAAGCCCACAATACGTTTAGCCAATCCCCCGCGCTCTTTCATAACGGTTGCGTTATATGCGCTAAGTGCATCCTGAACTTTGATCCAGGTTTCTGGGGTTGCATTAACAACGATTTTTTTATACATCAATTTTCCGGTGTAGAGCGCCTGTAAATCTGCAACCGGCATTCCTAAAATTGGTGAAGTGATTTCAGCGGCCTTTGCCGGATCTGTAATTTCCGTCTGATCAACGACGATGGTTACAGCAGCTACGCTTCTTGCAAGTTCCACGCCATTTACATCAGAGATCAAGCCGCGTGGCGCTGGAAGTACTGAAAAGTTTTGTAATTCGTGATTTGCCTTGGCGCTAATTGAACCGGCACGTACGACCTGTACTGAAATTAGTTGAAGAACGATAATTGCGAAAAGTACCAAAGTGGCAACAAAGAGCTGCTGAATACGCTTATGAACTAATGAATGATGGCTCATGGCTTTGTGCTCATATCGATGTAGCTAATAGAACCAGCAGGAACCATTCCCATTTTTGCCGCAGCTGCCGCCAATTGATCTGGCGAATTCTTTTGATCAACAAGTTTTACGATCGCATCGCGTTGATCCAAGGTTAGGTTGCGTTGATTCTTTAAATGTTGCAAGGTAAAGGCATCTTGGGTCATCAAAATATTGATTGAGGCCACGATTAAGATATTTAGAGTCACGACAAAAACGATGGTGAAGAGAAATCGTCTGGAATTTACTCGCTCGCTAATCTGCCTGGAATTAACAAGTGAGAGAAGTGACCGTCTAGAAATTGGAATTTCAAATGATGGAATTAAGGTAGTGATAGCCATTTATGCCGCCACCCTTTCCAAAGCTCGAAGGCGCATCGATCCGGCTCGTGGGTTCTTCGCTATTTCATCCGCGCTAGCCGCTTCGCTTCCACTAATAACCAGTTTGTAATCCGCCTTCGAATTAGGTAGATCAATAGGCAGCCCAAGAGGTGTTCTGGATGCAGTCACCTTAGAAAATGCGCTCTTAACGATCTTGTCTTCGAGTGATTGGTAGGACATAACAACCAATCGACCGCCAACCTGCAAGGCCGCAATCGCTTGTGGGATGGCGCGCTCTAGCACTGCCAGCTCTTGATTTACTTCAATGCGCAAGGCCTGGAATGTTCGCTTGGCTGGATTACCGCCGGTGCGACGAGTAGCCGCAGGAATACTTTCCTTCACTAGTTCTGCTAAATCTTTGGTTGTATTAATAGTCCCGGCCTCGCGAGCCTTTATTAAATTATCAACGATCCTAGTTGCAAACTTCTCTTCACCAAAATTACGAATCACTCTTACGAGTTCGCCCTTTGAATATGAATTAATTACTTCCTGCGCGCTAATTCCTTGACTCTGATCCATGCGCATATCTAGCGGCGCTGGATTTGCATATGAAAATCCTCGGTCAGCATTATCTAATTGCATCGAAGAGACGCCAAGATCAAAGAGGATTCCATCAACTTTAGAAATTCCTAGATTTTCTAATACTTGCGTGATCTCATCGTAAACTGCATGAACTATTACGGTTCGATCCATTACCTCCTGCAAATTTGTTTTGGCTAGTTCTATGGCACTTAGATCACGGTCAAGCCCAATAATCTTTAGCGTTGGAAAGGTATTTAATAGCGCCTTTGAATGTCCGCCTTGGCCAAGAGTTGCATCTATAACTACCGGGTTAGTCTTATTTTCAAGAGCTGGTGTAAGCAGTGCAATACAGCGCTCAAGTGCGACTGGTATATGTTGCTGCATCTGCTTCCCCTTTCACTTCTATTTCACTTCTATTTCACTTCTATTTCACTTCTATTTGAAACTTTTAACTTCGCTCACTACATTTTTTTCTTGGTTATGAACTCTGGTCATCGCCGGCCGACGGATCTTGGGGGTAACGGCGCCGGGGAAGGGGCGTCGTTATTGAGGTCGGCGATGGCCACAATTCATAATTTCTCTCCCGTTAAAACAAACCGGGTAACACCTCCGATGACACATCTGAGAAACTCTTTTCGCGGTCTGCTAAATAACTTTCCCAAGCTGAGTTATCCCAAATTTCTAAACGGGTATTTGCACCGATTACGACACAATCTTTTTCAAGACCGGCATAGGTACGTAAGCCACTTGGAATTGTTACGCGACCTTGTTTATCTGGAACTTCATCATGAGCTCCGGCGAACATCACACGCATGTAGTCGCGGGCAGCTTTTTCAGTTACAGGTGCTCCGCGCAATCTCTCTGTAATTGCCGCAAATTCACCACTTGGAAATACATAAAGGCAGCGCTCTTGGCCCTTGGTTATAACTAGGCCATTAGCTAGTTCATCCCTAAATCTGGCGGGAAGGATGATGCGCCCTTTTTCATCAAGCTTTGGTTCGTGGGTACCTAGAAACACTTCGACCCACCTCCCCTTAATTTCTTACCTTTGTTATGGCCTCTTGCTAGAGACCATCTATTGCTGGTTTCTGCGCTCAAATCCCCCCGGAATTGAGTACATGCACCACTTTACTCCATTTTTCCCCACTTTCAACCATCTTTACCCATTTATTTCCCATTTCTTCCCGGATTAATTGCCCAAGTCCCCACCGTTTTCACCACCGTTTTCATTGCTTTCTTCTCGGTTTTTTAAGGCAGCTTGGCGATTTTGGGCATAAAAAAACCACCCATGTGGCTGGGTGGTTAAGTTGAAATCTGGCTTATTTACCGATCGAAGTTACGGCGCTCCCAACGATCCTCAAGGCGAGAGCCAAAACTCTTGCGCTTAGCCTTACCAGTTGAGCCCTTTGAGCCAGCCTTTGGCGCGCGCAAATTACTTAAAACCAAGACAAGACCACTTAGCGCGATCAAAAATCCAACAACTCCGATTACTGGGGTCTTTGCAACCAAACCAGTGAGCAGGACCGCCATTCCGGCGAGAAGTACTAGCCCCCCGATTAAAGCTCTTCCTGATTGCGGAGTTCTATTTTTACCGGTGAGGGTGGAGACCAGACGCGGATCTTCCTGCGTTAAGGCAGCTTCCATCTCGGCTAAGAGGCGTTTTTCATGATCGGATAGCGGCATATGCACAGAATATCTCTACAGAGGGTTGATGGAAAGTCGAATTTAATCCTCTAGCGAGGCCTCGCCAGGCTCAATTAAGCGAGCCGGACGGACGCTGCCGGCGCCAAATCTTGCGCTGGCCCGATCGATTGCGACCGTCGCCTCGCGCCAACCTTTTTCGCGCTCCCCTAATTCAAGTTGGTGGGCGCCAAGTTCTCCGGCTACAAGTCCATCTAAGGAAACTCCGACTAAGCGAATTCGGGCGCGCTCTAATTTAAGAGCCAGAAATAAAGTTCTAACAACTTCATAAACTTCTTTTGTGCCACTAATTGGAAGGGCGAAAGTTTTTGAACGCGTAATAGTTTTGAAATCTGCAAATCGAACTTTTATTGAGATTGTTTTTGCAGCATATTCCTTAGCTCGCAAACGATATGTTGCCTTCTCGGTTAATCGCAAGAACTCTTTTAAGAGTAGCTCTTGATCTTCAATATCGTAATCAAAAGTCTCTGCGGCGCTGATGGATTTATCAACTTCTTCCGGCTCTACATCTCGATAGTCCCGGCCCCAAGAGAGTTCATATAAAGAACTTCCTGATGCCTGCCCAAGTGCGCGTACTAAGGTATTGAGTGGAGTATTTGCTATATCGGCAATGGTTCTGAGCCCAAGCTTCTGCAGCTCCTCATTTGTCTTTGGTCCAACTCCCCACATGGCGCTAACGGGAAGTGGATGTAAGAATTCTAAAATTCGATCTGGAGCTATCTCCAAAACGCCATTTGGCTTGCACCTGCCGGATGCTAATTTGGCGATAAATTTATTTGAAGCAATTCCAACCGAGCAGGTAATTCCTTGCGATTCTTCTACCCGCTTGCGGATTAATTGGGCAATCTGGCGGCCATCGCCAAGTAATTTCTTGGCTCCGGTTACATCGATAAAGGCCTCATCTAATGAGAGTGGTTCTATGTAAGGTGAAATCTGGGAAAAGATCTCCATGATATTTCTAGAGACTTCGCTATAGCGTGTGTGATTTGGCGGAATGAAAATTGCGTGCGGTGCCAATCTTCTTGCTTGTCCGACCGGCATTGCCGAGTGAATTCCATATTTTCGAGCCTCGTAATTAGCCGCCGAGACAACTCCGCGAACTCCGGCGCCAACTACTACCGCTTTGCCTTTTAGCGCTGGGTTATCTCGTTCTTCAACCGATGCAAAGAAGGCATCCATATCGACATGCAATATTGTGGCAAAACTTTCACCCATTGCTGACTCCATCACGAGCACTGAGATTACGCCACTTTTCATATGAAGCGGCTAAATCCCAAGCCGCCGTTGCGCGGAGTGAAATCCCTCTTGCTCCAGTTCTTCGAATTACTCCCCGGGCAAGGAAGAGCCAGGAACTTTTTAATAGCGCGGCATAACTATTTTGAAGATCTTCAAAGAAGGTCAGATCATTGCAGCCATAGCCATCATCTAAAGTTAAAAACATTACCCGTCGGCCAGATCTAATTGGCGGGGTTTGTAACGACACTTTCACACCGGCAACTAAAACACTGCTTCCTGCCGGGTGCTTCATTAAATCCATCGACCGAACCGCACCTATGGAGTTTAGGTAATCGCCATAAAACTCAAGCAGGTGGGCTGAGATATCCATCCCTGTTATCGCAATTTCATTTTTGACTTGCTCGCTTGGAGTTAAATCGGGCAGACCACTAGGGAGTAGTTCTGCGGGGCGAAGTTCAAAGGTGAGCTGATCTGATGAGTTCTTCTTCCCATTTAGGCGATATAAATCTTGCAGGTGCAGGAGTAGATCTCGTCGATTTAAATTTGAAGTACTTAAGTTATGAATCCGATCTAAAGCGCCGACTGCCACCAAGTTTTCAACAATTGGTTTGCTAGCGCCAGATCTGTAAATGAAATCAGCTAGATCTAAATATGGTCGGCCGGCAATTATCTTTGCGATCTCCTCTTCTGAAATTCCCGCTACATCAGATAACGAGGCGCGAATTGCGAAACCACTGGCATCTGGCAGCTTTAGCTTCTTTCCAGTGCTCTTTGAGTCTGGCGCTACATATGGGGCTCTAGAACTAATTTCACTCTGCGCATCTAATAACTCAACGCGATAAGTTGCATCAGATAAGTTGATATCTATCGGCAAGATTGCAATTCCCCATTGCCGCGCCTCATCCAATAAAACTCGCTTTGGATACATGCCTGGGTCATGAGTTAGGACGCCGGCTAAGAAGGCTGCAGTGTGATGAGTCTTTAACCAAGCTGATTGATAGGTCGGAAGTGCAAAGGCGGCGGCATGTGCTTTGCAGAAACCAAAGGAGGCAAAGGCGCGCAAAATATCCCAAATTTCGTTAACGACTTTATATTCATAACCATTTGCAATGGCGGTTGGGAAGAACCAATCACATACTGCTTGCTGTCCGTCAAGGCTGCCGAGTTCACGGCGACGTTCATCGGCCTGCGCAAAAGTAACTCCAGTTATCTTTGAAATAATCCTTATTACTTGTTCGTGGAATACAACCACTCCCTCGGTCTCTGCCAAGATCTCTCGCAGATCGGGATGTATCTCCGGGCCATTGGCTAAACCCTGCCGAGTATTTAGAAATGGTCGGATCATGTCGCTCTTTACTGGTCCCGGGCGAAAGAGTGAGATGTCGATTATTAGATCGGTAAAGCTATCTGGAGCCAACTTACCTACGAGTTCGCGCTGTCCAGGACTTTCAATCTGGAAAATTCCTAAGGTTCTAGTCGATTTAATTAAATCAAAAGTCGCCACATCATCTAGTGCAATGGCATCAACATCTATCTTCTCATTTGAGATTCGTTCAATTTCCGATACCGAATAGGCTATCGCGGATTGCATTCGAACGCCGAGAACATCCAACTTCAATAGCCCAATAGCTTCCACATCATCCTTATCAAAAACAACCGAGGCATAACCAGATGCATTCATCTCGATAGGCGCCCGATCTTGTAGCGCTAGATCAGAGAGCGCGATTGCGCATGGATGCATTGAAAGGTGTCTCGGTAGCCCATCCAACCGCCCAGCTAATTCGATCGCGGTTCGTAGGATCGGAGTATTTAAATTTAAATCTTTTAGCTCCGGTAAATTTTCTAAGGCCTTACCGATATTACGCGATCTAATGTGGGGCAGCGATTTTGCTATCTGATCAATCTCCATTGGGGAAATTCCCATCGCGGCGCCAACATCTCGAATCGCATGCCTTGCCCGGTATGTCTCAACCATTGAAACCGTTGTGCAGCGAGATTTATTACCTGGCTTGGACCAATCGCTATCGCCATATTTTGCAAAGATTGCATCGTAAATTTCTAACCGCCTAGCCGACTCCACATCGATATCGATATCTGGCAATTCACCACGAAGCGGTGAGCAAAAACGCTCCATCAATAAGCCATGCGCTATCGGTTCTACGCCAGATATTCCAAGCACATGACAGATCAACGAGCCAGCGCCACTACCTCTGGCAGCAACTCGGATTCCACGATCTCTGGCTAAATCCGTTATATCCGCAACTGTTAGAAAATAAGTTTCGTAACCCAATTTAGTAACGGTAGCTAGCTCCTCTTCCAACCTTGAGCTAGCAGTAATTGAAGCCGCCCCAAAATATTTTTTAGTTAACCCCGCCTCACATCGATCGCGTAATTGTTTAACTAATTCAACTCGGTTCTTTGCCCCAACTACTTCTGGTTCGGGTAGATGAATCTCCCCAATGCCCACATCTAGGCGAGGTGATAGCGCAGATCGCTCCGCCCATTCGGTTGTTGTATTTAAAATTATTCGACCATTTCGTTCGCCCGCCATCCGCGATATCTCATCGGCGATCGCTGACATCTGGGCAGTGTTCTTTAGATAGCCCTCGCTATTGCGACGTTCTACGCTCTTTAAACTTAATGGCACTAACGCTCTTGTTGCATCAAGAATGTCGGCTACTGGACCATCTCTGCGATCTAACATTCGAACGGAATTAGTTAGAACCGCCGGAAGATCATGATCTCTAGCAAAGGCCAGCGCCTTTGCAGCATAAGACGTTGAGTATGGGCCATCACCGCCAATCTGATGGCTCACGCATTCGAGCGCTTGGGCGGCAAAAATTTCGCGGGTGCTATTGAATATGGAGAGCGCCTGACTACCTCTGCGAGCGCCAATCGCAGCAGCCAATTGCGAGTCTGGTCCGTGCATGATCAATACATTCTTGGCATGTTCGCCAAAGCGTTCGAGGATTTCATAGGTAAGCATCCCGCCATCGCCATTCATCTTTACTGCAGTGAGGAGCCGATAGAGCGAGGCCAGGCCACCACTCTGGGCTAAAAGCGTCACGCGAAATTTCTGTTGAATAAAACTTAAATTAACGCCGAGTATTGGAGTTATGCCATTTGCTTCACAACTTTGGACAAATCTGATGGCGCCAGCCATACCTTCACGATCGGTTAAGGCCAGCGCCTTCATTCCAAATTCCGCCGCCCTAGTTACTAACTGATCGGCATGCGCGGTCCCGTATTTAAAGGAGTAGCCGCTAGCTACATGTAGATGGGTAAAGCTATTCATTTAATTTTTATCTAGTGTTATCTGGGCCTAGAAGTTGGCCGGATCAACCAACTATTGGTGATCTCATCTAATTCGATCTCAAAGGTGGTCAGGGCGCCTTCGGGCGCCGCCTCAACCCGCCAGATTGCTCGGGCGCCATCATCTAGCGAATCTAGAATCTCCCGATCACTTGCGCGGCTACTTAAACGGCTATTCCCATCGCTGATTCGATTCCACCAACCACCGGATTCGCGCCACCTCGATACAACGGCATGGATATGAAACTTGCGGCCTTGGTAGATGAACTCAGTGGGTTCACCTTCCGGTGCGATGACCTTGGCTTTGGGAGTTATGGATTCTTCGAACATATGTTCGAAAGATAACCACCCCCACCGACAGGCGCAAGTAGGGTTGCCAGGCGAGCTCACCCGTAAATTCACGCCCAATTTTAGGCAACACACCCCATTATTGGTTGAAAGTTCAACCAATAGCGCTTACCTTTATTCCAAAGAAGCCCGAACTAAAAGTGAGGGCACCTACAGATAGGAAATTAACTTGAGCGCAATTCTGCTAATCGGCCGCATCATCTTTGGTGGCTTTTTCATCATGTCTGGAATCAACCACTTCACAAAGCTAGAGGCGATGACCGGCTATGCAAAGTATAAGAAGCTACCTGCTGCAAAGGTTGGGGTTCTAGTCTCAGGATTAATGCTGCTACTTGGTGGTGCCTATGTACTTCTCGGCTTCTACGTTGATCTAGGTGCACTACTACTTGCAATCTTCCTAGTAATAGCTGCAGTTATCTTCCACAACTTCTGGAAAGAAACTGATGCGACCGCTAAGCAAAGCGAGATGATGAACTTCATGAAGGACTTCGCTCTTGCTGGCGCTGCACTTATCCTATTTGCAGTAGTTGCAAAGCATGGTGATATGAGCTTTGGTTGGGTAGTCTCAAAGGGTCACCTAGCTCTATTTAAGTAATTCTTAAGTAATTCAGTAAAGCTACTAAAACGCCCTCGGTTTAGCGCCGGGGGCGTTTTTTAATGGAAAGATCGGGCCATGGATATCGCCTTAGCAATTCTATTTGGCAGCTTTATTGGGGCGGTCCTTGGTTTTATCGGAGCCGGTGGTGCGATGCTCTCGGTTCCAATCTTGCTCTACATCTTTCACTTCTCTCCCCTGCATGCAACTACCGCGGCGCTAGCCATTGTTTTTCTAGCCGCTGGATCTGCCGTAATTCCGAAATTGCGCAAGGGGGAAGTATTAATCCGCGATGCCTTTCTGGTCTGGGCCTTTGGATTAGTAACAAATTTAGGTACTGCAATACTTTCAAAGGAACTACCAAATGCTTTAATCACTTCTGGATTTGCCATCATCCTAATTAGCGCCGGCGTATCAATGCTTAGAGGTCCGGTCCTAGAAAAAACCGAACGTAAGATTCCAATGGCAAATCTGGTTTTAATCTCACTTGGAATCGGCGCAATAACCGGAATCTTCGGCGTAGGTGGCGGATTTATTATGATTCCAATTCTTGTCCTTGGTTTTCACACCTCACAAGTCAAAGCAGCTGGAACTTCTTTGCTAATCATTGCCTTAAATTGTTTTACCTCATTCATGGGTCACCAAAGTGTTTGGCACGAAGTTAAGTGGTCACTTCCAATCATTATGGCGATTGCCGCGGTTTTGGTTTCGATCTTTGCCTCGCACCACTCAAATAAATTGCCTAAAGAAATTATGCGCAAATCTTTTGCCTACCTACTTTTTGCCCTTGCTATTTGGACCATCTTGAAGACCTGGTTCTTGGGCTAGGCTAAGTTCATGCTAAGAAGAGCCCTTTCAGAGTTTTTAGGTACGGCGATTCTCTTAGCAAGCATCATTGGCTCTGGAATCATGGCCACCAACGTCTCAAGAGACCTTGGGATGCAATTGATTATCAATATGATCTCGATCGTCTCGCTCTTAGGGCTTTTAATCTTCTTACTTGGTCCAATAAGTGGCGCTAATTTCAATCCACTTGTTACCTTGTTGGATCTTTACTATCGCCGCATCCAACTTAAATTGGCGTTCATTTATCTCGCCGCACAGATGCTCGGGGCTATCGCTGGTACAGGGATTGCTAACTTGATGTATAAAAAGCCCTTCCTATTTGCTTCAACCCACCAGCGCACCGGAAGTAATCTTTTTTTAAGTGAAGTTATTGCCACTGCAGGCCTAATCGGAATCGTGCAGTTCTTGCATCTGCGTTCGGTAACAAAATTCGCGCCTATCCTCATTCCGGCCTGGATCACATCTGCATTTTTCATGACTTCCTCATTTGTATTTGCCAACCCAACAGTGACCTTTGCTCGCGCCTGGAGTAACTCATTCTCCGGAATCGCTCCAAGTTCGGTGGCGATGTTCGTGCTCGCCCAATGTATTGGCGCAGTGCTTGGCACCATTACGGCAAACCAATTAGCGCAATCACCTAAGGCATAGCTCTTGGAGAACGTCCTTTCAAACCCAAATGTGGCGCGAGTTATTTCAACTCTCGAATCGGTTGGGATTATGGGCAAAGTGCACGCGCTATCGGAAAGCGCACGTAGCGCGCAAGAAGCCGCAGATGCACTTGGAATACTTGTTGGGCAAGTTGCCTCATCAATAGTCTTCAAATTACCTGACGAAAGCCCGCTCCTAGTTATAACGAGTGGTCGTCATCGAGTCGATACTGAAATGGTTGCTAATGAATTGGGCGTTGCAAAATTGCACCGCGTTGATGCCGATTATGTAAAGAGCGCATCTGGATTTTCAATTGGTGGCGTCTGTCCGGTTGGCTGGATTACGCCAGCAACTATTGTGATTGATACTGCGCTTAATGATTACGATCTAATTTGGGCGGCAGCAGGGCATCCGCATGCGGTCTTTCCAACTTCTTATCAAGAATTATTAACAGCAACTGGCGCCAGAGCTATGGCAGTGGCGAATGATTAAGAAGCCTTATTGGAGTCAAGTAATTGGCGAAGGCGAGCCATTGTTCTTGGTTCACGGAATGGGTTCGGCAAGTTCGGTTTGGACTCCCATAATTGCGCAGCTCGCAGAAAAATTTAAAGTAGTTCTAATTGATTTACCTGGGCATGGAAATACCCCGCTGCCACCAGATCACAAGATGGACCCAGTTGCGCTGGGCAAAGCGGTCCTAGAAATTGCAGATCTCTATGAGTTTAATAAATTTCATATCGCTGGAAACTCACTCGGCGGTTGGATTGGGCTGGAACTTGCGGCGCTTTATCCGCAAAGAATTAAATCACTTACCGGCTTAGCCCCTGCCGGTCTTTGGCTGGCGCCATACAACGCAAGACTTCCAGGTTCTGCAACTTCAAGATTAATGGCTGCCGGTTTGCGTGGGGCTGCTCCTAAATTATTGAAGTACGAATGGGCCAGGCAGATTGGTTTTAGTTCGGTAAGTCCAAAGTGGCGCGAGCTTCCAATCGAACTCTGCATTGATGCTGCGGTAGCTATGGGAACATCAACTGGTTATTACCCGGCATGGGATGCAATGCTCGGAAAGCGATTTGATAAACCAATCTCCGAGGAAGTTCCGGTGACGATTATTTTTGGCGATAGCGATAACACGCTTCCCGCCAAGACATCGCAAGAG
Source organism: uncultured Actinomycetes bacterium (assembly GCA_903836945.1). Lineage (GTDB taxonomy): Bacteria > Actinomycetota > Actinomycetes > Nanopelagicales > Nanopelagicaceae > AAA044-D11. Next base: position 43,268 of record CAILSO010000019.1, on the reverse strand, counting down.
CGTTCCTTGCTTCCAAAACATGCGAAGTGGCTGGTACTTCCTGATTCAGGTCATGCGCCGATGTGGGACCACCCTGATGAAGTAAGCGCCGAGATTATTGCGACCGCGAAACTAGCAAAATGATCACAGTTATATATTTCTGGCGAATAAAACTGATCTATCTCCCACTTGCAATTTTTCATATGGGCTTTGACCATCTGTCGCTAATTTTTAATAGAAAGATTAAGTTTTATAAATTATTAGGTACTGGTAAGGGCGAAACCTTCACTCCAAGAGATGCAGATCCACGGCGCTGGGGTCTCATAGTTACTCTCAAGAAAGAGCACTTTGAAAGTTTTAATAACTCAGGAACCGTTAATAGCTGGCGCAAATTTGCTAAATCAGAATACCGTGCAATCCTCCAACCAATTTCTTCTAAAGGAAGCTGGTCAGCTAAGAATCCCTTCGCTAAAGAGAATGCCAGTCTTAATTGGGATGGACCAATCGCAGCAATTACGAGGGCGCGAATTAAGTGGCGCTTAAACAATAAATTTTGGCGCGCAGTTCCCCCAGTAACGCTAAGTCTTAAATCAACACCTGGACTCTTAAGCGCCATCGGCATTGGTGAGGCGCCTATAGGCTTACAAGGAACTTTCTCGAGATGGCAGTCAGCTAGCGCAATTAAGGATTTCGCCTACCGCGGGGCGGCGCACCAAAAGGCCATCACCCAAACCTCTGAGTTGGATTGGTATGCCGAGGAACTCTTCGCTCGCTTTGCCATCATCGAAGAACACGGCACTCTTTAGCCCAAGAAGTAAGGCAGAATTGCTTCATGTCTATTCGCCAATACCGGCCAAAGCGCAATTCTCGGCGCGGAGCCAACGCGAAGGCGCTAATACTTCTTAATATATTTTTTATTGCAACTATTGCATTACAAATTGCCTATCCTCTTGTTGATGGCCAGTTACTTACATCCATAACTATTGCCACTGTTGCCTTTGGCGCAACCACCATGCTTGTGCATGCACTTTTAAATTATGGTTTTCGATACTTTGTTACCTTACTTTTGATTACATTTTCCTTTGCACTTTTGGTTGAACAGATCGGAAGCCGTACCGGATGGCCATTTGGTACGTACACCTATAGCGCATCACTTGGCTATGAAATTTACGGCGTACCTTTGATCGTGCCTTTTGCCTGGATTATGTTGGCGCATCCAATATTGATTGCCGCGAGAAAAACCACACCACATTGGGTCTTTCTATATGGTGGCTTTGGATTAATGGCCTGGGATTTATTTCTAGACCCACAAATGGTTTCGGCTGGTCGCTGGACCTGGAAAGCTCATGGCCCAACTCTTCCCTTTGATGCAAACGTGCCACTATCAAATTCATTTGGATGGCTATTGGCTGGAATGGGGCTGATGGCAATCCTTCATCTCGCCCTACCAAAGGAACGTCGCAAAATTGGGGCAAATTCTCGGATTCCAGATTTACTTTTGGCCTGGACCTTATTTTCAGGAATCGTCGGAAACATTTTCTTCTTCCATCGCCCCGGGATTGCCTTGCTTGGCGGCGGCATAATGGGGCTATTGCTTGCGCCATATTTATTTGCATTAACTGTTGGAAAACCTGACCACAGTTAATTATGTTTAATAAAATATTAATACTTATAAATCTAATCCCACTCTTTTTAGTAATTTTGAATTCACTAACTATGCCTACCATTAAGCCAAATAAGAGAGCATTTATTGAGAATTCCGTTGACATTTTGCTTCCAATGCGAAATGAATCGGAGAATGTTGTCGATTCACTTACAAGTGCGACTGGAAATTTAAACCTGAATAATTCAAAAATCTATGTCTTGGATGATAATTCAACTGATAACACCGCCGAATTAGTTTCACGCTTTTCGGTAAAACTAATCACCGGTAAGCCCCTACCCCCAGGATGGCTTGGCAAGAATTTTGCCTGCTCCCAACTTGCCGAATCTGGCAGCGGAGAATTTCTGGTCTTCTTAGATGCAGATGTTCGTCTTTCAACTTTGGCTATCGCAAGTTCGATAGCCAAAATGCGAAAGAATGGCTGGGATTACATCTCGCCATACCCTCGTCAGATTGCCGGGTCGCTGATCGAAAAGCTAATCCAACCTTTGTTGCAGTGGTCATGGCTAGCTAGCGTGCCGCTTAGGATTTTCGAGCTCTTTCCAAATAGATCAATGACGATTGCTAATGGTCAATTCTTAATAATCAAACGCTCGGCCTATGAAAGCATCGGAGGCCATGGCGCCATAAAGTCAGAGGTCTTGGATGACTTGGAATTGGCGCGGGCGCTAGTTGCAGAAAAATTTAGAGGAAACGTTGCAGAGGCAAGTTCGATCGCTAGCTGCCGAATGTACAAAAGCGCCACTTCGCTAAAAGAGGGATATGCAAAATCACTTTGGAAGGCTTTTGGCGGAATTTCCGGAACAATCATTGCATTATCTATCTTAATTTTCACCGGGGTTATTCCACTTTTAATTTCAAGTTTGGCTCTCTTTATAATTATTCTTTCAAGAGCAATTTCAGCTATCAAAACTAAATCCAACCCACTCATGGCGATTCTGCATCCAATTTCGATAATCTATCTAAGCTATTTAATCTTTCTCTCACTTTTAGGTCACAAGAGGAATACTCTCCAATGGCGCGGGCGTACGGTGTAACTATGAGCAAAGTAATAGTTATCGGCGCCGGAGTCGGTGGACTTTCGACCGCTGCAAGATTGGCAAAGGCTGGCCACTTTGTTGAAATCTATGAGGCATCCGATCGGGTCGGCGGCAAGTGTCGTACGGAGTGGATTGGTGATTATGCCTTCGATACTGGGCCTTCACTTCTCACGCTGCCTGCGGTCTATCGCGATCTCTTTTTAAAGACTGGAAAGCGAATTGAACACATTCTTAAATTAGATCCGGTAGACCCGGCATTTGACTATAACTTTAGTGATGGAACCCAGCTAACCTTTCCAAATCTCTCATTGCCAGGAATATGTGCTGAGATTGAAAATAAATTAGGAAAGAAATCCGCCGATCAATGGCACAACTTGATGCAACGAGCCGAACATATGTGGGATGTGGCACGCACCCCTTTTGTTGAGTCCGAACTTCAATCGCTCTATCAATTAGTCAAGCGTCGCGGCTTCCTAGCTGATTTGAAGTTGATAGCGCCGCTTACTTCTCTTCGCACGCTGACGAAGAAATACACCACAGATCCTTATCTAAAGATGATCATCGATCGCTATGCCACCTATAGCGGCTCTGATCCACGGCGAGTTCCGGCAGTATTACTAACTATTGCCTTCGTTGAGAGTTCCTTTGGGGCCTGGCATATCCAAGGTGGCATTGGTGGTTTAGCCACAGCCCTAGCCGATCGCTGCACCGAGCTTGGTGTGAAAATACATCTGGGTAGCGAAGTTACATCCATAGAGTCCACTGCCGGAAAGGTCACCGGAGTCGCCCTTGGAAATTTAAAGATTGATGCTGACTTTGTTGTAGCCAATGCAGATGCTGAGTATGTCTACAACAAACTCATCTCCAAGGATGTGCGAGCTGTCGATTCAGAACGCAAAAGATTAAAGAAGGCTGGCAAGTCCCTTGCTGGATTCTCATTATTGCTCGGTTTAGATAATTCAAAACTACTTGGGAAGCCTCGCAAAATGGCACATCACAATATATTTTTCCCAAAGAATTATGATGCCGAATTTGATCAGATCTTTAAAGATAGAACCTCAGTAACCGATCCGACCATTTATATCTGCGCCCCAAATGATCCACTGATGGTTAAGGGTGAAAATAAGGAGGCATGGTTTGTATTGGTGAATGCCCCGCGCCATGAACCATCAAATGGTTTTGATTGGAGCAAGGAGCCTGAAAGATATGCGCAGCAATTAATTTCTAAGCTCGATGAACTTGGCCTCGATGTAACTCCCCGACTAGATGTGATGGAGTTTCGTACGCCACTTGATCTAGAGAATTCAGTAATGGCACCCGGTGGTTCGATCTATGGCACCTCAAGTAATGGCGCAAGGTCGGCATTCCTACGGGCCAAGAATCGCTCGCCGCTAGAAAATTTATTCTGCGTTGGTGGATCGGCGCACCCTGGTGGTGGGCTTCCTATGGTCGGACTTAGCGCCGAAATAGTCGCAGAAGCTATTGGCTTAGCTAAGTAATCTCGCCTTCGCGCTTTTGCTTACTTGGACGAAAGCAAAGAATTGAATTAGCAACCAAATAATTGCTAATCCATTTACCAATTTCAGGCTCGAATGAATCGAGAGAAGTGCGATGGCCGTAATTATTGCTCGAACCGGACGCTCTGCTATTGAAACAACTCCGATTTGCGTTAATCCCAATCCGCCAGCGCGCGCGCGAAGATATTCTTGAGAACTAGCCAAAGCAACTGCGGCAAATACAACCGCCCAATTGGCTCCTATCGCAACCAGAGCAAGGGCCCAAAAGAATTCGGAAATTCGATCAACGACCGAATCTATAACCGCGCCAGTTTTTGAGGTGACATTTTGCAGAATTGCTAGCGAACCATCTAGGCCATCAAAAATTAGCGAGAAAATAATTAAAAGTGCGGAAAACCAACTATGGGCAAATCGCCAAGTTGCTACTGCGAATAACAGGCCAAGCAAAGTTATTGCATTTGGCCTGACCTTAAGTTTAGTTAAAGTTCTTGCTGCTTTATAGGCAATTGTTAGCCAGACCTTTACAACCCCTTTGACTTGCGCTCCCCCATGAAGCTGCGACCAGGTATTGAAATAGTTATCCATTCTTTACTAACCCTAAGTTATTTGCGATCTCAAGAGTCGCGGTTGCATTATTCATGGTGTAGAAATGTAATCCAGGGGCGCTAAGGGCCAATAATTCTTTACAGAGGTCGGTTGCAATCTCCACTCCCAATTTTCTTACTGCTTCGGAATCTTCAGCGATCGCACTAAATTGCGCTTCGATACTTGGGGGGATTGGCGTTCCGCCTAATTCGGCGGCTCGCTTAAGTTGTTTTACATTTGTGATCGGCAAAATTCCTGGGATAACGGTTAATTTAGAGCCACGATTATGAAGTTTGTTGACCAGCTCTTGCCATTTATTGCTATCAAAGAAAAATTGCGTAGTTGCAAATGTTGCGCCTAATTCTTCCTTACGCAATAAGACATCGATATCTTTAGCTAAATTTCCACCGCTTGCTGGATGACCATCTGGGAATGCGGCAACACCGATTTCAAATCCACCAAAGTTTGCCGCTAATTCAACTAGTTGATCAGCATGATCAAAGCCATCTTGAGTACTTATCCATGGTGATGCCGGGCCGCCCACTGGGTCACCTCGCAAAGCGAGAATGCTTCTAATCCCAACGCTTCGATATTGCGCCAGAATCTCGCCGAGCTCACTCTTGCTTGACCCAACACAAGTTAGGTGGGCCACTGTTGCAATTCCCGTGCGATCGGTAATCTCTTTAGTTATTCGGACGGTGCGATCTCGCGTACTTCCACCCGCCCCATAGGTTACTGAGATAAATTCTGGCGCAAGGGCTGTGAGGGAAGTCATCGCCTCCCAGAGACGTATCTCGCCAGCCTCATCCTTGGGCGGGAAGAATTCCACTGAGATAGTCATAGCAACGCAGGTTACCCTTACCGAGTGAATTCAGTGAAAACCGCAACGCTAAAAGAGCTACGTGAAGCGATTAATAACGAGCTTGCCGCGATCTGCAATGAAGAGAATGCATATCTTCATGAGATTGGTTCGGAATTAGCACCGGTAGCGACTGCGATGCAAAATTTTCTCCTTGATAGTGGAAAGCGATTACGACCAATCTTTGCCTACATCGGGTTCCTAGCCACTGGAAGTGAACCCACTAAAGAAATTCTGCGCGCCTGCGCAACCCTTGAACTAGTGCACGTGTGTGCACTTATGCATGACGATGTGATGGATGGATCAGACACGAGACGTGGCGCACCGTCGGTGCATCGAGCCTTTGAAAAGATGCATATCTCGCAATCGCTTCAAGGTTCTGCAGAACAATTTGGAATATCGGCAGCAATTTTGATTGGTGATCTTGCCTTAGTTTGGTCAGCAAAAGCTTTGCATCAGTCGGGTATTGCGACTTCAGATTTAATTCGCGCCCAGGCTATGTACGATGAAATGCGCGTAGAACTTATGGCTGGGCAATATTTAGATATTTACGAGCAAGCCCTGGGATCGCAATCAGTAGAGCGTTCACTCAAGGTAGCAAGATATAAATCTGGAAAGTACACAATTGAGCGGCCGCTTCATTTTGGGGCGGCACTTGGAAGTGCGAAGCCAGAAAACTATTATGAAATTTTCTCAAAGTTTGGTCTACCCCTTGGTGAAGCCTTTCAATTGCGTGATGATGTGCTTGGAATCTTTGGTGACCCGGCGGAAACCGGAAAGCCGGCAGGTGATGATCTCCGTGAAGGTAAACGCACCGTTCTAATTGCAAAGACCATGGAGCTAGCAAATGAAGCCGATAAGGTTAAAATTTCAAAGGCCTTGGGAAATCCAAATCTAAGCGCCGAAGAAGTGATTGCCATCCGCGAAGTAATAACTAATTGCGGCGCCTTGGCCGAGATTGAATCCCTTATTTCTAACCTAACCAAAGAAGCCCTAAATGCAATTGACTCCAAATTGATTACCGAAGAATCCAAGAAATTCTTAATTGAACTTGCCAACCTAGTAACAAATCGGAGAGCCTAAATGGTTCGTAAAGTAACCGGAAAGACTGATCACGTTGTAATAGTTGGAGCTGGGTTAGGTGGATTAAGTGCGGCCTTGCGCATCGCTGGAACAGGCAGAAAAGTTACGGTCGTCGAACGCGAAAGCGTGCCGGGAGGTCGCAACGGACTTTTAAATAAAGATGGTTATGCCTTTGATACTGGCCCAACTGTTTTGACAATGCCTGACCTGATTCAAGATGCTCTATCTTGCGTTGGTGAGAAGTTGGAAGATTGGTTAGAACTTCTTCCGCTCAAGCCCTTGTATCGCGCTTTTTACCATGATGGTACTTCCCTTGATGTTCACGCCGAGACTGGCCGCATGCAAGAAGAGATCAGAAATGTCATCGGCGCCGATGAGGCAGCTGGCTATGGTCGTTATGTTGATTTTGTAACTAAGTTATACAAATATGAGATGAATGATTTTATTGATCGAAATATCGATTCCCCGCTTAATTTGCTAACACCGAACCTCGCAAAGTTGGTAGCGCTTGGTGGTTTTAGAAAACTAGCGCCAAAGGTTAATCAATACCTAAAGGATCCTAGAACTCAAAAGGTTTACTCATTCCAAGCAATGTATGCTGGAGTAAGCCCACAACAAGCACTAGCAATATATGCCGTCATTGCATATATGGATTCGGTCAATGGCGTCTTCTTTCCAAAGGGTGGCATGCATGCCGTACCTCGAGCTCTCGCCGGGGCGGCAGCGAAACACGGTGTTGATTTTAAATATAACCAAACCGTCACAACTGTGGAACATTCAAATGGTCGGGCAACCGCGGTAATCACAGATAAAGGTGACCGCATTGAATGTGATGCGCTTATTCTAAATCCGGATATAGCAGTTGCCTGGCGCGAACTTCTAGGTCGCACACCCGCCGCGGTTAAGCGCCTGAATTATTCCCCTTCATGCGTGACTCTCTTAGTTGGTTCGAATAAGAGTTATGACCACCTGGCCCATCACAATATTCACTTTGGTCAATCATGGGATGGCGTATTTGATGAATTAATTAATAAGAAGAAGTTGATGACCGATCCAAGTTTGTTGGTCACGGTCCCGACTCATGACGATAAATCTTTAGCGCCAAAGGGTAAGAACTCTTATTACATCCTCTTCCCTACTCCAAACTTAACCGCGGATATCGATTGGAAAATTGAGGGTCCTAAGTATCGTGATCGAATGATCGCAACAATGGAGGCGCGTGGCTACGCGGAATTTGGTGACTCTATAGAAGTTGAGCATATGACCACGCCATTAGATTGGAAGGAGCAGGGCATGGAGGCTGGCGCACCATTTGCTGCGGCACATACCTTCTTCCAGACCGGGCCTTTTAGATCGAAGAATTTAGCTAAGGGTTTTGAGAACGTAGTCTTTGCTGGTTCTGGAACTCAACCTGGCGTCGGCGTTCCAATGGTTCTAATCTCCGGTCGTCTTGCTGCCGAGAGAATTGTTGGGCCAGTTAAATAACCAAAATGGATGAATTAACCGCTGCTGGAATAACTGATCCGGAGCTTCGCGCTTCATATCAAGAGTGCAAGAGACTGAACTCTCTTCATGGAAAGACTTATTACCTCGCAACGCTCTTGCTACCTCCGGCCAAGCGCCCACACGTCCATGCGCTTTATGGCTTTGCCAGATATGCCGATGAGATTGTTGATGACCTCTCTTCAACCTTGAGTGATGAAGAGAAGGCGGTTGCCCTTAAAAATTGGGGGCAAGCGCTCCTTTCAGATATTAATAAAGGAATTAGCCGCGATCACATTGGTCGCGCTCTGGTCGACACCGTTCAAAGATTTCAAATTCCTATTGAATATTTTGAAAGTTTTCTACACTCCATGGAGATGGATCTGACGGTATCGGAATATCAAAGCTTTGATGATCTAATGGAGTACGTCTACGGATCGGCCAGTGTCATTGGATTACAGATGCTGCCAATCCTTGGCGTAACTTCAAAAGAAGCCTATGTTGCCGCCGAGAAACTTGGCACTGCCTTCCAATTAGCAAACTTCATTAGAGATGTTGGTGAAGATCTCGAGCGTGGTCGAATTTATCTGCCAATTGAAGAATTAGCCTCCTTTGGCGTCTCCTCTGAAATGTTGCATGAGCGAGTTTTAACTTCGCAAATTCGTAAGGCGCTGGAGTTTCAAATAGCTCGAGTTCGAAAATTGCAAGAGGAGGCAACCCCAGGAATCGCACTCCTTGCTCCTGAGAGCAGAGCCTGCATTGAGGCGGCCAGCGAGCTCTATTGCGGAATAGTTGATGAGGTGGAGAAAATTGATTTCGAAATTTTCGATAAGCGCGCTAAAACTTCAACTTGGCGCCGAATCAAGGTAGCTATTCCAGCTTATCTAAGAGCGCGGGCAGCTAGATAACTAGTAAATAACCTTCAAAAGTTTGCTATCTTTGCAACCAACGGGAGCCGATTAATTGGCTGAGAGGATCTGAGATTCAGATCGACCGTCGAACCAGTTCGGTAATGCGAATTGGAAAGGGGTAAATAATGCATTTCAATTTATTGGCAGTGATGATCACTCTCTGGGATTACCACTTAACTTATTTGGAGTTCGTTGCATTTGTAACTTCAGTTATAGGTGTTGGACTTGGCGTTTTCGGAACTCGCAAGACCTGGCCTTGGTGGAATGTAAGTTCCTTGTTGTACGCGCTACTCTTCTTTCAACAAAAATATATCGCCAGCTCGCTCCTGCAATTCATCTTTGTAGCAGGAGGATTCTGGGGTTGGTTTGGTTGGGGAAAGCTTGGCGCCAAGCCAGCAAAATTATCGACTCGTCATATGCAATTTTGGTCTCTTACTTATGTAGTTGCCTGGTTTTCGCTCTATCCAATCCTTAAACATATTGGCGCCGCCGCTTCCCTAACCGACGCCTTTGGTTTTGTTGGAAGCTGTATTGCCCAAGTCTTGATGGTTGTCGAAAAGTATGAGAGTTGGCCATTATGGTTTGTAGTAGATGCGGTCTATACCTATCAGTTCTGGCATGGCGGCAATTACTTAACCGCAATTCTTTACTTAATTTTTGTCGGAATAGCACTAGCTGGTTGGCGAAGGTGGTTGCGTGAAGCACGCCTTAGAAATTCTTGAATTACTAAATAACTCCGCGAAGAAAAATCTACCCTGTCAGGTCATCACCATCGATGGCCCAGCAGGCGCCGGAAAGACAACTCTCGCCCGGCAGTTGGAAGAGTTGCTAACCAATTCGGCAACTGGTTCATTAACCATCCACATGGATGATCTATATCGTGGATGGGATTTGGCTCTAACAGATTCACTTCGTGATGATTTAGCAACCCTTATTAATCAAATAAAAGAGGGCTCGATGCTGAGCATCTCTAAATTTGATTGGCAAAAAAATAAATTGGGCGCAGAAGAAAGCCACCCAATTCCAACTCTCTTAATTCTTGAAGGTGTCGGCTCGGGTCAATCGGTAACACGTGAGATGGCGGCGCTGAAAATATGGATTGAGATACCGGTTGCCGAAGGCCTTAGACGGGTGATTGACCGTGATGGCCTGGCAATTTCAAAGTTCATGGATAGTTTCATCGTTGCGCAAACCGAACACTTTGCAAAAGAAGGCACGCGAGAGGCGGCCGATTACCGCATAAGTTGGGCGCCGGATAACTAAGATTTAGCCGTGTCAGATCTGACCGGAGAAATTATCGATGACCGCTATCAACTATTAAAAGTTGTTGCGGCCGGAGGTATGGCAACTATCTACTCCGCCATGGACCTGCGCTTGGACCGCCAGGTTGCGGTAAAGATAATGCACTCGCACCTAGCGAGCAATGAAGATTTTGTTAATAGATTTATCAGAGAGGCAAAGGCTGCGGCGGCCCTCTCCCACCCAAATATCGTCGCCATTCAGGATCAAGGCTGGAATATCGGCGGCGCACCAGCGATCTTCATTGTGATGGAGTTGATTGAAGGCTTTACGCTTCGAGATTTATTAAATGAACAGGGCGCCCTTTCGGTTACCGAGGCGCTTCGATACATCGCACCAGTTCTTAGCGCGATGGCGGCTGCACATAAGAAGGGCATTCTTCATCGAGATATAAAACCAGAGAACATTTTGATTTCTAAAGATGGCAGAGTAAAGGTTGCAGATTTTGGCCTTGCCAGAGGTGCCGATATTGGATCGACTCTAACTGCTGAATCTAGTGTGATTCTAGGAAGCGTTTCCTACCTATCGCCAGAACAAGTTCAGCGAGGGATATCAGATGCTCGAAGCGATGTCTACGCACTTGGCATTGTGTTATTTGAAATGCTCACTGGGCAAAAACCATTTGATGGTGATTCGCCAATCCAGATCGCACTCAAACATGTCAATGAAAATATTCCAGCCCCTTCAACAATCAAAAGTGATTTGCCACCGGAAATAGATGCCTTTGTATTGAAGGCAACTGCCAGCAACCCCGATAAGCGGTTTAAAGATGCGATCTCAATGCAAGATGAATTCCAAGCTATTGCCCAACGGATCGATCCAAAGCGCCGGCAATTGAGTCTAGAGCTTGACCTACCTCTCCACAGCGAAAAAGCTGGTGCCCGAAAGAAAGTTAAGATTAAAGCAGATAAGGAAAATCGAGCCATGAAAGAGCCAACTCGTACTTCTAATACGACCCAGATCAAGCGGAAAGCTTCTAGGCGAGTTAAGCGCAATAGATTGATCGCGCTAACGATTGTGCTCCTAATTTTTCTTGGTTTGTATCAAAACCTTGGCGGCGGTGCAAAAATACAAGTTCCTTCTTTGGCTGGTATGACAACTTCACAAGCAACTAAGGCGCTTAGCTCTTTTGGACTTAAGTCCGACACCACCGATCAAGTATTTAGTGAAGATATTCCAGTAGGTACTGTGATTAGATCTAATCCGGCAGGTGGTGGCAAGGTCGCAGTACATGGCGTGGTCCATCTACAAATATCTAAAGGTCCCGATCGCATAAAAGTCCCGAGCCTTACCGGCCTGACTCTTGATTCAGCGACAGCTCTTTTACAAAGCGCCGGGCTAAAAGTTGGTCGCACTACACAAAGTTTTAGCCCGACTTTAGATCTTGGTTTAGTTATCTCTACCAATCCGGCAATGGACTCTCCCGTAAGACGAGATACCGCTATTGATTTAGTCGTGAGCCAGGGAATTCAACAGATCGCACTTACAAGTTATGTTGGTCTGCCCGGTGATCAAGCCCTAAATGAACTAACGAGCGCTGGATTAATTGTTAGCTCTACCTATCAATACAGTCCAAGTGTTCCTGTTGGAAATGTGATTTCACAAAATCCAAGTGGTCAGGGGCAATTACCTAAAGGCAGTAAGGTCTCAATTGTTATTTCAAAAGGCCCGAGTTCAGTATTTATTCCAAATGTATATTCACTCACACAACTTAAGGCCACAACCATTTTGGAAAACCTTGGCTTTAAAGTGAAGATCCATAAAATAGGTAAATCCAAAGTAGCAACCGTGACAAATGTCCTGCCCGCTGTTGGCAAAAAAGCCAAACCTGGCTCTGTTGTCACAATTACCGTAGGTTAATTTAGATAGGGTGAGCCAATGGCCACTCCTAGATTAGGCGCTCACACTCCCACCAGTGGTGGGATGGCAAAACGTTCAATTGCTTATGCTCAAGAGATCGGCGCAGAAGCGATTCAAGTCTTCGCCTCCAATCCACGTGGCTGGGCTATGCCGGATCCTAATAGAGATGCCGATGAGCTCTTTAAAAGCAAAGCACTAGAACTAAATATTGAAACTTATGTCCATGCACCTTTTCTTATAAATCTGGGATCGCCTACGGTCTCTACTTATGAGAATTCCGTGGCATCAACCGCTTATTCACTTAAGCGTGGTCGTGAGATTGGTTCAAAAGGCGTTGTAATCCATACCGGCTCGGCGGTCGATGAAGGACATATTGAAAAAGCTTGGAAGCAGATTAATAAAGGAATGATGCCGGTACTTAAGAAGTTAACGGATGAAGATCCCTGGTTATTACTTGAGCCAACGGCCGGGCAAGGACAATCTCTTGTAAAAAAGTTAGATGACCTAACTAAGTATTTCGACGCCCTTGAATGGCATCCAAAAGTTGGCGTCTGTCTAGATACTTGCCATGTATTTGCTGCTGGACATGACATCGCCAAAAAAGGTGGAATGACACAGACCCTTGATTTATTAGTGAGTCTTGTTGGAATCGAACGTATTCAATTAATTCACGCCAATGACTCGATGGATGTTTGTGGCGCTCTTAAGGATCGTCACCAAAATCTGGGAGATGGTGAAATTGGAATTAAACCTTTTGAAGAGTTATTGGCTCATCCAGCGGTAGCTAACGCTCCTCTGATTTTAGAGACCCCGGGTATGGAACCTGAACATGGCCGTGAAGTAGCCCTACTCAAAAAAATGCGAGCCAAAATAAAGTGAAGAATCAGAAACTTTTCTCTACCCTTTTAATGACCAGCGTTGGCGCGATTTGGGGCAGCGCCTTCGTTGTTATGAAAGATACTTTGCAACGGTTAGATGTTTATTCATTCCTCGCATGGCGATTTATTTTTGCAACACTCCTGCTAATCGCCATCAGGCCTCGAGTTTTAAAGCAGTACAACAAGGCCTTTCTTAAAAAGGGGACTTTGATCGGACTCTTTCTAGGGTCGGGTTACATCTTTCAATCGTTAGGGTTAACTCACACAACAGTCGGTAAAACTGGTTTTATAACTGGTCTCTATGTAGTCCTAACGCCTTTAGTTGCGGCGATAGCTCTTAAGAAAAATATCAATCGCTTTGAATGGCTCTCGGTAGCAATTGCCACCGCGGGGCTTGCGCTCCTATCCTTTAAAGGATTTTCAATAGGATTTGGCGAATTACTAGTACTAGTGAGCGCCTTACTATTCGCACTTCACATCGTTGCCCTCGGTGAATGGGCTTCAGATTTAGATACTTATGCACTGACCGTGCTGCAACTTGGCACCTGCGCATTGTTAACCTTTTTATCAAGTCTAAAAGGTGGCTTCCACACCCCTCCGGATTCTGGCGTCTGGCAGGCAATTATTTACACCGCCATCTTTGCAACCGCCTTAGCTTTTATCGTTCAGACCTGGGCTCAATCATTTATGCGGGCAACGACTGTCGCTGTAGTTTTAACAATGGAAGTTCCCTTCGCCGCGCTCTTTGGAATCTGGATCTTGCACGAGGAGTTAACTGCTCGAATCGCCCTAGGTGGATTGTTGGTATTAATAGCGATGTATTTAATAATTCTCTTCGACAACCGTAGAGCCCAAACCGCTAATGCCTTAGAGTCCTATCATGATTGATCTTCGCTCCGATACCGTAACTAAACCCACAACAGCCATGCGTGAATTTATGGCCAAGGCCGAGGTTGGCGATGATGTCTATGGTGATGACCCAACTGTTAATGCATTGGAATCTCGAGTTGCAAAGATGTTTGGCAAAGAGGCGGGCCTATTTGCTCCTACTGGTTCGCTAGCAAATCAATTAGCGATCAGAACTCTGGTTGCACCGGGAGAAGAATTAATAACTGAAACAAATTCACATATCGTTCGCGCCGAACTTGGCGCCGGTGCGGTCTTTAGCGGGATTACTACCCGAACCTGGCCGGCGATCAATGGAATTTTGCGCGCCGATGATGCTCTGGAAATTGCAAAACCGGATTCGGGTCCTTATCTTGTTTCAACAACCGCTATCGCGGTAGAAAATACTCATAACTTTGGTGGCGGAAGCGTTCAAGATATAAATGAGATTGCAAAATTAAGGGCGGAAAGCGCAAAACTCGGAATCGCACTTCACTTAGATGGCGCTCGAATTTGGAATGCGCATGTCGCCTCCGGAGTTGGCCTAAGTGAATATGGAAAACATTTCGACACCATAAGTGTCTGCCTCTCGAAGGGCCTTGGCGCCCCTGTTGGGTCAATCATGCTCTCAACTTCTGATCGCATCGCCAAAGCGCGAGTATGGCGAAAGCGTTATGGCGCCGGAATGCGACAGATTGGAATTTTGGCAGCGGCCGCAGACTTTGCCTTAGACAATAACATCGAACGATTGGCGCAAGACCACGCGCGAGCTAAAGCTATAGCCAAGATCTGCCATGAAGCAGCGCCGAAAACGGTAGATCCCACCGAGGTTGAAACAAATATCGTGGCCCTAGATTTAACTTCCTTAAATATCTCTGCAAGTGAGTTGAACTTACAATTAAAGAGTGAAGGAATTCTTGCCAGCGCACTTGGGCCAAATTTTCTTCGCCTAGTCACTCATCTAGATTTTAACGATAATGACCTTGATCAAGTTACTGCGGTACTTCCTAAATTACTTAAGCGCGCCCTCGTGGCGAAGTAACCACTCTTTTACTTCTAAACCATAACCATAATTTCCGAGTGCTCCCCCGGTCTTAACGATTCGGTGGCAGGGAATTATTGGCGCAATTAAGTTCTTGGCACAAGCACTACCAGCCGCTCGTACCGCATCTGGCGAACCTGCTCGATGCGCTAAATCAGAGTATGACAAGGTCTTTCCAGCCGGAACTTTGCGCATCACCTTCCAGGCTGCCTGCGAGAAGGTGGCACCTGGTTGGCGAACTTTGATTCCGTTAATTGCAGATAAATCTCCATCGAAGTAATCAGAGATCAAATCTGAAATAATTGGCAGACTTTTTGCAACTTTTATCTCGAGTTTTAAATCTTCAGAATCCATTCGATTTTGCAAATCTTGGAAGCTTCGAAATCCAGCGCCCAGCAAGATATGTTCATCGCTGATTAAAAAAAGATTTCCTACAGGTGTCTTTAACTGACTCTTTAAAAGCATAAGGCAACTCTATTGAAATCTCTTACTTTGGCAATAATTTATAATAAATTATTTACGGTCGCGAAGCATTTGCGCAACGAGGAAAGCTAATTCTAGAGATTGCGTATGGTTTAACCGTGGATCGCAGGCAGTCTCATAGCGCGTAGCTAGATCTTCTTCTGAGATCATCTCGCCGCCGCCAACGCATTCAGTTACATCATCGCCAGTCAATTCAATATGAATTCCTCCGGGATGTGTTCCAAGTGCTTTGTGAACTTCAAAGAAGCCACGGACTTCATCTAGAACATCATCAAATTTACGGGTCTTATAACCTGATGGCGCTTCATAAGTATTTCCATGCATCGGATCGCAGACCCAAAGCACCTTTGCTCCTGAATCTGTGATCGCCTTTACTAGTGGTGGCAACTTCTCGCGGATAGCACCAGCGCCCATTCGGGTAATTAAAGTTAATCGACCAGGTTCATTATTTGGATTTAGCTTTGCAATTAACGCTAAGGCATCTTCCGGACTAGTTTTAGGTCCCAGCTTTATACCAATTGGGTTTTGAATCTTTGCGGCAAAATCCATATGTGCACCATCTAGTTGGCGAGTGCGTTCACCGATCCAGACAAAGTGTCCTGAAACGTCATATGGAAGTCCGGTGCGAGAATCGATACGCGTTAGCGCCTTTTCATATTCCAAAATCAACGCTTCGTGGGAAGAGTAAAAATCAACGGTCTTAAATGCTTCTGGGTCAACGCCAGCTGAAGCCATGAAATCAAGAGCGCGGCCAAGTTCGGTTGCCATTTGTTCGTATTGCGTTGCAAAGCGTGGATCCTTTGCAAATCCCTTATTCCATTCATGAACCTGACGAAGATCTGCAAATCCACCTTGAGTAAATGCTCGAACCAAGTTCAGAGTTGCAGCAGATGTGTGATAAACCTGCACCAATCGATCTGGATTTGGAGTTCTTGCTTCAAGTGTGAATTCAAGATCATTAACGGCATCACCGCGATAGGCCGGAAGTGTTACATCCCCGCGGGTCTCGTCATCCTTGCTACGCGGCTTGGCAAATTGACCAGCCATGCGACCGACTTTGATTACAGGCAAAGAGGCAAAATATTGCAGCACTGCAGCCATTTGAAGAATGGTCTTGATGCGATCGCGAATGGAATCTGCAGTAGCGGCAGCAAAAGTTTCGGCACAATCTCCGCCCTGTAACCAGAATGCTCTTCCCTCTTGCGCCTCTGCAATTCGTTCCTTCAAATTGTCGCATTCGCCGGCAAATACTAAAGGTGGCAACTTCTTTAAAGTATTAACTGCCTTAGTTACAGGCTCGCCATCAGGACCGCCGGGCCATTGTGGTTGTTGAGCAGCCACAAGGCCGGGCGTGAATACTGAATCCAAGTTCATATCCTTAATCCTAAAGTGAGCGAGCTATTGCTTGCAGATAATTATCCGAAGAAGACTTCTGCTTCGGCATATAGCGATGGATCAACTAACTTCAATTGGGTTGTCGCTGAAGCAAGTGGAACTCGTTCAATCTTGGTGCCGTGAAGCGCCACCATCTTTCCGAAATCACCATCATGGATTGCGGTAATTGCATGTAGACCAAAGCGAGTTGCAAGGACTCGGTCAAAGGCGGTTGGGGTACCACCGCGTTGAATATGTCCAAGCACAGAGGTGCGCGCTTCTTTGCCGGTCTTCTCTTCGATCTGGCCGGCCAGCCATTCACCAATACCTGAGAGTTTTACATGGCCAAAGGAGTCAAGAGTTTGATCCTTTGTAACCATATCGCCATCTTGTGGAATTGCACCTTCGGCAATAACGATGATTGGCGCATAAGAAGATTGGAAGCGAGAGTTAACCCATTCGCAAACTTTATCTACCGAGAACTTAACTTCTGGAATCAGAATACAAGCAGCGCCGCCGGCAAGACCAGAGTGCAATGCAATCCAACCAGCATGGCGACCCATAACTTCAACAATTAGTGCCCGGTGGTGAGATTCTGCAGTTGTGTGCAGACGGTCAATCGCCTCCATCGCAATGTTGACTGAAGTGTCAAAACCAAATGTGTAATCGGTGTTATTTAGATCGTTATCAATGGTCTTTGGAACGCCAACAACTTTGACGCCAAGGGAGTCAAGCTTTGTGGCAACACCCAGAGTATCTTCGCCGCCGATCGCAACAAGGGCATCGATATTCATCTTTGCTAAATTTTCTTTGATTCGCTCTACGCCATTTTCAATTTTGAATGGGTTGGTACGTGATGAGCCAAGAATGGTTCCGCCGCGAGGCAAGATTCCACGGGTGGCCGCGATATCTAACGGCATGGTTAGACCTTCAAGCGGTCCCTTCCATCCATCACGAAATCCGACGAACTCATAGCCATATTCCTTAACGCCTTTACGAACTACTGCGCGGATAACCGCATTTAGACCCGGGCAATCGCCGCCGCCGGTAAGAACACCAATACGCATCTTTACTCCAGTGATTAGAAGAACTATCGTGAAATCTGGTCAACTTTGACTAGGTAAGTCTACCCTCAAGCCAGTGGCCAGTATGGACCAATATGAAAGGGCAAAAATGAGCGAAGGCGCACGCCTTGTTGCAGGGATAGATTCCTCGACCCAATCAGTGAAGGTAGTAATTCGAGATTTGGTTACTGGTGAGTTAATTAGAATATCTCGCGCACCACATCCAGATGGAAGTGAAGTTAATCCAATGGCTTGGTGGTCCGCACTTGAAAAGGCAATTGCTGATGTTGGGGGCCTGGAGGATGTTTCCGCTATTTCTATCTGCGCACAGCAACACGGAATGGTTGCCTTAGATAAGAATGGTGATGTAATCAGACCAGCTCTTTTGTGGAATGACACAAGGTCGGCAAAATCTGCCGAAGATTTAAATTCCGAAGTTGGTGGAGCTGCGCAGATGGCCAGTGCGGTGGGATCTGTTTTAGTGGCTTCATTTACCGCAAGCAAAGTCCGATGGGTGGCCGACAATGAACCTCAAGCGGCCTCACAAATCGCCGCGGTAGCACTTCCGCATGATTGGCTTATGTGGAAATTATCTGGCAGTAAAGATATTAAAGATCTCGCAACCGATCGTGGTGATGCCAGTGGTACCGGTTACTTTGATCCAAAGAGTGGTGAGTATCGACGCGATATTTTTGCTAAGGCGTTAAAGAGTGATCGTGAGATTGTTTTCCCGAGAATTGTTGCGCCACATGAAATCGCATTTCACACACAAAGCGGAATTCCAATTGCTGCTGGCACGGGAGATAACGCCGCTGCGGCGCTCGGAGTTGGGGCGCAGCCGGGTGATGTAGTTGTATCAATCGGTACCAGCGGTACTGCCTTTGCAGTTTCTAAAATTGCGACCAATGATCCAAGTGGTGAGGTTGCTGGCTTTGCCGATGCAACCGGAAATTTCCTACCTCTTGTATGTACCTTAAATGCCGCTCGCATCCTTGATGCCGCAACAGAACTTTTAAATGTAACTCACGACCAACTTGGCGAATTGGCCCTTGCTTCATCTCCCGGGGCTAATGGATTAAACCTGCTTCCCTACTTTGAAGGTGAACGAACCCCTAATAGACCAGATGCAACGGGTGTGCTTTCTGGATTGAACATAGCTAATTCAAATAAGGAGGATTTTGCACGGGCTTACATTGAAGGAATGCTCTGTGGCTTAGCCGATGCCGTTAACTCACTTGAAAAACTTGGCGTTGAAGTTAAGCGAATACTCCTTGTAGGTGGGGCAGCTAAAAATAAGGCGGTAGGTGAGATCGCATCTGCGCTCTTTGGTCGTACCGTTTTAATTCCGATGCCAGGTGAATATGTTGCCGATGGCGCCGCAAAGCAAGCGGCCTGGGCTATCACTGGCGAAATGCCAAAATGGAATTTTGGGAAAGTAGAAGAAATCAATGCAACTCCCACTCCTGAAGTTCTAGTTAACTATCGCAAACTTCGCGACCAGACTAAGGGTTGGTAGATAGATGTCACTTCGTCCAGAGTTAGTAACCTATTTAGAAGCCCGCGCAGCAAGTGGTCTACCAGAAGTTTGGCAGGCGCCAGTTGAAGTCCTTCGCCGTAATTTAGAGAATCGCCCTGCAAGCTCGGGTACTCCTGAAGAGATTTATGAAGTTGAACATCGCTACATCCCTGGACCCACGGCTGATCTACCAATAAGAATCTACCGATCTCATTGGCATGCCCCACAACCGGTCTTGGTATTTTTTCATGGCGGAGGTTGGGTGCTAAATAACTTAGATATCTACGAACAAGCAATGCGATCCATGGCAAATAAAGGTCAATTCATCGTTGTCGCAGTTAACTATCAAAAAGCTCCAGAAAATCCCTTCCCGATTCCATTTGATGATTGCTATGCCACATTACTTTGGGTTGCCAATAATGCCGAAAAACTTGGTATCGATCCATCTCAGATCGGAGTTGGTGGTGATAGCGCCGGCGCGAATTTAGCTGCTGGTGTTGCAATTAAGGCTCGTGATACGGGAGATTTGAAGTTAGCATTCCAAGCTCTTATTTATCCATGCAATGACAATGAAATGAACTATGAGTCAGCAAAAACAAATGGCGTTGGCTATGGCCTTTCTACCAAGTCAATGAAGTGGTTCTGGGATATGTACTTGCAGAAGAAATCGGATTCAAAAAATCCATATGCCGTTCCGGTGGCCGCAAAAGATCTGACAGGAGTAGCTCCAGCGATTGTGACTACCTGCGAATACGACCCATTACTAGATGATGGTTATATCTACGCTGAACTTCTTCGAAAATCTGGAGTACCCACTATTTATCGTGAATATGAAGGTGCGATACATGGAATTTTTTCCCTAGCGGGAGTTACAGATCAGGCAATTGAACTTCAACAACATGTCTGTGATGAGATAAACGCCTTGTTGATGCGCTAACCTGACCCGATGTCCAGAAAAGGTTGGCTACTATTTTTTGCCGTAGGTCTTATATGGGGTATTCCCTATTTAATGCTCAAGGTTGCTGTTGAAGAATTAACTCCATCGGTCATCGTTTTCTCTCGAGTCCTAATCGGTTCGGCAATTTTAATACCCATTGCAATCAAGCGTGGCTCGCTTAAAAGCGCCTTGCTGAATTGGAAATATGTACTGCCCTACGCAGTTGGTGAAATGGTTATTCCTTGGATCTTGATAACTACCGCAGAAAAGAAAGTCACATCTGGGCTTGCCGGTCTTCTCATTGCGACCGTACCAATCTGGTCGACAATTCTCGCCTCACTTCGCGGCGATAAAACTGTTTGGCACCACAAGCGTTTACTTGGTTTACTAATTGGTTTTCTCGGAATCGTACTCGTCGTTGGAATTGAGAGTTTCTCTGGTAATCAAAGCCTTCTTGCTATTGCAATGCTTCTGATCGCGGCGATGGGATATGCCTGGGCAGTAACAATGATCAACGCCAAAATTCCGCATGTTGATGGAATTGCAATTAATGGTGTTGCGATGTTCTTTACGCTATTGGTCTTTCTGCCATTTACCATCGCCCAACTTCCAAAACATATTCCAGCTGGACGCGTAATTCTTTCGATCGTTGGGCTCGGCACCTTACCGACCGCTCTTGCCTTCATTCTCTTCTTTATTTTGCTAAAGGAGATCGGACCGGCTCGCGGTTCTTTGGTAACTTATTTAAATACTGCCTTCGCAGTTGTGCTTGGAATAATCTTTCTCCGCGAACCAATTACTCTTGGAATTGCTATCGGGTTGCCGCTAGTTCTAATTGGCTCATACTTTGCCAGCCGCAAAACAAAAGTTATTTCTCAGTAAACCCTAACTTCGTAAGCGCCCTGGCATCTCGCTGCCATTCTTTGCTTACTTTCACATGTATTCCCAAGTAACACTTGGCACCAAGAAAGGTTTCTACTGAGCCACGAGCTCGAATACCAATCGCTTTTAACCTTGAACCTTGCGGACCGATGATTATAGATTTTTGACTATCGCGCTCCACGTGAAGAGTTACATGGATGTCATAAAACTCTTTACCTTCGCGCTTTGACATCTCATCGATTGAAACTACTACTGAGTGCGGAACTTCCTCGTATAGATCCTCAATTGCTGCCTCGCGAATTAACTCACAAATAGTTAGTTCGGCTGCTTGATCTGAATCCATATCTTCTGGATACAACGATGGCGAATTTGGCAGCTTTGCAGCGAGAAGTTCGAGCAAGAGTTCGGTTTGTTCAGATTCCTTTGCTGAAATCGGAACAATTTCAGCTACTCGTAATCCAGTCCGGGCGGCGAATTCACCGACGGAAACTAGTTTGTTCATTAGATCTTCTTTTTTCACACGGTCGACTTTTGTTACAGCAATGAATACTTGTTTCTGATTGGCAACTTGGCGGGCGATAAATTCATCACCTTGGCCGATTTCCTCATCGGCGGGTAGGCAAATTAGAGCTGCATCAACCGATTCCAAATTTTCTGTGACCATTGCATTTAGGCGAGTTCCAAGAAGAGTTTTTGGCTTATGGATTCCTGGCGTATCTACAACAATCATTTGGAAATCTGGCCTGGAGATAATTCCACGTATGGGATTTCTAGTTGTATTTGGATGCTTGGAGGTGATAACTATTTTCTTACCTACTAAAGCATTAACCAAGGTGGACTTACCTACATTTGGCCTTCCGATAATGGCAACAAATCCAGCTTTATGCTGCACGCTTGTCGCATCGGGTTCCATGGCTTAATTCTCTCACCGAACCTCCAGAGGAAGTACCAATTCCATTATCTCGCCAACGCTTGAAACCAATTCGGCGCATCTTTCCGAAATCAATCGATGGCAACCTTCACTAGTTGGTGCATTTATTGGACCAGGTACCGCCATCACCGGCCGATAAATTTCGGCGGCATCTCGCGCGGTGCGAAGTGAGCCGCTTCGAAAGGCTGCTTCTACAACCAGCGTTGCTCTTGAAAGCGCTGCAATTAATCGATTTCTGATTAGAAATCGATGTGGGAGTGCTACGACATCTGGCATCACTTCTGAAATCAACAAACCCGTCTCTGCAATATCTTCAAACATAGCCTGATTTGAAGCAGGATAATTTCGATTAACGCCACCGCCCAATACGGCAACTGTGAGGCCTTCTGCAGCAAGGCAACCTTTGTGGGCATATGAATCAATTCCTATAGCTCCCCCACTTATAACCATCCAATCTCGATCGGCAAGCCCAGCCGCGAAATCACCGGCAATCCTTGACCCATAAGAAGTAGGGTTTCTGGTTCCAACAATCGCAATTGAAGTTGTCAGATAGGAAAGATTCGCCAAATTTCCTTTGATGATTAACCCTATTGGCGGCGCCTTTAAATCTTCTAGACAGATCGGCCACCTCTCATCAGACGGTGAGATAAAGCAGGAGTCAGATTCACTAATTTTCTCCAGAATTTGCTCGCCATCTAAGCTCTTGATTCGTTCGGAAATTTTCCCGGCCGAATGTTTTGATTCTAGATAACCTCCGGAGAGCAATTTATCTCGGGTGCCCAAGGCGCCAAGGCTACGAATCTCCTTGCTCCAAAATTCTGACCCACCTTCAATGGCGGCAAAGAGTTCGCAGGTTGCGGTAATTTCTTCATTCAATTAAAGATCTCACTCCCCTCTCGAAACTCAAAGGCAGAGATGACATCTTCTTCAGTTGGGGTTTGGTGGTTCAAGGAGTCAGCGATACTCCAAGCAAGTCGCAAAACTTTATGAAATCCTCTTGCACTAATCCGTTCCTTCTCAAGTTCGCCATTCAAATACCGCATTCCCTCGCGAGTTGCTGCAAAACGTTTTCGCAATAAGGCGGGTGGTATCTGTGAATTTAACTTCCACTCATAATCTTTGAATCGTTCGGCCGCTATCCCTCGGGCCAAAATCACTCTATCTCTTACAACTTCGCTGCCTTCACCGAGCTCCTCGCTTGCTAATTCAACGCGAGATGGTGGTTCGACAAATACCCGGATATCGATTCGATCCAATAGCGGGCCAGATAATTTTTGAAGATAACGCCTAATCGAGATCGCAGAACAACTACATCCCCGGCCGCGTCCGCTGTAGCGACCACACGGACATGGATTTGCAGCAAGAACTAACATGAACTTTGCGGGATAGGTAATAGATGCACTGGAGCGCGAAATGGTTACCGAGCCAGATTCAAGTGGCTGCCGCAACGAATCCAATACTCCGCGCGCGCATTCTGGTGCTTCATCAATAAAAAGAACGCCGTGATGGGCCAGTGAAGTCGCGCCGGGCTTTATAAAATTTGATCCACCGCCAACCATGGCTGGAGTCGTTGTCGTGTGATGTGGTGATACAAATGGTGGCAAAGTTGAAAGCAGACCGCGATTACCTAAATTTCCGGCGATCGAATGTATCGCAGTCACTTCTAATGTGGCAGCTTGAGTTAACGGTGGCATTATCGAGGGAATTCGTTCAGCCAACATAGTTTTCCCAGTTCCAGGCGGACCGATAAATAGAAGGTGATGACCACCGATCGTGGCATACTCGAGCGCCTTGCGCGGACGAAGTTGTCCAGCAACATCCATCAAATCTAGGTGCGGTTTTAGATCAGCATTTTCTGATTGGCTTTCATTTATGGCAATCACTTCACCGGTACGTAAGAATTGCGTTGCATCTCTCAAGGATGAAACGCCAATTACTTCGATTCCATCAATGCACGAAGCTTCAAAATAATTTGCCGCCGGAACAATCACCCGCTTAGCCCCGTTCTTCCTGGCAGCAAGTACCGATGGAAGAACTCCTCTGATCTGTTTTAACTGACCATCCAATGAAAGCTCACCTAGACATACTATTTCGGCTAGCGCACTTTCTGGCAACAGGTTCTGCGCCGCAATCAAAGCAAGGGCAATGGGCAAATCAAAATTAGAACCACTCTTAGGTAACCATGCCGGAGAGAGTGAGATCGTAACTTTTCGATTTGGCCAACTCTCGCCAGAGTTAACAATCGCAGCGCGCACGCGATCGCGTGATTCGGCAAGCGCCGCATCTGGCAGACCTAGCAAAACCAAGCCAGGCACACCTTCGGCAATATCAACTTCAACATCGATTAGATTGCCGATCAATCCCGAAAGCGCCACAGATTTAGCGATAGCAAAACCCATTAAAGAACCGCCTGTCGATAATCTAATTCAAAGGTGATGCCGTCTTTGAGTATTACCGCCGCGCAATCGATTCGGTATTCAATTCCCCATCGATGATTAATCGTTAGCCAAGCCAAGGCCAATCGCTGCAATCGAAAGGCCTTATCTCGGGTGATTGCTTCAAGTGGATGCCCAAAACTTGTGGAGGTTCGAGTCTTTACTTCGACAAATGCGATGACTCCGAATTCGGATTGCGCAACTAAATCAATCTCACCGCCCTTGATTCGCCAGTTTCGATCAAGGATTTGGTAGTTACGTTGTGTTAGGTGGCGAGCAACAAACGCCTCGCCTTGGGCTCCTATTAGCTGTTTATTTCCCATGAGGGAAGGAAAGTTATTCGATTCTTACATGGAAACTTTAGGGAGATTAATAGCTTGTGAATCGCAAATGTATGTAGATAACTACTTCAGCAACTCTCTAATATTGGCAAAACTCTTTCGGTGAATCTCACTTACCCCAAGCTCGGCAAGCGCCTTTGAATGCGATGCGGTTATGTAGCCTTTGTGTTTCGCCAGGCCATAACCTGGATATTGCTGATCCAACTTAACCATCTCGCGATCTCGATAAACCTTTGCCAAAATTGAGGCGGCGCTAATTGAGATCGCCACTTGGTCGCCTTTCCAGACCGCTAAATTTGGAATTGCCAGTCCTTCAATCGCATAGCCATCGGTCAGTACATACTCTGGAATAGTTTTTAAGGCATTAACCGCTCTTCGCATACCTTCTAAATTCGATTTGTGAAGTCCCAGTTCATCCAACTCGGCGATGGAGATATCTATGATCGAGTAGCTAAGCGACTGCTCTTTAATGACCTCATAGAGTTCTTCGCGTTTGCCGTCCGAGAGCTCTTTTGAATCTCTAACCTCAGATAACTCTTTCGCAAAGGGATCTTTTAGAATCACAGCAGCAACCACGAGTGGTCCGGCACAAGGTCCGCGCCCAGCTTCATCTACCCCGGCAATACTCTTAATCCCAGAATTAATTAATTCGGCCTCGATATTCATGGTTGAAAAATTGAATATCTACTTCAAAACTTTGACGGGCACCTTTGATAGGTCATGGCCAACGCTCAAGAATTTAACGTGGCTAAATGGCCACACTACAAACTCTGCTCTTCCGACAACATCACTTAGTGGAACCGCGCCTTTGTGCGCATCGGTTGTGTGGAATCTTGAATCAGCACTTGCTCCGCGGTGATCCCCCATAACCCAAATGTCACCTTTAGGAACCGTGATATCAAATGCGCTATCGCTAGGTTTATTGCCAGGAAAAATATAAGGCTCAACGATTGAGATGCCATTAACCTTTAAAAATCCCTGGGCATCACAGCAAACAACGTGGTCGCCGGCGACGCCGATCACTCTCTTTATTAAATATTGTTTTGCTGGATCTGGAAGTATGCCTACAGCCACTAGGCCACTCTTGATGGTTTCAACAACCTTCGGACCGGTGCTAACTGGTGCATCGCCCAACCACTTATCTGGATCACGAAAGACAACAACTTCACCGCGCTTGATATCACTGAAATAAGTTGCAAGTTTATTTACGGCGATCCGATCGCCAACTAATAAAGTGTTTTCCATCGAGCCAGAAGGAATAAAGAAAAAGTGAATAAAGAAGGTTTTCACAATAACCGAAACCACTAATGCGGCAACAATAATTATCGGGACTTCGCGTAGAAGCGAGCCCTTCTTTGGGAATTGCACTTTTTTTTAAGTTAAAAAAGTTGCTTAAGCTTCTGGAGTTTCTTCGGCAGGAATGACAACAACATCACTCTGTGTTGCTTCAGCGACAGCTTCTTCAACAACCGGAGTTTCAACAACTGGTGCCTCGGCAACAACTTCTTCAACCTTTGCTGCAGCTGGCTTTACCGGAGCTGGAGCTTCGACAATAAATTCATTGTCAGCGCCACGGCGTTCCTTAATCTTTGAAGCCTTGCCGCGTAGATCGCGAAGATAGTAAAGCTTTGCACGACGGACATCGCCGCGGCGAACCATCTCGTACTTTTCAATAACAGGAGTGTGGATTGGGAAGGTACGTTCTACTCCGACACCGTAAGAAAGCTTGCGGATTGTGAATGTTTCGCGAACGCCGGAACCTTGGCGACGGATAACAATTCCTTGGAATACCTGGATACGGCTCTTGTTTCCTTCGATAACGCGAACGTGAATCTTGATCTCATCTCCTGGGCGAAATGCCGGTACATCGGAGCGAAGTGATGCAGCATCAACTGCGTCTAACACGTTCATAGGATTTCCATTCTTCTCTATATAGTCTTCTCGATATTAACTTCTCTATATTGCTCTATATTGCACTTTCCATTAGCCGCAGATGGCGGCAGGTGTCGTATCTTGCCATAGGCCAGCCCACGAGGCCAATTCGCCCGTGCGGACTACTTCACTGGAGAAATTGCGCTGATTTCGAGGCCTTAATTAATGATCTCCGACAAAATCGCATGCAAATGTGGCCCAGCCGCGATGACCATCTCTTTGCCCGCTGGCGCTCCCTTTCGACCGGTTACAAGTGCCCCGGCCTCGGTTGCCACCAATCCCCCGGCAGCTAGATCCCATTCATTTAATCCAAGTTCATAAAATGCATCTAGTCGACCAGTTGCAACAAGGCACAAGTCAGCAGCGCCCGCGCCAATTCTTCGCAGATCGCGAATTTCGGGTAGTAACTTGGAAACCAATTCTGCTTGAGCAGCTCTTACATTTACATCATAAGAAAATCCGGTTCCAATAAGCGCTCGATTTAGTTCTACTGGATCGTTGCAGGAAATTCGCTTACCGTTTAGAAATGCGCCGCCACCTTTAGTAGCGCTCCAAAGTGCACCAATGGATGGTGCATAAACAACACCAACTTGAACGCCTTCTGAATTTTTAATTCCAATACTGACATTCCAGCCTGCTACGCCATAAAAATAATTAACGGTGCCATCCAACGGATCAATAACCCAGGTGTATCCCGATTTGGAAATTACTTCCGAGCCTTCTTCGGCGATAATTCCATCATCTGGTCTGGCGGCAAGGATTCGCGAAACGATTAATTCTTCACTGGCCTTATCCATCTGAGTTGCGAAATCGATCGCCGAACTCTTAGTTTCTAAATCAAATACTTCTGGCCTTGCCGATAGCAGCTCTCCGGCTTCTTTGGCGATACCGATGGCCAGTTCCAAGATTTGCGCCTTCAAATTTTCGCTCATGTGAGAATCTAACCACCTGACTTACCGCAAAAGCGCAGGCTCTTGTGGCACTCTTGGCTTGTGAGCGAAGATCAAGATTCCACTTTGAGCGGCCCGACCGATTTGCGACTAGTCGGTCGAAGTGAGGATGGCTCAGAGTTAGAGTTAACCGATCAAGCCGGCAAGAAATATGCAGTGCGAATCAGTGACACCCTTCGCGCGACCATAAACAAAGAGGAGAAGCCTCGCCTTGCCGCCGTTGTGAATATGGATTCCCAACCTAATTTCACTGTTAAAGATATTCAGGCGCGCCTGCGAAGCGGCGAGAGCATCGATGCTATTTCTCGGATGACTGATTGGTCACTTGAAAAGATCGAAAAGTTTGCCGGACCAATCCTTCAAGAGCGTGCTTATGTAATTGATCAGGCACTTAAATCAGATATTCGCCGAGATGGCCAAGTAACAACTCTTGCCGAAGTTGTAAATGCTCAACTAAGTAGCCATGGCGTTGATATGGAAGATGTCGAATGGAATACCCATCGAAATGCTGATGGTT
This sequence comes from uncultured Actinomycetes bacterium, assembly GCA_903836945.1. Lineage (GTDB taxonomy): Bacteria > Actinomycetota > Actinomycetes > Nanopelagicales > Nanopelagicaceae > AAA044-D11. Next base: position 14,823 of record CAILSO010000019.1, on the reverse strand, counting down.
CTTGGACCTTAATCCTTCACTATCAAAATAATGATGGCGCAACCTCTGCAAACTGGAGTTACGACCTTTCAAATCGAAGCGTTAGCGCAACCGATGACACATCTCGTTGGATTCTTGGCGAGAACAAGACCGCCCGCACCCAGGCACCTTCACATGGTTTGGTTTATCCATCACAAACTCCGGCGCCTCGTCTAGTGGCAGTTCGCGAAGAGGTAACAATTCACCGTCACGAGTCAGAAGTTGAGATCGAAGAGAGTTTCATCGAAGAACTTGAATTAGAGATTCCGGATGAAACCGATCCAGTCTCTGATGGCATCTCATCTCGCCCAAAGCTTCCTTCGTGGGATGACATTATGTTCGGCGGATCTAAGAAAGATGACGAATAAAACTCTCTAAAATCTAGAGCTGGGTCGTCAATAAAGGTATTGCGGTTTCACTCTCAAGCAAACCACCATGATGACCAACCATCTTGCTCTCTTCTTTAACTCGGCTTTGATCGATTAAGACCACTCCCCGATTAGCAATCGCTATGAGATCGCCCATGCGATCAAAACTATCCGCAGAAATTTCCGCCCCAAAAAGTCCCGCATCAATCGCCTCTTGCTTAGTGAAAATATCAGCAGCGCTTCCCAGGGTTTGGCGCCAAGTGGCAACTACATCAGTAACTTTCTCCGCGTCGATATAGATATGGCGAGCCCGAGGTTCACCTCCGACCAGCGAAACTCCTTGCATTAATTCATTGTCTTGCCCCAAGACCAACTTCTCTTCAACATTTATCATTCCGTGATCGGCTGTGACCCAGAGGCGCGAACCCTTTGGCAATTGATCGCGCAATCCAGTTATCAATTCTGCAATGGTGGAAAGCGCGGAAAGCCAAGCATCTGACCCAACTCCATCTTCATGACCAGCATGATCGAGAATATTTATGTACAAGTAAGCGAAACTTCCGGGCTTTGCCAGTGAAGCTTTAGCACCTTCGATTAATTCAGCTATTTGATTAGCGCCTAAATATTTTGCCCCCCGAAGCGCCGCGCTAGTAAAGCCCGATCCCTCGTATCGTTTTGCAGCAACATGCCAGACCGAAATATCGGCAGCGCTAGCTCGCTCAAAAAGTGTTGGAACTTTCTGCCACATAATTGGATCTACTCGTTCATCCCATTTCAAGGAATTCAGTAGCCGACCCGGCTCGCCACTTCGAGGGACTCGAACGGTGTAACCCAGCATTCCGTGCACTCCGGGTTTTACTCCGGTACCTAGTGAAGAGATATTTGTTGCGGTAGTAGATGGGAAATGTGAAGTTAAATTGCTAAGAGTTTTGAGTTCTCTAAAAATTGGAAACTCTTCAGCATATTCTTTTAGTGCGATTAAACCCATGCCGTCGACTAAAAGTAGGCATTCTCGGGCGCCCTCATTTATATCTATATTTAGCTGATTTACTGCATCGGGTAGTTGCAAACTGGCAAATATCGAATTCGATAGCGCGGCAAGGTTCCGATCGGCCTTCATAAGGATATCTTGCCCTACTTGCGAATAATTGATTGAAATAGTTGCAAGAGGGCTTGTCGCTACCGAGTTATCCACCGAATCATTGGCAAGATACGCCACATGGCACGCACACCCAAAGCCGTTCTCCCGAAAGCAGGAGAGAACCCAGGTCGAATAATCGATATCGATGTATCTAAAGAGATGTCAGATTCATTTCTTGAATATGCATATTCAGTAATTTACTCACGCGCTCTTCCTGATGCGCGCGATGGACTAAAGCCAGTACAACGTCGCATCCTTCATCAGATGAATGACATGGGTCTTCGTCCAGATAAGGGTCACGTTAAGTGTGCGCGAGCTGTTGGTGAAGTCATGGGTAAGTTGCACCCACACGGTGATGGTGCAATTTATGATGCCATGGTTCGTATGGCCCAATCCTTCTCTATGCGCCTGCCACTAATTGATGGTCACGGAAACTTTGGTTCGCTAGATGCCGGTCCTGCTGCAATGCGTTATACCGAATCACGATTGGCGCCCGCTGCAATGGCGATGGTTGATGAATCTGATGAAGACACCGTTGATTTTGGCTCGAACTACGATGGCCAACTACTTGAGCCACAAGTTCTGCCTGCCGCATTTCCAAATCTCTTAGTAAATGGCGCTACCGGCATCGCAGTAGGTATGGCTACCAACATGGCGCCACATAACCTCGGTGAAGTAATCGCCGCTACCAAGCATTTAATTGAAAATCCAAAGGCAACCCTTAAAGCGTTAATGAAATTTGTGCCCGGCCCTGATTTTCCAACCGGCGGTGAGATAGTTGCCAAGGAAGGAATCGCTGAGGCCTATGAATCCGGTCGCGGTGCTTTCAAAGTCCGTGCCACCGTTGCAATTGAAAAGGTGACAGCGCGAAAGCAAGGACTAGTAATTACCGAACTTCCTTACAACATTGGGCCTGAGAAGATCGTTGAAAAGATTGCTGATCTAGTAAAGGCAAAGAAGATCCAAGGTATCTCCGATATCGTCGATCTCTCCGATGGTCAACAAGGCACCAAAGTTGTTGTAGAACTTAAAAATGGCTTTGAACCAGAAGATGTCTTGGAGAAGCTATTCAAATTAACTCCAATGGAGGATCAATTCTCCATTAACGCCGTTGCGCTAGTCGGTGGAAAACCACAGACCCTTGGCTTAAAGCAACTCCTGCAAGTATTTATCGATCACCGAATCGAAGTGATTCGTCGCCGTTCCGAATTCCGCAAGAACAAGGCGGAGACTCGACTTAAATTGGTAGATGGCTTACTAAAGGCCATCGTTGATATCGATAAGGTCATCAAGATCATTCGTGGCTCCGAAGATGCTGCCGAGGCAAAGGCCGCTTTAATTAAGGGCTTTAAGTTAAGCGATGAACAAGCTACCTACATCCTTGATATGCCACTTCGCCGTCTAACCAAGATGAGCAAGCTCGAACTTGAAACTGAATCAAAGGAACTCAAAGCGATTGTTACCAAGCTAAAGGCCTTGCTTGCCTCGGAAGATGCCATCAAGGCTCAAGTAAGCGCTGAGTTGGATCAGGCAGCTAAGAGTTTTGCGACCCCACGTCGCACGCGCATTGCTTAATAACTTGCTTAATAACTTGCTTAATAACTTGCTTAATAACTTGCTTAATAACTTGCTTAAAGACCTGCTTAAAGAAATTTAATTAAGCATCGATTCGATCGCGGGCAATCTCCGCGTTCGAAATAAACTCTTTACGAGGCGCTACCTCATTGCCCATTAGCAGTTCGAACATAGCCTCTGCGGCGCTGGCATCCTTCATAGTGATTCTGCGCAGGGTCCGGTGCTCTGGATCCATCGTGGTCTCACGTAGTTGATCGGCATCCATTTCACCAAGGCCTTTGTAACGTTGAATTGGTTCCTTCCAACGCTTTCCGCCCTTAGTTAATTCAGCGGTCAGCTTCCTCATCTCATCATCGGAATATGTGTAATGAACTTCCCCGCGCTTGCCGCCGACAACTTCGATTCGGTGTAGTGGTGGCATCGCAGCAAAGACTCGACCATCTTCGATAAGTGGTCGCATATAGCGAGAGAGCAGGGTTAAAAGTAGGCAACGAATATGAGCGCCGTCGACATCCGCATCTGACATCAAGATTACGCGGCCATAGCGAGCATCTTCCAAGGTAAAGGTCTTGCCAGAACCAGCGCCGATAACTTGAATAATTGAGGCGCATTCAGAGTTCTCAAGCATCTGTGAGAGTGAGGCCTTTTGGACGTTAAGGATCTTTCCGCGAATTGGAAGGATCGCCTGGTATTCAGAATTACGGGCTGCCTTTGCAGTCCCAAGAGCGGAATCGCCCTCAACAATATAAAGCTCAGTGCGAGCTGTGTCATCGGAACGACAATCCGAAAGCTTGGTTGGAAGTGATGAGCTCTCAAGTGCGTTCTTACGGCGTTGCAATTCCTTATGCGCGCGAGCTGAGATACGAGTTCTAGATGCGCCGGCAACTTTTTCTAGCGCAGAACGGCCGGTGGCTTTTTCAATTCGCTTGGTTGAGGCGAAATACTTCTTCATCTCTTCCCCAACAACGTTGGCAACGATCTTTGTTGCAGCCGCTGTTCCTAGGACCTCTTTAGTCTGGCCTTCAAATTGTGGTTCTGACATACGAACAGTTACAACCGCTGTCAGACCCTCAAGAACGTCATCCTTAATTACATCGGCTTCATTATTCTTCAAAGTCTTGGTGGCACGAAGGGCGTCGTTAAATGCCTTGGTAATTGCGCGTTCAAAGCCTTGGACGTGGGCGCCACCCTTTGGAGTTGAAATAATATTTACAAAAGAAGCAACATTTGATTCGTAGCCAGTTCCCCATTGCATTGCAATGTCAACGCCCATCTCGCGATTCACTTCAGTTGGCATCATGTGGCCCTTTTCATCAAGGACCGGAACGGTTTCGGTATATTCGCCAGAACCAGAAATTCGAATTACTTCGCCAAGTGGTGGATCTTTCTGCAAGAAAGAACAGAATTCAGAGATCCCGCCTTTGTGGAAGAAGGTCTCGGACGTCTTGGCCTTGGTGCGATTGTCATTAACGATCAGAGTTAAACCAGGAACTAAAAATGAGGTCTGGCGAGCTCTGGCATAAATATCTTCGATCGCAAGTTCGGCCTCTTTAAGGAAGATCTGACGATCGGCCCAATATTTAATTCGAGTACCAGTTACCTTTGCGGCAACCTTTCCAATTACGCGAAGTCCCGAACTCTCTTTAAATGGTGCCTTCGGTCCATCACCATCGAAGATTCCAGCATTTCCACGTTGGAAAGACATCCAATAAATCTTGCCGTTGCGATCAACTTCTACATCCAAACGTGATGAGAGCGCATTAACCACGGAAGCTCCAACACCATGCAGACCACCTGATGCGGCATAAGACCCGCCACCAAATTTTCCTCCAGCGTGCAACTTAGTCATAACAACTTCAACACCGGTTAAACCAGTTTTTGGTTCTTTATCTACTGGGATTCCGCGACCATCATCGTGTACTTCAACGGATCCGTCAGATTCGAGATTAATTTCAATTTTTTTGCAATGCCCAGCTAGGGCTTCATCTACCGAGTTATCAATAATTTCCCAGAGACAGTGCATAAGTCCACGAGAATCAGTGGTGCCGATATACATTCCCGGACGCTTGCGAACAGCATCTAGACCTTCGAGTACGGCTAGATCTTTGGCGCTATAGCCATTGTCGGTTATTTGCTCATCAGTAGCCACGGTGGTGAAGGTTATCTCTCACATGGTGAGAATTCGGGTAAATGCGGCGCCTTTGCACGATTTAATTATTTATCAGGGCTCTGTGACCAAGAATTATGGGATTTATGACACGCCCGAGCGTGGAAAAGGGTATTTTGATGAGCGGGGAATAAACAAATAGTGGTTTGATGTTCCCCTGTACGTGAACCACACGAATAACATCAAGAATGCAATATCAAGCGCAACACCGAGTTCAGTAAAAGGGAGCGAAATGACCGAGCAACTTATCCTCGAACAAACCCCCCTCAATGCAGTCGATCGTTGCGATCGTTGCGGAGCTCAGGCTTATGTTCGTGCGGTCTTGTTAAACGGTGGCGAGCTCTTGTTCTGTGGACACCACGCTAAGGAATATGCCGAGAAGCTAAAGCCAGTCGTTAAGACCATTCAAGATGAGACCAGCAAGCTAGAACCTGCTGCCGTCACATTTAGCGACGCTGAATAACTACTTCTCTTTAATTAGCTCTCTTTAACAATCTCTTTATGCGAACCGTCACAGTACGGTTTTTCTTTCGAACGCCCACATCCGCATAATTTAAAGTCGGTCATGGTCTCGATTAAATTTCCATCAGCATCTACGAAATCGGCGCTGCCGGTAATTCGAATTGAGCCACTCTTTGGATTAATAAAGATCTTTGGATTTTGCGACATAGCTAACTAATAATTAATCTAGATAATCGCGTAGAACTTGAGATCTTGATGGGTGACGAAGTTTGGACATCGTTTTTGATTCAATCTGGCGGATTCTCTCGCGAGTAACGCTATAGACCTTGCCAATTTCATCAAGAGTCTTTGGCTGTCCATCGGTAAGTCCAAAGCGCATCTTTACAACCCCTGCTTCACGCTCTGAGAGCGTTCCAAGCACTGAGTGAAGTTGTTCTTGCAGTAAGGTAAATGAAACTGCATCAGCCGGAACGATTGCCTCAGAGTCTTCAATCAAATCTCCGAATTCAGAATCGCCCTCTTCACCAAGTGGGGTGTGAAGTGAAATAGGTTCGCGGCCATATTTTTGAACTTCAACAACCTTCTCAGGTGTCATATCCAATTCTTTAGCCAACTCTTCGGGAGTTGGTTCGCGGCCTAAATCTTGAAGCATCTGGCGTTGTACACGAGCAAGTTTGTTGATGACTTCCACCATGTGTACTGGAATACGAATTGTTCGTGCCTGATCTGCCATCGCACGGGTAATCGCCTGACGAATCCACCAGGTTGCGTAAGTTGAGAACTTATAACCTTTTGTGTAGTCAAACTTTTCAACGGCGCGGATGAGGCCGAGGTTGCCTTCTTGAATTAGATCCAAGAACAACATGCCGCGACCCGTGTAACGCTTGGCAAGTGATACCACCAGGCGAAGGTTTGCCTCTAATAAGTGATTCTTTGCGCGCTTGCCATCTAGAACTAGTTGTTCAAGCTCGCGCTTGTACTTCTTATCAAGCTTCTTCTCGTGAGTGAGGATTTCATCAGCAAAAAGACCGGCCTCAACGCGAAGGGAGAGGTCTACTTCCATTTCCGCGTTTAGAAGTGGGACTCGGCCAATTAGCTTTAGGTAATCCTTAACTGGGTCAGCGGTTGCACCTGCGGTTAGGACAGTCTGGGCAGGAGCATCATCCTCTTCTGAATCCTTGATGGTGAATGAGTTTTCATCATCCTTAGCCTCTTCAGCAACGTTGACTACGCGGATCTCGTTGTCTTTCTCTCCTTCAATAATCTCTTTTACTTCTTCAACTAGAGAATCTAGATCCTCAAGTTCAACTTCCTCGAGCTCAACTTCCTCGCCATCAATTTTAAGAACCGCGGTTTTGCCATTTTTATCAGCTTTAGCTTCGGCAGGCGCAGCCACAATTGGGGCGGGTGGTGGTGCAATCAGAGCGAGTTCGGTCTTCTTAAGCATGCGGTAAGGCGAACCAAGACCTAGCTTGCGAAGCTTCTCGGTCATCACTGGAACGGTTGTATTTAACGCGCGAATCTCATCAACCAGATCCTTATCAACTTTTTTAGGGATGCGATTGATCGAGGTAATACCGCGAGATTCGGCTTCTGCCATAAGTTCTTTTAATCTGATAGTTGCATTCTTTGCATCAACAATCATCTGGACATCTTTTGCGACTAAATCTTTTTTAAGTGGAATTTTTACGGGAGCTTTTTTAGCTACAACCTTCTTTGCTAGCGCCTTCTTTGCTAGCGCCTTCTTTGCTAGCGCCTTCTTTGCTACCGCATTCTTGGCGACCTTACTTGCCGTCTTCTTTGAAACGCTCTTCTTAGCAACACTCTTTACTGCAGCCTTTTTTGCTGACTTACTGTTTTTAGGCGCACGAGTTACAGGCACAGATCATCCTTTTGTTTTTCTGATCTCTCTTCGGATCAGCGAAGCGTTCTTGAACATATTATAATTTGGTCCGGGCAGAATTTGCACATCGAAAAACGCCACATTGAGGCCTTTATTTTCGGCAAATCTCTCAAGAGTTCCTGGAGACTCCGATTTCAAGCGCCTCTCTAAGGACCGTTCCGACTGCTTCGACATCGATCAAGAAGCCATCGTGGCCAAAAGGTGAAGAAATAGTCACTAGCGGCAACGCCGTAGGGGTCAATTCCACGATCTCCTCCTGAAGTCTGGGCGGGAAGAGGCGATCAGAATCAATCGAAACGACCACAACTGGAATGGTAATTCCAGCTAAAGCTTCGGCTACTCCCCCGCGATCGCGGCCAACATCATGGGAGTTCATCGCTTCGGTTAATGCGATATAGGTATTTGCATCAAAGCGTTTAGCCAACTTAGCTGCTTGGTGGTCCAGATATGACTCCACGGCATAGCGCCCAGTGTCATCGCCTTGAAGTTCGCGACCAAAGCGAACATCCATCTCGGTCTCGGTTCGGTAGGTCAAATGTGCAATTCGTCGGGCAATTCCCATACCCTCGGTTGGTCCAACTTCTTGTTCGTAATAATCCCCACTGTTGTAATGTCGATCGCTCTTAATAGCTCGAATTTGGATCGAGGCCGCGCCGATCTGATCCCCTGTTGCCACAGCTGAAGATCCGATCGTGCAAATCGCATTTACGCGATCTGGGCGCTGAATCGCCCACTCAAGAGAGCGCATGCCTCCAAGGGATGGACCGACCGCCAAAACGTAGTGTGAAATTCCAAGGGCATCGCTTAACGCTAATTCTGCTGCGACCATATCTCTAATCGTGATTGTTGGGAAACGCGAACCCCAATGTTTCCCATCTGGCGCAATTGTTGAAGGACCAGTACTTCCCTGACATCCGCCAATTACATTTGGACAGATCACAAAATATTTATCAGTATCAAGCGGAAGACCAGGCCCAACTATTGAGGGCCACCATGCTGGAACATCAGACCAACCAGTAAGCGCGTGATTAACCAAAACCGCGTTATTGCCCGCTTCATTTAATTTGCCCCAAGTTTGGTAGGCAATTTTGGTATCTAATAATCTCTGACCCGACTCTAACTCCAGGTCGCCGATCTTTAGGAAATGGCGATCACCGGGGTGATGGCTCTCCAGCCACGCCCCGGTGATATGACAGTTGCAGTCATTTGCCATAAGTCAATTGTTGCTTACTTACTTGAAGCGACAAAGCCATCCAAAATATCGGCCTTAATATCTTCGATATTTTCAATTCCCACAGATAGTCGAATCAGGCCAGGTGTTACGCCGGCACTTGCTTGTTCTTCTGCAGATAATTGTGAGTGAGTAGTTGAAGCTGGATGAATAACGAGCGATCGGACATCTCCAATATTTGCCACGTGTGAGTGAAGCTTTAGGCCTTCGACAAACTTCTTGCCGGCTTCGATCCCACCCTTGATTTCAAATGAGAGAACCGAGCCACTCCCCTTTGGCGCATATTTCTTGGCCAGAGCGTTGTATCGATTTGATGGCAATGATGCGTAGTTAACGCTTTCAACAAGTGGTTGCGCCTCTAGCCAGCTTGCGAGCTCCTTGGCATTTTGCACATGGCGTTCGATGCGAAGGGAGAGAGTTTCTAGCCCTTGCGCCAAAAGCCAAGCGTTGAATGGGCTAACCGCTGCTCCAGTATCGCGCAATAGAGTCAGACGGATTCGGAAAATGTATGACAGGTTTGCACCGAAAGGCGAACCTACGCCAAGTGCTTGGGAGTAGACCAAGCCGTGATAACTCTCATCTGGTTGGTTAAATCCTGGGAAGCGATCTGGGTGCTTTGCATAATCGAAAGTACCGGCATCAACAATTGCACCAACTACTGAGTTTCCATGACCTGAAAGGAACTTAGTTGCTGAGTGGACAACGACATCTGCGCCATGTTCGATTGGGCGAATTAGGAATGGAGTTGCAACAGTGTTATCAACGATCAGTGGCACATTGTTCTTGTGGGCTAGATCAGCGATGGTTTTAATATCTAAAATTTCATTCTTTGGATTTGCAATTGTTTCACTAAAGAAGGCCTTGGTATTTGGGCGAACGGCCGCTTGCCATGAAGCTGGATCTGATGGATCGTCAACGAAGGTAACTTCGATCCCAAACTTCTTTAAGGTGTAATGGAACAAGTTATATGTTCCACCATAAAGACTTGGTGAAGAGACAATATGGTCGCCATTTTCCGCAACGTTTAAAATTGCATAAGTTGTTGCGGCAGAACCTGAGGCAACTAGAAGTGAAGCAACTCCGCCTTCAAGTGCCGCGATGCGTTGTTCGACGGCATCTTGGGTTGGGTTCATGATGCGGGTGTAAATATTTCCAAGTTCGGCGAGTCCAAATAAATCGGCTGCGTGCTTGGTATCGCGGAATTGATAAGCAGTTGTTTGATAGAGCGGAAGTGCGCGAGCGCCGGTTGTTGGATCCGGTACTTGTCCAGCATGTACTTGTAGCGTTTCAAAAGCTGCGCTCTTTAATTCAAATGACATTACAAACCTCCCAGAAAATAAGGGGGTAATTAGATTTCTCGAGTTACCCACGCTTGACGATTGCACTTTGCAATCGACCTGGTCTTCACCCGGAGCACCCCACCGTGGTGGAGGGTTGCCGTCCAGTTAGCCGGGGCTAACAACTGGAACTCGTGACCTAGGAGAACTTTAGGAAAGAAATATTTTCTTGTCTAATTGCAATCATTTTGCATCTCTATTGGAACCTATTAGAACCTATTAGAACCTATTGGATCCCATTGGATCCCATTGGAATTGGCTTACTTGTGTTCGCGCCAAGCCGAAGTAATTGGCAGGCGTCGGTCTTTTCCAAAGGCGCGCTTGGAGATCTTGGTTCCGGGTGGATACTGCCGGCGCTTATATTCAGCGGCATCAACCATCCGTAGGACTCTGGTTGCAAGCTCTTCATCAAACCCGGCAGCCAACACGCCATTTAGGCCACCATCATCATCGATGTAAATCGAAAGTATTTGATCGAGCACTTTGTAATCTGGCAGCGAGTCACTGTCCTTCTGGCCCGGGCGAAGTTCGGCGCTTGGCTCCTTGGTTATGGAATTAACCGGAATCGGGGCAACTCCGCCATGTTCAATTGCATATTGATTTCGCCATTTAGCCAAAGCCCAGACATCGCCTTTGAAGAGATCTTTAATCGGGGCATATCCCCCAACGGCATCGCCATAAAGTGTTGAGTAACCGACTGCTAGTTCGGACTTATTTCCAGTTGCCAAAACTAAGTGGCCTTCCTGGTTTGAGAGCCCCATCAAAGTTATTCCACGAACTCTGGCCTGAACATTCTCTTCTGCAACTCCGGTTAAGCCAAGGTTGGAAAGGAAGCTGGCAACCATTGGTTCGATTTCAATAACCCGATAGTTGAGCCCGATGTTCTTGGCCAGCTCTGCGGCATCACTAAGTGAGTGCTCTGAGGAGTATCGACTTGGAAGACCCACGCCAAATACTCGCTTGGCACCGATCGCATCGGCGGCAATTGCAGCCACGACGGCTGAATCAATTCCACCAGATAAACCAATTAATACAGATGGGAATTTATTCTTCTCTACATAATCACGAACTCCGGTGACTAGTGCCTGCCAGACCTGTGCGGCATCTGCCATTCGCAAAGCCTTGCCGTGAGTTAACTTTTGATAAGGCGCGATTGGCGTCTCTGAAATAACGATATCTGGCTTGCTACTTGCAACCTTCAAATCCAAATCCACAACCATTAGGCCATCAAAAAATTGTGGCGCTCTCGCCAAGACTTCCCCATCGGGCGTTGCAACAATGCTATCCCCATCAAAGACCAGGTCATCTTGCCCGCCGGTCATATTTACATAAGCCAATGGTGCGCCAATGGTGCGAGCGCGTCGCTTAACTAGATCAAGTCGCACGTCATTCTTGCTGCGTTCAAAGGGGCTGCCATTTGGAACCAAAACCAAGCCAGGTGTTCTTGCCGCCAGCTCTGATACAGGACCTTCATCAACCCAAATATCTTCACAAATTGCCAAACCAATATCAATGCCATGAAAGCGAACAACCAACGAACTATCCCCAGGAATAAAATTTCTAAATTCATCAAAGACGCCATAGTTGGGCAGGTGATGTTTTATATACCTAGCCACAATCTCACCTCGATATATCAACGCAACTGCATTTTGCGGCTTGCCATCCTCGCTCGAATCTAGGTAGCCAATTACCGAAAGAATCTCGCCAAAGCCAAGATCGTTAATTCGTGTTGCCAGATCTATAACTGCCTGGCGACTGGCTTTTCTAAATGTTTGGCGGAGGGCTAAATCTTCAACCGGGTAGCCGGTAATAACCATCTCTGGATAGACCATGACATGAACGCCAGCGGCCTTACCTTTGGCAAGGTATTCGCAGACCAAATCTGAATTTGCCGCAAGGTTGCCAACCGTTGGATTGATTTGCGCAAGGCCCACACGTAGTTGGGCTAAGGCTTGCGATGGGCTGCTCACAAGTCGAGGGTAATGCAATACGCTTAACTCACTCCACTTATTTAGGAGTAAATAGCCAGGGACCGCCAGCGGCCTTGAGCGAAGGAGAGAACGATGAGCAATCAAAATAATGTGACCGCCCGGCGCATAACCACACATGATTTAGCGGCCTTTAAAAAGCGCGGCGAAAAGTGGGCGATGCTAACTGCCTATGACTCGATGATGGGTGGCATTTTTGATGAAGCCGGAATGCCAGTACTTCTGGTGGGCGATAGCGCCGGCAATAATTTTCTTGGCCAAGAGAACACCATCCCCGTCACCGTTGATGAATTAATCCCACTCGCCCGAGCTGTCGTGAGGGCAACTTCGCGCGCCATGGTCATCGCAGATTTCCCTTTTGGATCTTATGAATCCGGAGCCGATCTCGCTCTTGAAACCGGGATCCGCTTCTTTAAAGAATCTGGAGTGCAGGCGGTAAAACTTGAAGGCGGTGCGCGTATCGCGCCACAAATTAAAAAGTTAGTTGAATCTGGAATTCCAGTTATGGGTCACCTTGGCTTAACCCCGCAATCGGTCCATGCTCTGGGCGGATTTAAAGTGCAGGGGCGAGGGGAAGCTGGCGCACAAATCAAATCTGATGCCAAGGCTTTAGTTGATGCGGGCATATTCGCGTTAGTCCTTGAACTAGTACCTGAAGATTTAGCTCGTGAGATTTCGCAAGAACTTTCGATCCCCGTAATTGGGATCGGTGCTGGAAATGGCTGTGATGCTCAGGTTTTAGTTTGGACCGACCTGATGGGACTTACCCCAAGCGCGCCAAAATTGGCCAAGGCCTACCGAAACCTTCGGGCCGAAATGCTTGCAGCAACTAAAGAATGGGCCAGCGATGTTGCCAGCGGTCAATTTCCCGGGCCAGATCAATCATTTAAGTAAATCTAATCTGCTTAGACGATATGTTATTCAAGTGATTTCCAATGAGTGAACCGGTAAAACGTAAATGGGCCGTTGATTTAACGCCCCTAAAAAAATACCCAGATTTTCGATCACTCTGGAGCTCGGGACTAATCTCATATATGGGATCTATGGTCACTTATGTGGCCTTGCCATTTCAGATCAAAGTTTTGACCAACTCATATCTCGCCGTCGGAGCCATTGGCGCGACTGAGTTAATTCCGCTTATCATCTTTGGGCTTTATGGCGGTGTTCTAGCAGACCGGGTTGATCGCAAGAAGATGATCATCACAACTGAATTTCTCTTGATGGTCATGGTGATCTCGCTAATCATTAATTCCCGACTGGCCCATCCACATTTAATTTGGATTTACATAGTTGCGGGAAGTTTTGCCGCCCTAGATGGCCTACAACGACCAAGTGCTGATGCGATTTTGCCAAGGTTGGTTGGGCACGCCGACCTGCCGGCAGCTAGCGCACTTATGTCACTTCGATGGCAGACCGGAGTAATCATTGGCCCCTCTATCGCTGGAATTTTATTGGCCAGCGCCGGTATCTCAGCGGCTTATTTAGTAGACGTTGCTAGCTTTGTAATCTCGCTAATTTTCTTGGCCCGAGTTAAATCAGTTAAACCTCTTTCAAAAAATGAGGCCCCAACCTTTCATAGTCTGATTGAGGGAATTAAATATGCAACTTCTCGCAAAGATTTATTGGGCACTTACCTAGTAGATCTGGCGGCGATGTTCTTTGCGATGCCAAATGCCCTCTTCCCTTTCTGGGCTGATCAACTCCACGCCCGCTGGGCTTTGGGGCTCTTTTACGCCTCCGGCACCATCGGCTCAATTATCGTAACTTTGACTAGCGGCTGGATAAAGAATTACCCACATCATGGCCGGGCGGTTATGTTGGCTGCCCTCGGATGGGGAATTGCTATCACTCTCTCCGGAAGTACCAAATCTCTGATCCTGACCATCCTATTTTTAATAATCGCTGGTGCCTCAGACATGGTTAGCGCGCTATTTCGAGGAGCGATTTGGAATCAATCCATCCCAGATCATCTTCGTGGACGTCTTGCCGGAATCGAATTACTTTCCTACTCAGTAGGTCCATTGGGCGGTCAGATGCGCGCCGGAGGAGTTGCAGCTTGGACAAATCTGCGCACTTCTGTCGTAAGTGGCGGACTACTTTGCATCGGATTTGTTTCATTTGCCGCCTCTGCATTGCCAGATTTCCGTAAATATGACGCAAGAACCAATAAATTTGCCGTCGAACAACGAAAAATTCGCCAATCTGCGGAAAATTCGACCGAAAATTTCGATTAAATTCCAAAAATTAGAAAAATCTGGAAAAAATTCGGAGCAAATCGCAAAATATTTTTCAAAATGCACAAAAAATTAAAAAAATAATGTTGCGACACGCGACGTTTTTTTCACTCAAAATAGTGGAAAGTTTTTGCATTTAATGACACGCTATTCCATGAACAGGTTCGGTGACGGATCGAACTATTCTGATTAGGAGATGTAAATGGCTGCAGCTAAGAAATCTGCTCCAAAGCGTCGCAAGAAGGCAGCTGCTAAGGCAGCTCCAGCAAAGCGTCGTAAGAAGGCCGCTGTAAAGACAGCAGCACCAAAGAAGCGTCGCAAGAAGGCAGCTGCTAAGAAGGCAGCTCCAAAGCGTCGTAAGAAGGCAGCTGCTAAGAAGGCAGCTCCAAAGCGTCGTTA
>CAILSO010000018.1 GCA_903836945.1 uncultured Actinomycetes bacterium | reverse complement strand
CTCATCGCAATGACAGAACCAGAGATCCTCGCACTTGCACGGGAATGGTTTCACGCACATTCAAACGTGTAGACCATATAAGACAATGAATTCTTGTTAAGTTCGGCAGAGCATTACAGGTTCTTATCAGCCCAAATACAAACGGCATCATAATGAAACTTGCCTAAACCCTTCGCAATTTCCTCATAGTGGTCTCTATACGAGGACGGAAGGATGTAACTCATCGCGAGTGACTTGTACGCCTCTTTCGTTGGAGTCCAGAATTGAAGTATGAAATCGTAATGTTGCTTCACTAGAGCCTGAACGCTCTCATCCCCTGCTTGAACTCCTTCAGTCATTTTTGAAGCAAACTCAGATGTTAATTCACCGAAGACTTGAGTGAATTTCTGCTCTTCTTCTTTTGAATGCTTGTTCTGATACTGCTCGGAATGGATACCAAATTTCATGAGTGAAGTATAAATGAAGAGTCTCCCTAGAAGCTGGACTTACTTAACTGCAGCTTCTAACTCGCTAACTATTAACTTGGACATCCCCATCATTGCATTCATGGCTGCCGCTGATTTAGCTGGATCAGGATTACCAAGACACTCTCCCAATTGCTTTGGAATAATCTGCCAAGACAGGCCAAATTTGTCCTTGAGCCAACCACATCTTCCTGGTGTCCCACCATCAGCGGTAAGTGCATCCCAGTACTTATCAACTTCTGCTTGGTCATTACATAAAATAAAGATTGAGAACGCCTCAGTAAATGTGAACATGTCTCCACCATTAAGAGCCGTGTACTTTGCCCCCAGAAGTTCAAACTCAACGGTAAATACACCCCCATCCGGACGTTTGGTGGTGTTAGTAATTTTAGAATTCTCGAAAAGTTTTGTATACAGATTTACAGCATCTTCAGCTTGGTCATTGAACCAAAGCATGTGACTAAGTGTTGGCATGGCACAAGAATAATAGAAGAGTCGCCCTATAAGCCGGAAAACTAGAAAACTACTTCCTTTCCTCTGGCCTTAAGGCATTAATTGCTTCTGAGATAGATACTTTTCCAGCTTTTTGCAACCCAGCAATTACCCCATCCAAATCCGCCTTAGATTTGTTTTGACTCATCTTGAATGAAGCCTCAATGCGGTTGATTTCAAGTTCAATTCCAACAATGGCTCTTATCTGGCCATCAACATAATCCGTCGGAGCTTGATCAACATTCCAAGGTTTAGGTTGTTTTGTCTCAAAGTGATTAGTAAGACGTGTTACTTGATTCAAAATCCACTCTGGTTCGTCGTGTATTACCAACTGACCATATGCATGCACCATCATGTAGTCCCAAGTAGGCACAACTTTGTGATGTTCCTCTTTAGATGCATACCAATTTGGAGAAATATAGGTTTCATTAAGCATTGAGATAACAAGTGCCTCTTGATTAGTCGGTAAAGAAGCTTGGATATTGAGCTTTGCAACATGCCCTAAGAGAGAATTTGTTTCTTGGTCATAAATTAAAGGTAGTAGCGTGGATACAAGACCTTTTTCAGTATTGCTTACTAAGTGTCCCGATTCAATTTGTGACAAGAATTCTTGGGCTGCTTTATCGCTCGGCTGAAAATGCCTAGGGATATACATGTGCTGATTTAATCATATGACCACTCGCATGTTTATTAAAAATAAAGAAGAGTCGCCCTATAAGCCGGATCCTGTCCTCTTGCGAGGGATCACCATCCATCTAGATCTGCAATTACTTACAGATTCAAGCAACCTACCTGGTGAATAGAACGAGCAGCTCATCACCTTTTTGGTCTTGCTCCAAGTGGGGTTTACCTTGCCATCTACATCACTGCAGATGCGGTGGTCTCTTACACCGCCGTTTCACCCTTACCAATATTTCTATTGGCGGTAATTTTCTGTGGCACTGTCCTGCGGATTGCTCCGAGTGGCTGTTAGCCACCACTTTGCTCTGTGGAGTCCGGACTTTCCTCGGTACTTACGTAACGCGGTGATCCGGGCGACTCTTCAGTAAGAGAAGAATACGGCAATTACTTAGTTCGGTGAACCTTGTGATTTGCCGCTTGAGCTAATGGGCGAATGGTTAGCGAATCAATATTCACATGGTGCGGCAACATAACTGACCATCTAATGCTCTCGGCAATATCTTCAGCCGTCAATGGCTTGGCAACTCCTTCATAAACCTTCGCAGCTTTTTCGACATCGCCGTTGAATCTAACTTTTGCGAACTCATCGGTCTTAACCATGCCTGGCGCAATTTCGGTTATGCGAATTTCTTCGCCATTTAATTCAAGGCGAAGAGTTTCGCCAATAGTGCGCTCGGCGTGCTTTGCTGCGACATAGTTGCCGCCGGTTTCGTAAGTGCGGTGTGCGGCAGTCGATGAAAGCACAACGATATGTCCACGTCCAAAGGCGCGCATGATTGGAGTAATTGCCTTAACCATACGAACTGTGCCAATTACATTTACTTCATAAGTCTTTCGCCAAAGATCTGGATCAGAGTCAAGGATGGTTGCGGAGTCAAAAGCGCCGCCAGCATTGTTGATCAGAATTGAAACTGGCTTGCCTTGCAGGGCGTTAGCTAATGATTCAATGCTTGCCTGATCAGTTACATCTAATTGGTGGATTTCAATATTTGAATTGCCCTTAGCTAGTGCCTCTAAGTTATCCATTCGCCTGGCAGCTGCAATTACGTGATAACCATTCTCGGCTAATAATTTTGCTGTTGCGGCGCCGATGCCAGAACTAGCTCCGGTTACAACGGCATATTCTTGTTGGCTCATTGGCATCTCCTATTTGTGCAGGTGAATTAAGTGGCCGCGTTCATTAAGACTTCTAAGTGCGCGAAGTCCATCTGATGGCCAAATGCTGACCCAAGTAATACTGCATGGCGCTGCATCAACATGGAAGAGTGATTCGATCGGTGAACCTGTAACCAGAGTAGTTAGAGTCTTTATGACAACGTTGTGGGCTACAACGATTATGTCTTTACTTTGATGCTCTAGTGCAAGGTCGGTTAAGGCGAGTTCTATTCTTGCAGCAACATCTTCATATGACTCCCCTGATTTGCCAGGTCTAAAGGAGGTATCTGATACCCATTGATCCCATTCGCTGGGATAAAGATCTTGAATTTCTTTTACGGTTAATTCATCCCATTCGCCAAATCCGCACTCAACCCAATTTTTATCGAAGTTTATTTCAAGGCCAGTAGCTTTTGCGATAGCTTCCGCGGTTTGAGTAGTGCGACGCATTGGTGAGGCAATAATTAAATCTGCGCCACGAATTGCCAGTTCCTTGGCAACAGCATCGGCCTGGCGCAGTCCAGCTTCACTCAGTTCTGGATTAGAGCCATCGCTTCCGGAGAATCGACGTTCGGGAGTTAAATGAGTTTCACCATGCCGAATAAAGTAAATATTGGTTGGCTTTTCTTTGGAGGTTAAACGCTCGCTTAGGAAATTTAATTGGCGAGGTGCAAATGTGCTTACTTCGCCATCCAAAGCCTTGTTGGCTAGGCGATCGGCGTGTGAATTTTGATCGCGCGGAATCCATTTATAGGACACGAGATTTGCCGAATGGGCGTCACGGGCCTGCTTAGCAAGCTGGCGCATATCTGGATGTTTGATCTGCCATCTTCCTGACATTTGTTCTACAACTAACTTCGAATCCATTTTTGCTTCAACTTCGGCGGTTGGGTCGATTTCGTTTACTTTGCGAAGAGCTGCAAGGAGTCCGTTGTACTCAGCAACGTTATTGGTTGCGATTCCAATGGTTTCAAATAGTTCGTGAAGAACTTTCCCATTTTCGCTAACAACCGCGCCATATGCAGCCGGACCAGGGTTTCCCCGTGATCCACCATCTGCGGTAATTTCAAATTTGCGAACCATTAAATTCGCACCAATATTCTTCGGCATTCTTCACACCGAACTACTTCATCACTTTCCAAACCTTTGATTCGTTCAAGTTCGATGGCATTTATCTCAATGCGACAGCCCTCGCAGGTATTTCCAAGTAAGAGTCCGGCGCCGACTCCGCCACTTTGTTCGCGAATCTTCTCGTATAGATCAAGGAGGTCTTTTTGAATCTTTGGGGTTACCAAGGTTCGCTCGCTATTTTTCAAGGCGATATCGCGTTCAATCTCAGTACTGGCATTTTCAAATCTAATGTTTAGTTCAAGTTCCATTTGATCAAGGCCTTGCAAATCACTTTGCATTGTTTCGACTTTAGCCTTCGCTGCATCATGGCGCATCATGATTTCTAATTCGCCATCTTCTAATTCAAATTTACGCTTTTGCAGGGTGGCGATTTCGTGTTGCGTTTGTTCAAGATCCTTTGGGGAGCCTTGGCCCGAATTAAGCCTGGCTTCATCTTTCTTGATGCGATCTGAAACCGTCTCTACTTCTAATTCACTACGCTTCAAGTCAATCGCGACATCTGCCAATTCTGCCTCTGCGATTTCCAGAGTGGCTTGCGCTTCAATTTTTCGTTTTTGAACCGCTGCGATTAATTCATGCTCTGGCAGTTTTTTTAATTTGTGATTGAGGGCAGAAATAGCCGAGTCGATACGTTGGAGTTCAATCAAGCTATTTTGATCTGCAACTGAGGCTTTCAATTTCTACCTCTCTGTTTACTTGTTACTGGTGGGCGCTGAGGGTTTCGAACCCCCGACATCTTCGGTGTAAACGAAGCGCTCTACCACTGAGCTAAGCACCCTTTATTTCAGCCCCCACTCTACTTGGTCAGGGTGGGGGATCAAAAATTGAGGTTAGAGAGTTGCGAGCGCTTGCTTGTAATCAACGAGGTTTCGGGCATCCCCTAGGCCATTTACTACTTGCCAACGAAGGATTCCAGCCTTGTCGATTACAAATGTTCCGCGAACCGCACAGCCGCGTGCTTCATCAAAAACACCGTATGACTTGGCTACGCCACCGTGTGGCCAGAAATCTGCAAGTAGTGGGAATTTATATCCCTCTGCTTCGCCAAATGCCTTTAGTGAATACATTGGGTCGCAAGAGATTGCTAGAAGTTGTACATCATCATTTTGGAAGGCGCCTAAATCATCGCGTAGTCCACAGAGTTCGCCAGTACAGATTCCAGAAAATGCGAATGGATAAAAGAGAACTACGACATTCTTATTTCCCTTAAATGAAGATAGCGAGACGCTTTCGCCAAATTGATTTGTTAATGTGAAATCTGGGGCTGGTGATCCAATTTCTAATGACATTTGAACTCGCTCTCGTTTGTGAAACTTCTAAGTCAATAAAATTTATTTCTTACCGGACTTGCGAGCTACTAATTTAGTAGCGCTCCAATCAGTTCCGACAGAGAAAGATACCGTCTGGGAGAGCCCGGCGGTTGGCGCTGAATCTTGGATATCACTTGGCTCGACATACCCCGCTCGCCCAACCTTCGGGGTGAGCAACCAGATTGGTCCGGACTCGGAAAGATAGGTAAGGGCATCTACAAGTTCATCGACCAGATCGCCATCTTCCTCGCGCCACCAAAGAATTACGGCATCGACCACTTCGGTTGCATCTTCTTCGATGAACTTTGAACCAGTCTTAGCTTCGATACCGGTGCGTAACTCTTGATCGCAATCGTTATCGAGGCCAATCTCTAAAACTAAATCTCCAGCCGAAAGGCCAAATCGATCGATTACTTGCTCTACCCCCATGGGGGTTTTGCCTCCCTTTCCAAATGTGACCAACATTAATTGGCCGATGGGAGAAGTCCACCGCCTATCGGGCCAATGCGCAAGAGGTGGGGCAAAAATAGTGGAAAGATACAGCCATGAGCACAAACCACGACATCCCAGACCACTTAATCGATCAGTTGGTTGATACCGATCCAGCTGAGACTGCGGAATGGACCCAGTCGTTAGATGCCGTTCTAAAGAGCGCTGGACCAGTGCGAGCTCGTTACTTGATGCTTTCGATGTTAAAGCGTGCCGGTGAAAAAAATCTTGGCGTCCCAGCACTTCGCGCAACTGATTACATAAATTCAATCGCACCAGGTGCCGAACCATCCTTCCCGGGAGATGAAGCTATCGAACGTCGCATTCGCGCAATGATTCGATGGAATGCAGCGATCATGGTTCACCGAGCACAACGCCCAGGTGTTGGAGTTGGTGGCCACATTTCAACTTATGCATCATCCGCGTCGCTCTATGAAGTTGGCTTTAATCACTTCTTCCGTGGCAAGAACCACCCAGGTGGCGGAGATCAAATATTTTTCCAAGGTCATGCTTCACCAGGAATGTATTCACGTGCATTTCTTGAAGGTCGCTTAACAGAACAACAGATGGATGGCTTCCGCCAAGAACTTTCACACGAAGGCGGCGGACTTTCTTCTTATCCGCACCCACGTTTAATGCCAGATTTTTGGGAGTTCCCAACTGTTTCTATGGGACTTGGTCCGATTAATGCGATCTACCAAGCCCGCTTCAATCGTTATCTGCAAGGTCGCGGTATTAAAGACACCAGCCAACAACGCGTCTGGGCATACCTCGGCGATGGCGAAACCGATGAGCCAGAAACTCTTGGCGCACTCTCACTCGCCGCGCGCGAAGGTTTAGATAATTTAACATTTGTAATCAATTGCAACCTCCAACGTCTAGATGGACCAGTTCGCGGTAATGGAAAGATCATTCAAGAACTTGAATCAATCTTCCGTGGCGCGGGTTGGAATGTAATTAAGGTGATTTGGGGTCGCGAGTGGGATGAATTGCTTGCGAAAGATACCGAAGGTGCATTGGTTGAATTAATGACCAAGACAACCGATGGCGATTACCAAACATTTAAGGCTGAATCCGGTGCTTATATCCGCGAACACTTCTTTGGTCGCGATCCAAGAACCGCCGCGATGGTTGCCGATTGGTCTGATGAGAAGATCTGGGCGCTAAAGCGTGGTGGCCATGACTACCGCAAACTATTTGCTGCCTACAAGGAAGCTACCGAACACAAGGGTCGCCCAACAGTGATTCTTGCAAAGACGATCAAGGGTTGGACTCTTGGCTCGCACTTTGAAGCGCGCAATGCAACTCACCAGATGAAGAAGATGACTTTGGAAGATCTAAAGGCCTTCCGCGATACCTTGCAATTGCCAATCGCAGATGATCAGATCGATCCATACCTACCTCCCTATTACCATCCAGGTGTTGAGTCACCTGAATATAAGTACATGATGGAGCGTCGTGCTGCTCTTGGTGGTTCAATACCAACTCGACGCGCGCAATCTAAGCCACTTCCACAACCGCCGATCAGTGTCTACGACTCAGTTGCCCGTGGCTCTGGACAGCAAGAAGTAGCAACGACTATGGCATTTGTTCGTCTTCTAAAAGATTTATTGAAGGATGAAGGTATCGGAAAGCATTTCGTTCCGATCATTCCTGATGAGGCTCGAACCTTTGGAATGGATTCACTATTCCCAACCCTAAAGATTTACTCGCCACATGGTCAGACCTATACCTCGGTTGATCACAATTTGATGCTTTCCTATAAGGAATCAACTTCTGGTGTGATCCTGCATGAAGGTATTAATGAGGCCGGTTCGACCGCTTCATTTACTGCGGTTGGAACTTCATATTCAACTCATGATGTACCAATGATTCCGATCTACATCTTCTACTCAATGTTTGGCTTCCAACGTACTGGTGATGCTTTCTGGGCTGCTTCAGATCAGATGGCGCGCGGCTTTGTACTTGGCGCTACTGCTGGACGCACCACTCTCAATGGCGAAGGCCTGCAACATGAAGATGGTCATTCACATCTCCTCGCCTCAACTAATCCAGCTGTTGTTGCTTATGACCCAGCCTTTGGTTACGAATTAGGCCACATTGTCCGTGATGGTTTAAATCGTATGTATGGCGAGGCTAGTGAAAATATCTACTACTACTTGACCGTCTACAACGAGCCTTACGTGCAACCTGCCGAGCCAGAAAAATTGGATGTCGAAGGATTGTTAAAGGGTATGTACCTCTACTCCCCTGCTGATTCAAATAAGAAGAAGGTGCAATTACTAGCCTCGGGCGTAGCCATGAACTGGGCGCTGAAGGCACAGAAACTATTGAAGGATGACTGGGGCGTAAATGCCGATGTCTGGTCGGTTACTTCTTGGAATGAATTACGTCGCGATGGCCTAGCCGTGGATCGCCACAACTTACTAAATCCAGATGATGCCAAAGTTGCATACGTTGCCAAGAAACTTGCCAACACTGCTGGACCGGTTATTGCAGTCAGCGACTTCATGCGCGCAGTGCAAGAACAAATCGCGCCATGGGTTCCAAATAAGTTCTACGCACTTGGCACCGATGGCTTTGGTTTATCTGATACTCGCGGCGCCCTTCGTCGCCACTTCAAGGTCGATGCTGAATCGATCGCCGTAGCGGCACTTGCCCAACTTGCACAATCAGGTGAGGTTAAGGCAAAGGTGGTTCGTGAAGCGCTTGATAAGTATCGCATTCACGATGTGAGCGCTGCCGAAGCAGGTAATACCGAAGGTTCTGGCTGAGCTAGTTTTTTAAGGTTTTAGGTTGTTCTGCGTTTCCTAGATAGGCAAATAGCGAAGCGCAGATCAACATCAATCCTGGAATCATAAGCCCGATAGTCACGCTTGTTGCTTGCGCTAACCACGAGATAATGACTTTCAGAATAAATGTAACGACCACATTGACTAGACCAATTTGAGCCACAACTAAACTGCTGGGCAAGTTTGTTCTTCTAAAAGCAATTCCGAAAAAAGCCGGCGCCAAGAATGATGAGCCCATACCTGCAAAAGCAAATGCAATAAGCGAGAGCGCAAATCCTAGAATCTTATGATCGGGCGCTAAGGTCGAACCAGCAAGAAGAAAACCGATAAAACCTACGCCACCAATTCTTGGCACAATCCTCATCAAGCTTTGCTCAGAAAACCTCTCCATCAACTTATGAATCCGAAAGCGTAGAAGGATCATCGCAGAGATAAAACAGGCATAACTCATGATTGAAAGGGCTGCGCTGACCTTCACGGTATCGCGAGTATAAATTGCCGACCAATCATTTACTGAGAACTCAATTTGAAGTGCCATGATCTGACCAACCGAAATAACCCATAATAATTTTAGGCTGGAAAAAATCGTCTTAATCGAAAGCTTTGGTGCCGCCATCTGATCTTCGGGCTTGATGAAATATGGCGCGGATTGCTTTATTCCATACATTGTCGCTAGCCACATAAATCCCATCATTAAATCGATATGCCAAGCAAGTGATAAAAATGGCGTTATTGCAATTGCTATCAACGAAGTCACGAGCGCCCCAAGACTCCACATCCCATGCAATCTGGGCAAAATAACTTCCCCGACTTCATCTTGTCTATGAATTGCTTGAGCATTATCGGAGATATGAAAAGTGGTCATTGCAAAGCCGAGTGAAATAGTCACGATCAGAAAAATCCAACCAGAGTGTATGTGCGGAACCAGAGCGGTCAATCCATAGCAAGCCGTTGCTCCTATAAAAATCATTTTTCCGACACCATATTTATGAACCGCATGGCCGATAATTAAGAATGCAGCAAATGAGCCAATAGATCCAAGGCTTAAGATCGTTCCAAAGGTTCCATTACTTAAATGGAGATTGTCTCGAATTTCTGGAAATCGGGTGGATGTGGCCATCGCCGCGATTCCAAATGGCAGGAATAAATAACCAAGAGCCCTGCGCTCTACTTTACTGAAGGTAATTTTCAAAATAGTGCGCTGGCTAGCTGTTGTCTAGCTTTAAGGAGATCTGGGTCTTGTGGATCGACCAATAAAAATAAGGTAACAAGATGCTCTTGAGCCTGCTTGCGTTCATCTCCAGATAAAACTTTTACCAATTTAATTAAACGATCAAATGCCTCTTTATTGTTGCCATTTGCAATTTCTAGGTCAGCAGCGCTTAAGGCTAGCGCGAGGTCATTTGGATTTGCATTTGCTCGAGCCATAACATCTTGTGGATTTAACCCTTCAATTCGGATTAGCAATTGCGTTTGGGCCAACCCCAACTTTGCCATCGCCTCACCAGGTTTGCGCGCCAATAATTTTTCGTAAGCAGCTTGAGCCCCTTTGAAATCTCCTTTCTCCATCGCCGCCATCGCTTCGACTTCTTCAGCTTCCATAGGAACTTCCGGAGCTTCTGTGTTTTCGGGGGCGCTTCCAACACCACGTTCAGCCGCCAAAGTTAAAACTTTATCTAGGACCATTCGGATCTGATCATTCGGTGGAACTGCCTCAAAAAGCGGCACGAGTTGCTCTTGAATAATTGCCAAGGCGAGCGGAACAGATTGCACTTGAAGCGCCTGCGCTACCCCCGCCTGCTCATCGACATTGACCCGGCCAAGTATCCAACTTGGTTCACCACTGTCACTTGTATCTGAAACATTGAATTTGCCCATTGCTTCGAGTAAAGCGATTGCTTGTTCACTTCTGGGCGACCAGCAAATGACAATCACTACCTTCTTATCGGAAATAGGTAGGACTTGATTTACTAAGTTTTCTTGGGTTATTTCCAAGCCGGCCAAATTAGAAGTATCGACTGGTGGTTTACCAAGTTGTGAGAGATCTACCGCGCTAGCGAAATTCTTTGGCAATTGCGGAGTGCTCATACTTAATCTTAACGATCTATAGAACTATTTAACTACTGGCTCGTGGATTCCTGGAGCGCTAGATCCTGCAAGCGGACGATAAGGCAAGATATTTTCGATGTAATCGCGGGTTGGGAGGTCTAAGCCAACATCGTGTCCCGCCTTCTCCCCTAAATACCAACGATGTTCGAGAATCTCGTGGAACATCTGGGTTTGCTCGACGCGATCACGCAACTCTTCTGGAACCTGATTCATTACATGGTGATATGTGTCGCGAAGCCATCTTCTTGCGCTGTCATGAATTGGTGGCTTGGGCGTTGCTTCGCGGCCACGAAAGCGCTCGAATGAGGCGAGCAATCGCTTTGCCTGCAACTCTTCAGCTTGAATTCCGAGTAACTCCATAAGGCGATTCTTGTGATAACCCGCAGCCACAAGTTTTGGCTGAAACTTTAATTCACCCTTTTCGCCATTGATCGATACTTCGACTTCTTCAACAGCAAAGCCTAAATCTTGCAAGGTACGCATTGCACCTTCTACTGCGTGACGATCTGATGGATCCAAAATCTGAGGTTCTTTAAGCATCTTCCAAAGTCTGCGGTAGCGTTTAATTAATCCCTCACTTGCTCGGATGGGATCCATCTCAGTTGTAAGCACGCCAGCTTCTTGTAAATCCGAAAGCTCAGCAGCGACGTTAAAAAGTGCAATATCTAGATCATGTTCGCGTTGGCCATCGGTCAAAGTTGTTTGGAATTCTCCAGTTTCAGCATCGACCAAGTAGGCCGCGAATTGATCGGCATCACGGCGAAATAAAGTGTTGGAAAGTGAACAGTCGCCCCACCAAAAACCAAGTAAGTGCAGTCGGACCAAAAGTAGCGCCAAAGCATTTGCCATATTGGTGATTTCGTGTGGCGTGATTTCACCACTCAAGATGACTCGATAAGGAAGTGAGAATGGCAGATAGTGGGTAATTAATGCGGCCGGTAGTGGTTCGCCAGCATCGTCAATTCTATTTTCGATTACAGCAACGGGCTCAACGCAAGGTGCAGTGCGGTTATTTAATTCACGAAGCAAGGCATATTCACGGTTTGCAAATTCTGGGACCGTCTCTTTAACGGCGTAAATCTTTGAATCTGGGCTCTCGCTCGAGCGAACGAGTCGCACAATATGTCGGGAGATACCGCGCATATCGGTTAAGTGTGAATCTTCAGGCCATTCTTCTAGCGGCTTAGTCCATGGCAAACGGGCGACAGAAGTCATTTCTTCTGCCAAGCCAGTTATTCGTAAGTCAGCCACAGCCTAATTCTCTCCTATATTTCTTAATGGTTGGTTAAAATCCCCATATGGCAAAGTTAAAACCAATCCTCAAGAATCCAATTCGCAAGCGAGCCGCAAAGCCAGTTGTGCCAGAGGATTTTGGCTCTCGAGGCGAGCCACTTAACCGTTCCCACCCATTCTACTTTGGATTCTTTGTCGCTGCAGGTGGAATCACATCATTTACATTTCTTCGTGCCATCGCATCAGCAAGTCAGGCCATCGTCCTAATTTTGATCTCGCTCTTCTTTGCCGCTGGCTTAAATCCAGCCGTAGTCGCGCTTCAAAGACGTAAATTATCAAGACCAGCAGCTGTAGGTGCAATCGTAAGCGCCGTCATAATTTTCCTAGGAATCTTTATCTGGGTAGCGATCCCACCAATAGTTGATCAGGTTAATTTATTACTTCACAATGCCCCAAAAATTGTTGGCGATCTAAAGAATAATTCAACAATTAATAAATTGAACTCTCACTACGGGTTCATAGATGTAATTCAAAAGAAGGTAACTTCCTCCATTAAAGATGGCCACTTAGCGGTAAGCGCTTTTGGCGGAGTTATCGGAGTTGGCAAGGCAGTTGTCTCAGGCGCCGTGGCAGCCCTGACCATTTTAATATTGACGCTCTACTTCCTAGTTTCACTTCCTTCAGTAACCAAAGTTGCCTATCGAATGGTGCCGGCATCACGTCGCGATCGAGTCTCTAAGTTGAGCGATGCGGTTATTTACCGGATTGGAATTTTCGTAGGGGGCCAGGCCAGCGTTGCTGTCGTAGCCGGAATCTTTACCCTGATTTTGGGCTTCTCGCTAAATCTTCCGTACAAAACCGCTTTAGCAATGTTGGTCTTTATCTGTGGGCTAATTCCATTAGTGGGCCATTTCCTCGGAATAACTGTCGTAACTTTAGTTGCGGTTAGTAAATCCCCTACTGCCGCGCTAATTGCCTTCATCGCCTACTTAATTTATGTACAAATTGAGAATTATTTGATCATGCCACGCATCATGAAGCGTTCGTTATCTGTACCGGGATTAGTAACTATTATTGCAATTCTGATCGGAACAAGTTTGCTTGGACTAATTGGTGGCTTGGTCTCAGTACCGCTTGCCGCTGCGGTCTTGCTAATTCTCGACGAAGTTGTCTTTCCTAATTTAGAAAAGGCTTAATATTCGGTAGGAAGTGGCAATTTATTTGGTGCTACAACTTTGACCACTTCAGAGAGAACCCGATAAACCGCAGGCTCGCCAACCCAGAGGTGCTTGGCCTCATCGACATTTATCAAATCAATCTGTGGCACGCCGGCAAAGGCAACCTTTGCGGCATCCGGCTTTAAATAGTCATCATGTTCTGGAATTAGCGCAGTAATTTTGCGACCATCGGCCGCCCAGAAATCTAAATCAGATGGCTTTGAAGTTCGAAGCGGCGGACTCAACAAAATTAAACTAATAACTCGGGGATCTCTGGCAAATTTCAGAGCCAAATCGGTACCGAAACTCCAACCCATCACATAAAGTTTTTCAACATTCAATTGATCAAAGCAATAATTAATCGCGGCTTCCACATCATATTTTTCATCATCACCATTGCCGAAGCTGCCCTCGCTCGTGCCGGCTTCACTGCTAGTTCCGCGAGTGTTAAATCTAATGATTTCGATTCCAGATAATTCCGGTAAGCGATTAGCCGCCTTCTTATAGACGTGGCTATCCATCATTCCGCCGTGAGTTGGCAGTGGGTGTAGGCAGAGAATTGAAGCTATCCGTGGGCCAAGCGGGCTGGCCACTTCCCCGATGAGATTTAAGCCATCTGCGGTTCTGATGGTGATCGCCTTGCGAATCGCCGGCAAAATCGTACTTGGACGTATTAACTCTGGCACGAAATAAGTTTAGTCTTATCGCATGACCCAATTGACTCAATTCCCAAGCCACAACCCTGTTACTGGCGAAGTGATCGCGCAATACAAAGATTTTTCAAGAGAAGAAGTCTTTGCTGCGGTAGATCGTGCCCACCGTGCTGCAATTGGTTGGCAGGCCCTTGGCTTTGGTGGTCGCAAGAAGGTACTTCTTAAATGGTGCGGCGCACTTACTAAGCGAATTGATGAGCTGGCACTGATCATAAAAAATGAAACCGGCAAACCAATTAGCGATGCAACTCTTGAGGCGACTTTAGCGATTGGACATTTGGCTTGGGCAGCGAAGAACGCTGAAAAAACTTTAGCCAGACAGGTTCGCCCATCAGGTTTATTAATGTTTAATATGCGGGCATCCGTACTTCGAAAAGCAGTCGGTGTTGTCGGAGTAATCGGACCTTGGAATTATCCGGTCTTTACGCCAATGGGTTCGATTGCATATGCCCTAGCCGCTGGAAATACTGTTGTATTTAAGCCAAGTGAATACACGCCGGGCGTTGGACACTGGCTCGGTGAAAGATTTAACGAACTCGCACCTTTTAGCGATATTTTTCAAGTCGTAACAGGTCTACCAGAAACTGGAATTGCACTAACGCAAAGCCCGGTAAATAAAGTTTCATTTACCGGATCTACCAGAACAGCAAAGAAAGTTGCGGCATCCTGCGCCGAACGAATGATTCCAGTGGTACTTGAATGTGGCGGAAAGGATCCAGTTATCGTCGCGGCAGATGCTGATATAGATACCGCAGCCGAATACGCACTTTGGTCTGCGATGTCCAACGCTGGACAGACCTGCATCGGTGCGGAACGAGTTTATGTAGAGGCTGCAGTCGCCGAGAAATTCATCGGCAAAATCAAAGCCATGGCCGAGCAGATTCATCCAGGTGAAAATGGAAATTATGGTCCGGCAACTATGCCATCGCAGTTAAATGTGATTCAACGCCATATTGATGATGCCGTAAGCAAAGGTGGAAAATTTCTAGTCGGAAGCCAAGATTCGGTAAAGCCACCATTTGTCGAGCCAGTTATTTTGTTAAATGTTCCAGAAGATTCAACTGCAGTAACCGAGGAGACCTTCGGGCCAACTCTGGTTATAAATACTGTGGCCGATATTCAAGAAGCGATTCGACTATCAAATGCGACGAGCTACGGGCTTGCGGCATCGGTTTGGTCCAAGCGCAATGGCGAGAAGATTGCAGCACAACTTGAATGTGGAATGGTCTCGGTAAATTCAGTTATCGCATTCGCAGCAATTGCTTCTGTACCTTTTGGTGGAGTAAAAGATAGTGGCTACGGAAGAATTCATGGACCAGAAGGCCTACTTGAATTCACCTACCCGCAGACAATTGTTAAGACGCTATTTTCTATTCCACTCGCCTTTACAACCTTTAAACGTACTAAATTTGCCGATAAATTTATTAAAGGGGCGATAAAGACTCTTCACTCTAAAGGTCTTGGTTAATTAAGGTCTTGGTTAATTTAGGCCTTGGTTAATTAAGGTCTTGGTTAATTAAGGTCTTGGTTAATTAAGGTCTTGGTTAATTAATACCG
>CAILSO010000017.1 GCA_903836945.1 uncultured Actinomycetes bacterium | reverse complement strand
CTTTGCGATGCCCGGTAGCCAGTTAATACCGAACCCTTATCAGCGGTGTAGTTGTATTCCGGAAAGACGGTGAGCGAAGTGGACTTTATATATTGCGCGGTGATTCCATTCGCAAGTAAAGCTGCGCGGACCTTTGCGGCGCTCGCCGATGCCCCAGCCAAGGCATCTTTATTGGTCGCATTAACTACCGATACTGTGGCATTTAATCTGACCGTATCTGGCTTCACCTTCACCGTGCCGCTAGCACTTACGGCGATGTAACGATCTGCTGCTTGCGCAACGCTACTTTGCAGCCCGCCAAAAGCGATCATTGCTAGAGAAAGGGCCAATAATTTTGAGCTGCGAGTCTTCATAGCCCTAGCCTCGCACATCAATCGTCAAAAATTACTTAATATTTAATGAGAGAATTAACCCATGTTCCTCTCAAAGTGCAGCGCGGAGATGATTACTTTCGCAGCGCAATCTTTGAAAGATGGACACCTTGTTGCCTTTCCAACTGAAACTGTTTACGGCCTCGGCGCCGATGCGACAAATGAATCTGCTGTTGCCAAGATCTACAAAGCAAAGGGCCGACCAGCAGATCATCCATTGATTGTTCATATTGCCTCGATGGAAGCCATAAATGACTGGACTTCAGATATTCCAGAATATGCAATCAAATTAGCTAGAGATTTCTGGCCCGGCCCAATGACTTTGGTATTAAAGCGCAGTTCTTTAGCGAAGGATTTCATAACCGGAAATCAAGAGACCGTAGGACTTCGCGTTCCAGCCCAACCAATCGCACTTGCTCTACTTAAAGAATTTGAAAAAATTGGTGGCAATGGAATTGCAGCCCCGAGTGCGAATAGATTCGGCGCAGTTTCACCTACTACGGCAAATGCGGTTATGGAAGAACTACTCCCATATTTAGATATCAATAACGATCGAATCTTAGATGGCGGACCATGCACCGTCGGAGTCGAATCCACCATTATCGATTGCACATCCGATGCGCCAAAGTTATTGCGTCTTGGAGCAATCACAAAAGAGATGATCAAAGAATCAACCGGGCTTGAAGTTATTGATGCAGTGAGTAATTCTGAAATCAGAGTATCTGGATCCTTAGAATCCCATTACGCCCCGAATGCAAAAGTTTTGCTAGATCAAGCGCCAAACCCAGGCCAAGGCTTCATTGCCTTAAAAGAGGTCCAAACTCCGCAAGGTGCGATTCGCTTAGCCGAGCCAACTTCAATTGAAGAATATGCACGCAATCTTTATGCAGCGCTGCGCGAAGCCGATGCCCGAAATCTCACCGAAGTTTGTGTAACCCAACCCACCGGAGAGGGCCTAGCAGCCGCTATTCGTGATCGGCTAAAGCGCGCCGCTAATTAATTATTTAACCATCAGGGCGTGCAGTTTTAGATCGGGAAATTCCCTTTCAAATTCTGCGCGTCCTGGTAGTCCAGAAATCTCCAGAGCCACAACCACTGATTGAATTTGCACGCCGCATTCGCGTAGCAATTTAACGCCAGCAATCAGGGTGCCACCAGTTGCAAGCACATCATCGATCAACATTACTTTTTCACCAGGATTTAAAATATCTTTCTGAATCTCAATTACATCTTTGCCATATTCAAGACCATATGAAATTGAGCGAACTTCTCCCGGCAATTTTCCCGCCTTACGAAGCGGCACAAATCCCTTATCTATCTGCATTGCAATGGCAGCACCAAGGATTAATCCCCGAGCTTCAATTCCAACTACGCAATCGATATCACCAGCCAAATCCGAAAGGTGCCTCGTCAGCCCTTGAAAATGCGCAGGGCTTTTTAGAATCGGCAGAATATCCATGAAGAGAATTCCTTCAGATGGGAAGTCTGGAATCTGACGTACTTGCGCTTCGATCTCTTGGATATTCACCGGGTTAGTTTAGGCGCGGTTATCTACTTGTGCTGCGCGTTCCAACCGTGAGATAAAGCGGTGGGGAGGTAGAGGCGGAATAACTTCCACTCGATGGCGCTAGATTGGCGGTTACACGAACGCTGCCGCTAATTATTGGTTTCCAAATACAGGTCACGGTTGCTCCGGCAACCACAACTGTTAGCGGCAGGCAGTGCAGAGGTCTGCTGTTGTAGAAGAAGGTTACGGTTCCTGCCGTGTTGATAGAGGCCGTTATTGTTGAGGACCCAAGTTTTTTGGGTGGATTATTTCCAGCCGTAATTGCCAGAGATATCGTGGAAATTCCAGCCAAAGTTGTTACCGAAGTCTGGGTACTTTCGTTTGAGTCGGCGTAACTGACATTGTCACCAAGAGCTGTGACAGTAATTTTATATAAAGTTGTGGGGCTAAGTCCTGTTAAGGAATTTGGTGAAGTAATGCTCGAAACTGAAACTGTTATCGACTCAACAAAGGTCGTCCCATCACTTTGATAAACCTTAATACGAAAATTTGTCGCGTTTGCCGTTGTCGATGTTTCACTTACCGCGATAGTCGTAGCGGAAGTCGGCGAAACAATTGGTGCAGCTGGAGTGCCGAGTTGAGGGATGACAGGTCCAAAAGTTAGAGAGAGTGTTTGCGTGGTTCCATTGCAGGTCGCACTGTTTGCACCACCCCAGTTAGTGTTTCCGATAGCTGGACGCAGTGTGTAACCCACTCCACAATTGCACGTAGAGTTATTCGATATTTCGACGGCCACTATATTTGATGAAGCACAGCCATAACTGACGATCCAAGTGTTAGAACCAATAGTTTGTGATGTAACCGTAGTCGGTGTGGTACCTGAAGTGTTGGTAGTTCGCAGTGCATTAGCAATTGCCTGAACTTTGGTTGAATCTGAAACTGTTATTGATGCTCCTGTAGAACTTGAAAATGTAAATTGTGTATAAGTTCCCGTCAACTGGCTTCGAAAAGTGTTCCAGGCATCCACTTGTGCCTGAGTTGGAACTTGATTGGTTACAAATGTTTGTGAATAAGTGACCGGTGCCGAGTCAGCTTTAGCCGGCATCGCTATCGAAACAGAAATCAAAGTTTGAAGTAAGAGACCAATAAATAGCGGGCGAAGCAATCTCACGAAGGAATTATTCCATACGCAATTCGGAGTAAACCACTGGTTTTTAGCCTCCAACTAAACCCGATACACTTTGCTTCGCACGATTCTGTGCTTTGGGGCCTATAGCTCAGTCGGTAGAGCAACGGACTTTTAATCCGTGGGTCGACAGTTCGAGCCTGTCTGGGCCCACTT
>CAILSO010000016.1 GCA_903836945.1 uncultured Actinomycetes bacterium | reverse complement strand
CTGCCAAGGACACCGAAGTAGACAAAGTTGTTGGGCTGGAACTTGGCGCCGATGATTATGTAACTAAGCCATATTCCTCTATAGAATTGGTGGCAAGAATTCGTGCGGTATTGCGCCGCCATGGCGAAGAAGATCAGGCTGCTGATGGAGTTTTAGCAGCGGGCCCAGTTCGAATCGATGTTGAACGCCACAAGGTCAGTATCAATAATGAAGATGTGAATTTCCCATTGAAGGAATTTGAACTACTTGAATTCTTGGTACGAAATAGCGGCCGAGTACTTACACGTTCGCAATTAATCGATCGTGTCTGGGGCAGTGATTACTTTGGCGATACCAAGACTTTGGATGTGCATGTAAAGCGCCTGCGTTCAAAGATCGAGAGTGATCCCGCCAACCCAGTATTTATCCAGACCGTTAGAGGCCTTGGCTATAAGTTCGAGGGTTA
This sequence comes from uncultured Actinomycetes bacterium, assembly GCA_903836945.1. Lineage (GTDB taxonomy): Bacteria > Actinomycetota > Actinomycetes > Nanopelagicales > Nanopelagicaceae > AAA044-D11. The sequence continues at coordinate 6,220 of CAILSO010000016.1, read as the reverse complement.
GTTATCGCGCTGTAGTTCGTTTAGAAATCGAAATTGGGATAACTGCTGAATTTGAAACGTAATAGTTATTATCTGTTGGAGTTAATCGAGCAGAAAGATAACGTGCCCCCTGAATTTGCGGCACCCAACTACAAGTTGCAGTAGTTGTTATCGTTAAGACTGACTTACATCCAGAAATAACTCGTCCATTGTCGTAAAAAGTTACGGTACCCGGATTACTTAAAGTGGCAGTCAACGTCGTCGCTAATCGCTTTTTTGAAGTAGCCGCCGCCGATATTGAGATAGAAGTCGCACCACCTGCTGGACCTGGGTAATAAAAAGTCTTAGCAGTGTAGGTCCACCAGTTGTAGTCGGCAGCGCCAAGAACTACTCGGCCATCATTTGTAATTGCCGGCAAACCCGCCCAAGCATCAGGGGTTAAATTCGCTTGTTTAGTCCAAGAAGTTCCGGTGTCATTTGATAGCCAAACATAATCTCCAAGTGAGAGCGCAACTAATTGAGTGCCATCCCGAGACATTGCACTTCCATAACCCCAGACATTTGGTGCATCGCGACTTGTAGTAGTAATTGCAGTTTGTCTAGTAAAACTCGACCCATAATCAGTAGATAAATAAAATCCATTTCCATTTGCCCCAAAGAAAACATTCTTTCCATTACTAGAAGTAGAAACGAAGAAGCAACAAGAACCTGCGCTAACGCTCTTGGAAGTCCAGGTGACACCGCTATCTGTCGATGCATAAATATTGTCAGATGAGGCATAGATTCGAGTGCCTGTAGAGTCGGAGCTAATGCTGGTCCAGCCTAAATTTGAGGAAGTTCTAGCATTCCAAGTTGCTCCGCTATCGCTGGATGAGTAAATAAGGCCGTTCCATTCTGCAGCAAATACTTTTGTCCCATCATCCGAGGCTGAAATTGCATACCAATTTTTGGTACTCCCAACAGAGCTCCAGGTCGTGCCTGAATTCGTAGATTTCCAAATTAGTCCGCCATAAACCGTTGCAAACAACTTTGTGCCATCCGCCGAAGACCAGACAGAGGAAACATTGGGGCTATTTACTGCGGTGACCGTATCCCAGCTAGCACCATAATTGACTGACCTATATAAATAATCGTGAGCTGCAATGACATATCTTCCATCTGATGAAGATGCGTACTCAGGGTAAACGCCATAAGTTCCCGAGTAAAAAAGTGGGATCCCGGTAGAAACCGAGTAAGTCTGTGATGGGGCAGCTGATTGACTTGGGGCTTGGCTTAATAAAAGTGAAGTCAGTGCAAGAAAAGGAATTACGAGGTATTTTTTGGCCACTACGTGGCGCTTTAAACTCAAGCGCAACAAACTCATTTTTTGCCCTACTTAGAAACGTTTGCGTAAATATCTGACTTTTCGCGCACTAAAACATTTAGCGTCATTGGCGCTGCCTTCGCGTAAGTGATTAACAAGTTAGCACGATCAGAGGCCTTAAGTCCGGTAGCTGGGAATACTAAAGATTGATTTGCCGATGGGCCAGAAAAGATGGCGGGCATATTTTGATTTAATGCAACCGGAGTTAGCTTTCCAGCGATGCCATTTAAAGTAATTGAATTAATTGCATCAGGAGTCGCGCCTTCATTAACAATAGTGCCGACTAATACAGCTGAAGAATCAGGCTGTGCAACAACTAGAACATTTACTGCTCGAATATCGCCGCTAACTCCTTCAACGCCATCGGTTACTTGGCGGATCATGCGAGTTGGGGCATCAGGGCCATTGGCGCCACAAGAAGTAAGAGAAAGAACAAGGCCACCAACTACAAGTAGAGATAGGGCTGAAGTCAGTGAATTCCGCTTACTTTTCGAGTTTTCAATGCGCATTGGGTAATGGTATCCTTGGGTTCTATCGAAAGGCCAAATTTAATGTCATTTAAGGTCGGCGAAACCGTTGTTTATCCCCATCACGGAGCGGCTCTCATTGAAGCAATTGAGACCCGGACCATTAAAGGCGAAGAGAAGATTTACCTAGTTTTGAAGGTGGCCCAAGGCGACCTAACAGTGCGCGTCCCTGCTGAAAATGTTGATCTAGTAGGCGTTCGCGACGTGGTCGATAGCGATGGCCTAGATCGAGTATTTAACGTATTGCGTCAGCCATACACCGAAGAACCAACCAACTGGTCACGTCGCTACAAGGCGAATGTTGAAAAGTTGGCTTCTGGCGATGTCATCAAGGTGGCCGAAGTTGTGCGCGACCTATATCGCCGCGACCTAGATCGTGGTCTCTCTGCTGGCGAGAAGCGAATGCTGGCAAAGGCAAAGCAAATTTTGATCTCTGAATTAGCTCTGGCTGAACGCACAGATGAAGAGAAGGCCGGCGTGATGCTAGATGAGGTCCTTGCTTCCTAAAGTTTGCGTGATCATCCCTGCCGCAGGCAGTGGTGAACGGTTCGGTGCAACAATTCCAAAAGCGCTCGTCCAATTAGTTGGGCGAACCTTAATCGAACATGCCGTGGCAAATATGTCGCCGGTCGCTACCCAAATCATCGTGGCAGCTCCTGCCGGATATGTAAATCAGATTCGAACCTTCTTTGGCGATAGCGTGGAAGTAATCGAAGGCGGGGCTACGCGCACTCAATCTGTGAAATTGGCGCTCGCAAAGGTCGATGAAGATATTGAATATGTTTTAGTGCACGATGCGGCACGTTCATTGGCCTCTACCGAATTAGCCAATCGAGTAATTCGCGAACTCATTAAAGGCGAGAAGGCGGTCATTCCAGTAATGCCGGTAAGTGACACGATCAAACGGATTGATAAAGATGGTTATGTAACCAAGACCTATAACCGCAGCAAACTTCGGGCAGTGCAAACTCCGCAAGGGTTCTTGCATGGCACTTTAATTGCCGCCCATAAATCAAAATCTGATGCGACCGATGATGCCGGTTTAATTGAAGAACTTGGTTATCCAGTAAAGACAATTGATGGCGAAGAACGAGCTTTGAAAATTACCCGGACAGAAGATTTAGAAACTGCCACAAAATATTTAATTGGTAGTGGCGATGTTGATATTCGAGTTGGAATCGGTACCGATACACATGCCTTCTCGACCGGTAGCTCCAGAGAACTTTGGTTGGGTGGTTTGCTATGGCGAGGTGAAACCGGAGTTGATGGTCACTCTGATGGCGATGTTGCAATCCATGCAATCTGCGATGCGCTATTTACAGCAAGCGGACTAGGCGATCTGGGTTCTAACTTCGGTGTTGATAGACCAGAATATAAAGGTGCGAGTGGTGAACAATTGCTTCGCGAAACTTTGCAGCGCGTTAATTTAGCCGGCTTTGCAATACAAAATATTTCGGTGCAAATAATTGGCAACAAGCCAAAGATTGGGCCACGTCGCAGTGAATTGATTTCAAGACTTTCATCCTTGCTTGAAGCGCCGGTCTCAGTAAGTGCAACAACTACCGATGGCCTGGGCTTTACTGGCGAAGGCAAGGGCTTATCTGCAATTGCCACGGCGTTAATCGTTCGCAAGTAAAGATAGACTTCACTCATGACTATAGATCTGCAGCTCTACAACACTGCTGATCGCAAGGTCTCAGTTTTTAAACCACTTACACCCGGCAAAGTTGGAATCTATCTCTGTGGTGCAACCGTTCAGGCCCCGCCACATATTGGCCATATTCGAAGTGGCGTTAACTTCGATATTTTGCGTAGATGGCTTAGTGCATCTGGATATGACGTAACTTTTATTCGCAATGTCACCGATATCGATGACAAGATTTTGCACAAGGCAGTCCACGAAGAAATTCCATGGTGGGCAGTTGCGATGAAATACGAGCGCGCTTTTAGCGATGCTTATGCGGCGCTAAATGTCTTGCCTCCGACTTACGAGCCACGCGCAACCGGCCATATTTCGCAGATGATTGAATTGATGCAATTACTTATCGAACGCGGTCATGCATATGCGCCTGGCAATGGCGATGTTTATCTGGATGTTCGTTCGCTCAAATCTTATTTAACACTTTCAAATCAGAAGTTAGATGATCTGCAACCTGCAGAAGATGCCGATTTGACTCACAAGAGAGATCCGCGCGATTTTGCACTTTGGAAGGCGGCAAAGCCCGGCGATCCATCTTGGCCAACTCCATGGGGGCCTGGTCGACCTGGTTGGCATTTAGAGTGCTCTGCGATGGCACATGCATATTTGGGTGAAGCCTTTGATATCCACGGCGGCGGCCTTGATTTAATTTTTCCGCACCACGAAAATGAAATCGCGCAATCAGAATCAGCTGGTTGGGGATTTGCAAATATCTGGATGCACAATGCCTGGGTAACTACTTCTGGTGAAAAGATGTCGAAGTCTCTTGGCAATTCCCTTCAAGTCCATGAAATCTTGAAGAAGGTTCGCGGAATTGAATTGCGTTGGTATCTGGGATCAGCCCATTACCGATCAATGTTGGAATTTTCTTTTGAGGCCCTTGAAGAAGCATCTGTAAACTTCCGTCGGATCGAAGCATTTTTAAAGCGCGCTGCGGGGCTAATTGGTGGCGAAGTTGGAATTGAAATTGCACCAGAGTTTGCCAATGCAATGAATGATGATCTAGCCGTCCCACAAGGGCTGGCTTTTATCTCTGAAGCAATGAAGCTTGGAAATAATGCAATAACAGCCAATGATAAGAATGAGATTGCAAAGCCGGCCGCCTATATTCGTGGCGCACTTTCAATACTCGGTTGCGATCCATTTGATGCTGCTTATTCTGGTGGAAGTACTACTGATAAAGATGTACTCGATGGCTTGGTGGAACTTGCAATCGAACAACGTAATGCTGCACGTGCCCGAAAAGATTTTGCCGCGAGTGATCTCATTCGCGATTCCCTAACCAAGATTGGAATCACAATTGAAGACACTCCTAATGGAACTCGCTGGAATATCTGATGCGTCCTGGTAGAAAACGTCGCGAGAGCCTTGGATATGGTGATGGCAAGAAGCCAAATACCCGCCCAGCAGGTCGTCGACCCGAATCTCGTATTGAAACCAAGCCTTCGGCTGATGCAGTAGCCGGTCGCAATAGCGTGGTTGAAGCACTTCGCGCCAAGATTCCCGCAAAGGAATTGATGGTCGCAGAACGTGCTGAGATGGATGAGCGCATGACCGAAGCGCTTCGTTTAGCTAAGAATCAAAATTTAATTATTAAAGAAGTTCCACGTGGGCAATTAGATGGCGTTACCGGAACAACAAATCATCAGGGTATCGCTTTAATCATCAAACCATTTCAGTATCAAGATTTTGAAGCGACCTTAAAGGGCGCAACAAAGCCGGGGCTATTGATTGGTTTAGATGGCGTCACTGATCCACACAACTTAGGTGCGATTGTTCGAAGCGCAGCTGCCTTTGGGGCAAATGGCGTGGTAATTCCAGAACGTCGCAATGCAGCAATGACTGGATCTGCTTGGAAATCTTCAGCTGGCGCAGCTGCCAGACTTCCGATCTGCCAAGTAACAAATTTGGTGCGATCGATTGAAGATGCGAAGAAGGCTGGCTATTTTGTAGTGGGTCTAGATGCTGAAGGTGCGGAATCGCTACCTAAGTTCTCACTTGCAACCGAATCGGTCTATTTAATTGTTGGAAGTGAAGGAAAGGGCTTAGCACGATTGACTCGCGAGAAGTGCGATCTAATTCTTTCCATCCCGATGCAATCTGATGTCGAATCGCTAAATGCTTCGGTGGCAACCGCAATTACTCTTTACAAGATTGCCGAAATTCGCGGTCAATAACTCAAAATGAAAAGTTTCGATCGCTTCATTGCCCTAGGAGATTCTTTCACCGAAGGCATGTGCGATGAGATTGTTAATGGGCAATATCGGGGCTGGGCTGATCGCGTAGCCGATGTATTGAGTGGCCTAAATAAAGATTTTACCTACATGAATCTGGCTGTCCGGGGAAAGTTATTGCCGCAAGTTATTGAAGATCAGATCCCAGTTGCTAAGAAATTTATAAGTGGACCTAAAACTCTTCTCTCATTTCATGCCGGGGCAAATGATGTTCTTAGGCCAAATTATCAAGCAGCAATTGCTAAAGAAAGATATCGAAGCGCGCTTAAGGAATTAGCCGAGACCGGTGCAACGATAATCTGCTTCACAATAGTTGAAGAAGTGGATGGCAAGGGAAAGACGGCTGATCTTTGGAATCAGAGATTTAGTGACTTCAATAAAAATGTGCGCGCATGCGCTAAAGAATTTGGCGTGACGG
>CAILSO010000015.1 GCA_903836945.1 uncultured Actinomycetes bacterium | reverse complement strand
GACTGCTGCATATTGACCTGAGAGTCCGATTATTTCGCGCACCGCTTTTGGATTTTTTAAAACATCAATTCCACCAACTGTTGCATGGCCCGAGTCTGGCTTTAATAAAGTTGCAAGGACTCGAACGGTTGTAGTTTTACCTGAGCCATTCGGCCCCAGGATTCCAAGAACGGTTCCTTCTTCAACATCTAGGTTTAGGCCATCAAGCGCCTTGACCTCGCCACTGCGATAAGTCTTGACCAAATTCTCAGCGATGATGCTTTGCATGCCCCTACTTTAACCCCACCATACGGGGCTTAAACGAGAATCTGGGAGTAGGTCGTAGTAACCTTATAGATCTAAGTTAGCTTGCTTCACTAGCAAATCGATAAATATAAAACGAGGGGCTTTAATGTCTAATTCTCAAAATCCTGGCGCTACAACGCAGCGCACTCACAAAGAGATCATGTTCGTGCTCTCCGGCCTAATGGTTGGAATGTTGCTTGCCGCTCTTGATCAGACCATTGTTTCAACTGCGCTAAAGCGCATTGTGGAAGATTTCAACGGACTCTCCCACTACACCTGGGTAGTTACTGCATACCTTTTAACTTCAACAGCATCTACACCGTTGTACGGAAAGATCTCTGATCTATATGGTCGCCGTCCCGTATTTCAATTTGCCATCATTACCTTTTTAATTGGCTCATTCGCGGCAGGTGCTGCGCAATCAATGACTCAATTAATTATCTTCCGCGCCGTCCAAGGACTTGGCGCCGGCGGACTTATGGCGCTTACTTTCGTAATCATTGGTGACATCGTTTCACCTCGCGAACGCGGTAAGTATCAAGGTTACTTCGGTGGCGTTTGGGGACTTTCTTCAGTTGCCGGTCCACTACTTGGTGGTTTCTTCTCAGATAAGGCACACATCTTTGGCATCGTCGGATGGCGCTGGATTTTCTACATCAACCTTCCATTTGGAATCTTGGCGCTAGTTATTACAACAGCCTCACTACACATTCCTAAGGTTAAGCGCGAACACAAGATCGATTACTTCGGTGCGCTACTTCTAGTCCTATCAGTCTCTTCTCTCTTGCTTGGCCTATCTGTTTACGGCCCACAAAATGGTTGGAGCAATTCACGTACCGTGGTCTCACTTGCGATGGCTGCAATTTTGACCGCTGCATTCTTAATTCAAGAAAGTCGTGCGGCCGAACCAATTCTTCCGCTAAAGCTTTTCAAGAATCACACCTTCTCAATTACTTCACTACTTGCCTTTGTAATTGGTGCCGGTATGTTCGGAGCAATTGTTATGTTGCCGCTCTACCTACAGGTGGTAAAGGGCAATAGCGCAACTACTTCCGGACTTAAGTTGATTCCATTTATGCTTGGAATTGTTACTTTCTCAATTTGGTCTGGCAAGCAAATTTCAAAACACGGTCACTACAAGAGGTTCCCTATTGCCGGTTTGATCATCATGACCGCTGGATTGATCTTCCTTTCAACTCTAAATGAGGGAACTCCGTTCTGGCGCCTAGCAATCTTTGCAATCATGATCGGTGCTGGTCTTGGCCTTTCAATGCAGACCATTGTTATTGCGCTGCAAAACTCGGTTGATTTCAAGGACATGGGCGTTGCTACATCAGCAAATACCTTCTTCCGTTCTATCGGCGGAACTATTGGCGTAGCGATCTTCGGAACAATTTATGCCAACCGTTTATCGCACTACCTGCCAATTGGAATCACAAAGTTGCAGCAAACAAATCCAGCTGCACTTGCCGGAGCAACCCCGCAGAAGTTTGCTGAGTTGCAACAGAACACCGCTGTTTTGAAGTCATTCTCACCACAACTTCAATCAACTGTTCTGCACTCATTCGTTCAGTCATTCCACGTAGTTTTCCTAACCGCAGCTCCAGTAACTGCCCTTGGATTCCTATTTGCAATGATGCTTCGCGAAGTTCCACTTCGCACTGGAGCAGCACACCACGCAGCCGCACAAGAAGCGGCCGGCGAGGCAATTGGCTAAATCTAAAAGCTCTAAGGGGCTACTACCGAAAGAAGTTTATGTTCTCTCGGTAGTAGCCTTCTTTGTTGCGCTCGGCTACGGAATGATCATTCCGGCCATCCCACTATTTGCTAAAACTTTTCATGTTAACAATGCACAAATTGGTGCGATCATCTCGGCATTTGCCTTTGCCAGATTTGCTTGGGGCCTTCCGGCTGGAAAACTGATTGATAAGTTCGGTGAACGTAGCGTTCAAGCAATCGGTTTAATAATTGTCTCCGCCTCATCACTTACCGCCGGCCTGGCCCAAAGTTATTGGCAGCTCTTAATCTTCCGTGCAATCGGTGGAATTGGTTCAGTTATGTTCTCGGTTTCGGCCGGCGCCCTTCTAATGAGATCGGTCGATGACAGCGTGCGAGGTCGCGCGCAATCGATGTACAACGGTGGCTTTCTGATCGGTGGTATTGCAGGTCCAGCATTTGGAGGCATTCTCTCTGCGATCTCACTTCGCGTTCCATTCTTTATCTATGCCGCAACCCTGCTTGCCGCATCATTTACAACAACAATCTTCCTAAATGAAAAGCGCCTTGGAAAATCAATTAAAAATATCCAAGATCCCGCTGATCGAGTTTTGCTAAAGGATGCGCTAAAGATCTATCCATATGTCGCCGCAATGGCGATCTCATTCCTTTCAAACTGGGTGCTCTTTGGACTTCGTAATTCCATCCTGCCGCTATTTACTAAGAACGATCTCCACGCATCAACCACCATCCTCGGATTTGGTTTTACGTTATCGGCAATCGTGCAAGGCATCGCCTTGATTTATGTTGGAAAGATTTCAGATTTCCGCGGTCGTAAATTCGCTCTGATGGTTGGCTCGGTCGTTCTCTTATCGGGTGTTGGCACAGTGCTTGTGGCCTCAAACTGGTGGTACTACCTAGTTGCCATGGCCTTCTTTGGCATTGGTGGCGCCTTCGAAGGTACAGCGGCTTCAGCTGTTGTCGGAGATGTCTTTGGCGGAAAAGGTGGCCGCGTAATTGCACTTTGGCAGATGGCTGGTGACTTTGGAACTATCGTCAGCCCAATTTTGCTTGGTTGGTTAGTGGATGCTCATTCTTATCGCCCAGCATTTATTGCAACAGCAGCAGTGTTTTCATTAACACTGCTGCTGTCAGCAAAGATGCCAGAAACTAGGAAGCTAACTGGCGAACCGTAGAAATTAGTTGTTGCTATCTCGCAATACTGAAAGCAAGCGCAAGATCTCTAGGTACAACCAAACAACGGTAACCATCAAACCAAATCCAGCGCGCCAAGATTCTTCATGTGGAGCACCAGCTGCGATCATCTTTGTGATCTGATCAAAATCCATCACTAAGAAGAAGGCAGCAATACCAACGCCACCTACGCAGAGCAGTAATCCGATTCCAGATACACCATAGAAACCAAGACCATGACCCACCCCAGCAAACGAAGCAATTAATGATCCGAAGGCGACGATCATGTAACCAATCATCGCGCCACTCATAATTCGAGTGAACTTTGGTGTTACGCGAATTTTCTTATTCTTGTAAGCAAATAAAATTCCGGCAAAGGCTGCAATAGTTCCGATAACTGCTTGGGAAACAATTCCTGGATAGCGTGATTCATAAACACTGCTGATTGTCCCGAGAGCCAATCCTTCAAGAGCAGCATAGGCAATCGCAAAACCTGGACGGACCTTTTGACTAAAGGTAAGGACCATTCCAAGGACCATGGCGCCGATCATCGCGCCAAGGGCTACGCCCATACTTAGATTTGAACGCCAGGCAAAAGCCCCAGTAACTACAAGCACGATAAACAAAATTGATGTGCGAGTAACGACATCATCAATTGTCATACGTCCAGTACGTGTTGATGAAGCTGCAGGAGAGTTATAGAGCTCGTTTAACTCTTCGGTGGTTGGTTCTGGGCGATTAGCAATTGATCCGGGATTACCCATCGCGGCATAACCCTTTTTAAATACTGGATTCGAACTTTCCATTTGCTCTCCTTTTCGAACAGACAACCTATCGAACAGTTTTTAGTATAAGCCGTTTAAAACTATTTCGCCGAGCGGCAAGCGCACGCGTGGGGATTTCTCACGCTCTTTTAAGGTTTCATCGGTGAGCGCCTCTAGGGGAGCTTGCTTTCCGATTACCAAGATCGCCATTAGCGCCAAATTATCGGCCAAGTGATATTCCGCTTTAACTTGATCTCGATCAAAACCGGCAATCTGATGAACTACTAAACCACGGTGGATCGCTTCAAAGGTCATGTAGGCCGCAGATAGCCCGGAGTCATATTCCGCAAATTGATTTACTGCACCCTCTGCATTCGTCTTAACAGCGCAGACCAAAATAAAGGCTGAAGCATTTGGTGCCCAGGTGGCGTTAAAGCCAGAGAAAGTTTTTGAAAGCTTTTCAAAGTGCCCATCGCCACGAGTTGCAACAACGTATCGCCAAGGCTGCGCATTATTAGCAGATGGCGCCCAACGCCCTGCTTCTAAGATTGCGGTTAAATCGTTCTTATCAATTGAAGAAGCCAAGTCAAAAGAACGTGGGCTCCATCGTTCGTTTAGTAATGGATGTAATGGAACTGATGAATCAATAGGCTTTTTCATTTTTGGACTTCCCTCATTTACAAATTGGATAGCTAGACCCAAGGTTACTTAATTATCTAGAGGTTGTCCTTTTGAGGACCGTTATATTTGTAGTGGAGCTCTGGTTATCGGGGTAATAATTGAAGCTAATTGTTGCTGTAACAGAATTTTGACCATGAATAATTGGTTTCCAGTTACAGGTTGCTACATAT
>CAILSO010000014.1 GCA_903836945.1 uncultured Actinomycetes bacterium | reverse complement strand
CACAGTAATTGTTTTGCACAACCTCCCTCTCGTAAATTTTTTGAAATCCATTTCTAAAGAATACTTTGATGCGTACTGATAATCAGATCAGCTTTTTTTTGCAGCGATCAACAACTTTTATGGAGGATAAAGATGGGCAAGTTAATCAAATCCGGAAAGGCTAATTCGACTACACGCAAGCCGACTAATGAGGTCTACTTATTGGGTCGCGTGAGTAGCCTTGCAAAGGAGCGAGAGCTACCGAGTGGCGATAAGGTCGTTGAATTTCGTCTTGTTATAGGTCGGGAGAAGTCGGTAAAAGAAGGCAGCAAGAAGCAGGTCGACACCCTTGATATTGCAGCATGGAGTTCGGTCTCTCGAAAGCGCGCTCTGACACTTAAAGTTGATGACTGGGTGGAGATAGATGGAGCGGTTCGCCGTCGCTTTTGGCAAGCACCGACCGGTTTAGCAAGTCGTTGGCAGGTAGAGGCTACTGGCATCAAGAAAATCTAAAAGCACCTTTAAAAATCGGTAATTCCGCTGCAAAATCGCGGGTTTTGTATGGAATTGGATACGGTTAGCCCATGATTGAAGAGATTAAGGCTCGAATTGCGGCCATTCAGGAATTACCTCTGGATTCGCATTCAACAGAGTACGAAAGCATTCATCAGGAATTAGTAACCGCCCTGGCGCAGATTGACGGACTCTAAAAAAATTGAAAACTCGATTAGATGCTGAACTGGTTCGGCGAGGATTGGCTCGATCACGCGATCATGCCGCAGACCTCATTGAATCACGTTCGGTATTAGTAACAGGGATTCCAGCATCTAAGCCAGCGACTCAAGTTGATGCCGAAACTTCCATCACCATACAGGGCGATCGCGATGATTTCGTTTCTAGAGGCGGCCATAAATTGGCGGGCGCGCTAGATGCTTTCCCCGAGATTTTAGTTTCAGGTAAACGCGCGCTAGATGCCGGAGCTTCTACTGGTGGTTTTACAGATGTTTTACTAAAACGAAATGTTGCCGAAGTCGTAGCAGTCGATGTTGGCTATGGTCAATTGGCTTGGGAACTTCGCCAGGATTCAAGAGTTGTCATTTTGGATCGCACAAATGTTAGACATTTAACTATCGAACAAGTTGGCCAACCCGTTGATTTAGTTGTGGCAGATCTTTCATTTATCTCCCTGACTCTTGTATTGCCAGCCCTGGTTTCCGTTTCCAAGACGAGCACTGATTATTTAGTAATGGTGAAACCACAATTTGAAGTGGGTCGTGAAAAGCTTGGCGCCGGAGGAGTTGTTCGTGATGCATCATTACGAAAGGCTTCGGTTCAAGAGGTGGCCGATAGCGCGTACGACATGGGTCTAGGTTGTCTTGGGGTTGTAGCTAGTACTTTGCCTGGTCCATCAGGGAATGTTGAATACTTCCTGTGGCTAAAAAAGGGTGCGAGCGAGATATCTGAATCCGCGTTAGATCTTGCTATCTCAGAGGGGCCACAATAATGAAATCAATATTACTGGTGGTTCACCCAACTCGAGCTGATGCAATTGCACTTGGAAAGGAACTTGCCAGAGTCTTGGCAGATTCTCAATACAAAGTTTTTACAAATCACACTGATCTTATTCCGACGGCCACAAATTTTGAAAAGGACCCTTCTGCAGATCTTGCGATTGTTTTAGGTGGTGACGGAACAATTCTTCGCGCCGCAGAATTGGTTCGCGGTTCAAAGACGCCAATTATTGGAATCAATATGGGAAGCGTTGGTTTTCTCGCTGAAATCTCAAAGCCAAGCGTCGAGCAACTCTTAAAGAAAATTAAATCTGATTCATTCAAAACTGATACCCGACTTCTTTTGAAGTATGAAGTAATTCGAGATGGAAGTGAAGTTGCCTCGGGTTGGGCCTTAAATGAAGTAACCATCGAGCGAAGCAATACTCAGATGGTGGAACTATTCGTCCAGATCGATGATCGTCCACTCTCTAGATGGGGCTGCGATGGTGTTATTTGCGCTACCCCAACAGGATCTACTGCATATGCCTTCTCGGCCGGTGGTCCAGTTCTTTGGCCATCAGTGAACGCGATTGTTCTGCTTCCGCTTGCGGCTCATGCACTCTTTTCTAAGCCTATGGTCATCTCTCCTGATTCAAGGATAATTATCGATATCGAATCTGATTCTGCTGAAGTTTCAGCGGATGGCATGCGCAAGTTCGACCTAGAGCGAAGTGATCGAATACGAATTTCTAAAGATGTAGAGACCATCCAACTCGTCCATTTAGATGATTCTGTATTCACGGATCGTTTAGTGGCGAAATTCAAGTTACCGGTAGAAGGTTGGCGTGGTCGAGGCGCGTAGCAGGCTTTGCGATCTTACGATTCGCAATCTTGGAGTCATTGAATCTGCGGAAGTTAATTTTGGTCCTGGATTAACCGTTCTCACGGGAGAAACCGGCGCCGGTAAAACCATGGTACTTACCGCTCTAAATCTAATATTAGGGAATAAATCTGATTCAGATCTAGTTCGCACGGGAACGGATCGGCTACAAGTTACGGGAAATTTTTCAGTAAGTGGCTCTGTCAAGAACTTGGTTGAAGAAATTGGCGGCGTCGTAGAAGATGGCGAGTTGTTGATTTCAAGGTTTGTTAATTCAGATGGGAAATCAAAAGCGACCTTGGGCGGAGCTCCATCGACCTTAAACGCTCTTGCGCATTTGGGAGGCGATCTAATCGAGATTCATGCGCAATCAAGTAGCGCCAGACTTGCGAAGGCAAATATCCAACGCGATTTACTTGATTCATTTGGTGAATATTCGAATTTAATAGAAGAGTACCAATCTGTTTTTAAGGAGCATGTTGCGCTGCTTGAACGAATTGAAAGCCTCAGAAGGCAACTTTCAGAGCGTGACAAGGAAGTCTCTAGATTGGAGACATTCTCCAAAGATTTCAATGCCGTAAATCCAGTCACGCGCGAGCTGCTTGAAATAGAGAATGAGATTTCGCGGCTGGGTTCGGTTGAAGCGATCAATTCCGCTCTCAGTCTGGCTATTGCCGCACTAGTTGAAGATGAATCAAGTGCAATAAATGGCCTTCAGGCGGCAAGAAAATCGCTGGAGTCACTATTTGGGAAGGACTCGCATTTAGATAGTTATATTGAGAAATTCCGGGAAGTTATTATGGATTTTGATGAACTAAGTAGTGATCTTGGAAGATATTTAGCGAAGTTGGAAGCTGACCCTAAACGCTTTGATTACTTGCAAGAGCGAAGGTCGGCGATAGTTTCATTAATCAAGAAGTATGGTGTGGGTTCTGATCGCGAGCAGGCATTTGAAGGGCTATTGAAAGAAGCAGAGAGAGTCCAAGAGGCCTTATCTGATTTACAAGGTGGCGATGATCGTTTATTGGACCTAGAGCAACAAGCCAAAAGGAATTTTGAATCGCTCAAAAATATAGCCAAGTCTCTATTCGAAGCTCGCGAGAAGTGCGCGAAAAGTATCTCCTCGTCGGTCACTAATGAACTTGCGGCGCTCTCGATGCCAAAGGCGAGCTTCGTTGTTGAAGTAAGAAACCTAGGGGGCGATAAGTTTTCAGATTACACAGTTTATGGATGTGACGAGATAGCTTTCTTATTCACGAGTCATCAGGATGGAAAGCTACTGCCGATAGGCAAAGCGGCTAGCGGCGGCGAACTTTCCAGAGTTATGTTGGCGCTCGAGGTTGTATTGGCTAAGAATTCGAAGATTGGAACATATATCTTTGATGAAGTGGATGCTGGCGTTGGTGGAAAGGCGGCGATTGAAGTCGGTAGACGCCTTGCTAAATTGGCTAAAGATTCTCAAGTCATCGTTGTTACACATTTGCCTCAGGTTGCAGTGTGGGCAGATCAACATCTAGTGGTCGAAAAGAGTGATTCGGGTTCTGTAACAGTCAGTGATGTGAAGCTGGTTTCAGGAGCAGGCCGTATTAAGGAGATCGCTAGATTGCTCTCCGGTCAAGATGAATCTAAGAGCGCACACGAACACGCCGAGGAGCTATTGGAAATGGTGGCGAATTCACGCTGAATGGATGATAAGTTAGCCTTCCATGACCGCCTCTCATGTGACTAAACATCTTTTTGTATCCGGGGGCGTTGCCTCAAGTCTTGGCAAAGGACTCACCGCCTCAAGCCTCGGAAGATTGCTGTCCTCTAGAGGCATCCGGGTCACGATGCAAAAACTTGACCCGTATCTAAACGTAGATCCCGGCACTATGAATCCATTTCAACATGGTGAGGTATTTGTAACCGATGATGGCGCTGAGACCGATCTAGATATTGGACATTATGAAAGATTTTTAAATCGAAATCTCCATGGGTCAGCAAATGTAACCACCGGTCAGGTCTATTCAAATGTGATTGGCAAAGAACGTCGTGGTGAATATCTAGGAGATACGGTTCAAGTTATCCCTCACATCACTAATGAAATTAAAGAACGCATTAGGGCGATGGCCGGCCCAGAAGTTGATTTAGTTATTACTGAAATCGGAGGAACTGTTGGCGACATCGAATCCCAACCCTTTTTAGAAGCCGCCCGCCAAATCCGACAGGATGTTGGCCGCGACAATGTTTTTTATTTACACGTCTCACTCGTTCCATATATTGGACCTTCTGGGGAGTTAAAGACAAAGCCAACCCAGCACAGCGTTGCCGCCCTTAGGTCAATCGGTATTGCGCCTGACGCAATCGTCATTCGTTCTGATAGACCTATTCCAGATGGTGTTAAACGAAAAATCTCTGCGATGTGTGACGTCGACCAAGAGGCGGTCGTTGCAGCAGTGGATGCGCCGTCCATCTATGACATACCTAAAGTTTTATATGCCGAAGGACTCGATGCTTACGTTGTTCGTCGCCTAGGTTTAGATGCCACCGATGTTATTTGGGGCGAATGGGATGAATTGCTC
Source organism: uncultured Actinomycetes bacterium (assembly GCA_903836945.1). Taxonomy (GTDB): domain Bacteria; phylum Actinomycetota; class Actinomycetes; order Nanopelagicales; family Nanopelagicaceae; genus AAA044-D11. The sequence goes on along the minus strand of CAILSO010000014.1, from coordinate 6,812 downwards.
AAGATTGTTCATCATCCGGCTCACCAAGTTACTGTGGCCTTGGTAGGAAAGTATGTTGATCTACCAGATGCCTACCTGTCTGTGACAGAAGCGTTGCGTGCGGGTGGTTTTGCAAATAATGCTCGTGCAAACATTAAGTGGGTCGCAAGCGATGATTGCGAAAGTGAAGCCGGTGCTGCAGCCGCGTTAGCAGGAGTAGATGCAATCTGCATTCCCGGAGGATTTGGTGTTCGAGGCATAGAAGGAAAGCTCGGAGCACTTAAATATGCACGCGAGAAGAAGATACCAACCCTCGGTCTTTGTTTGGGCCTGCAATGCATGGTTATTGAGGCGGCTCGCAATATGGCTGGAATTTCCGATGCCAATTCTGCCGAATTTGATCCTGCAACAAAATCACCAGTTATCTCCACGATGATTAGCCAGGAAGATATTGTCGCCGGAAAGGGAGATATGGGTGGAACGATGCGCCTTGGTCTCTATCCCGCGAATCTGTTAAAGAATTCATTAGCAGAACGTGTTTATGGCAAGAATGAAATTCAAGAACGTCACAGACATCGATACGAAGTCAATAATGATTATCGCCAGCAGATCGCAGATTCCGGTTTGGTCTTCTCTGGTTTGTCGCCAGATGAAAACCTGGTCGAGTTTGTGGAACTGCCACAGGAAGTTCATCCGTTCTATATCGGAACTCAGGCACACCCAGAATTCCTCTCGCGCCCAACAAAGGCACATCCGCTATTTAGTGGTTTGATCGCTGCTGCTATTGCAAAAAATGGCTAATTTTGATGATCAAGTTACTCAATATCTAAATTACATCTCAGTTGAAAAAGCACTGGCTAAAAATACTATTTCGGCTTATCGCAAGGACCTAGAGCGTTTCGCTCTATTCCTCGCCGATTCGAAGGTAGCCAAAGGTAGTGAATTAGAGGTCAATACTTTGACGGAGTATGTCGCCTGGTTGCGTGGAAAAGGTTCGACAAATGCCTTAGGGGAGAGCTCTATCTCTAGAGCGGTAGTTACTATTCGAAATCTTTCAAACTTTATTTCCCGTGAAGTTGAGCGCGTAGATCTTCTGAAGGATTTTTCGCCACCCAAAATTCCAAAAAGATTACCCAAGGCTCTTACAATTTCTGAAATTGCAGATCTTTTAAAACAGTTTCACGGTGAAGGGGCTGCAAATCTTCGAAGTCTTGCCTTGGTGGAGATTTTATATGCGAGTGGTGGTCGAATCAGTGAAGTCGTTGAACTTAAGTTATCTGATTTAATTCAAATTGAAGATTCCCAAACGATTCGATTAACTGGCAAAGGTGGAAAACAACGCGTCGTTCCACTTGGAAGTTATAGCCGGGAGGCTCTGAATAATTACTTAGTTCGCAGCCGCCCGATCTTTGCAAATGGCAAAACGAGTGCTTATCTTTTTCTTAATTCTAGAGGCGGAAAATTAAGTCGACAAAGCGTTTGGAAGATAATTTCTGATGCGGCAGAGCAGGCTGGTATTGGCCAAAAGGTTACGCCACATAGTTTGCGTCACTCTTTTGCAACTCACCTTCTAGATGGTGGGGCAGATATTAGAGTTGTTCAAGAGTTGCTTGGGCATTCATCTGTTACTACAACTCAGATTTATACGTTAGTGACGATTGATCGAATTCGCGAGAGCTACTTAACGGCTCATCCAAGATCTAAATAAAGTAAAACTTATTACTTTCCGCGAAGTCGTCTTGCGATGATGCTTTGATCGCCCTTGGTTTCTAGGTCAGCAATAATAATTGCGAGTGATTCCCGAACAATGCGACCGCGGTCAACAGCTAAACCAAGATCACCACGTAGCGCTAGGCGAGCTTGTTCCAAATCATAAAGTTCTTCAGGGGATAGGTAGACCGTGATCTTCTCGTCGTGACGTTCTCTGCCACTTGGCGACTTATCAAAGGTGTTCACTCGACGACGTGGCGTAGTTCTTACAGAATTCTTAGCAGCACTGTTCGATGGAGTGGGCGCTGGGGTAGTTATCTCATTGTGATCGATCGGAGAAACCGAAGGAACTGCGCTTAGTGTTGTACTTTGACGAAATAGTTCATCTGCTCCAGGCAAGCTTACGCGACGACTCATTTTGCTCCTCCACGATGGATAAGTTCTCTTGCTAAACGACGATAAGAAACGGCACCTAAAGAGCTGCTCGCATAGGTGGTGATGGGTTCACCCTTCACCGTTGATTCAGAGAAGCGAACAGTCCTTGAAATAATTGTGTCGAGGAGATCATTCGGAAATTCTTTATTTATTAACTCCAAGACATCTCGTGAATGAGCGGTCTTGCGCTCAAACATTGTGGCAAGAATTCCATCGATTACCAAGTTTGGGTTTGTATTGCTCTTTACCTTCTCGATTGTTTCTCGAACAAGTCCGAGGCCTAGAACTGCAAAGTACTCGCATTCCATAGGAATCAAAACACCGGCAGAGGCGGTCAGTGCATTAATGGTTAACGTTCCAAGGGATGGTGAGCAATCGATCAAAACATCATCGTAATCACTTAGTACGGGCTCCAACATCTTGCGAAGTTTGTGCTCTTTAGCGATTTCAGAAACGAATGCGGCATCGGCAGCTGCCAAATCTTTATGGCCGCGAATGAAATCCAACCCAGGAACATTTGATTTCAAGATGAATTCTCGAATATTTGCTTGTGAATCATTTAGTAGATACCAGATCGATCCATATTGTTCTTTGAGTTGTGCCGGCTTAATTCCTAGGCCAGTTGTCATAGATGCTTGCGAATCGAAATCGATTAAAAGAACACGGCGACCAAGCTCTGCCAAAGCGGCTCCGAGATTGATAGTGGTTGTCGTCTTTCCGACGCCACCTTTTTGATTCACAACTGATATGACGCGAGCGCCACCAGATTGAACAAGTGGCTTTGGTTCAGGGAAATCTAGTGTCTTCTTGCCAAGGACGGCGGCGGTTGTAGCGAGTTCATCGTCACGATTTGTCGATTTAGCGTCTAGACGAGAAATCTTTGAAGTGCTTTTTGCCATGCTCGGACTCTACGGCGGTGCGGTTACCATCGCAAGCGGGGTTGAAGTACCTTTCTGCCATGAATATCGAATCCGAAGATTTGCAGACCGCACCCGCGGTTGAAAATTCGGAGGAGAAAACAGGATTCTCAGTCCATCTCAGCAACTTTGATGGGCCTTTTGATCTGCTTTTACAGCTCATTTCGCGTCACAAAATGGATGTTACGGAGATCGCCCTAGGCGTTGTTACCGATGACTTTATTGCCTATATACGAGCCTTAGAAGGGGCCGAAGAAGGCTGGGATCTGGATCAGACAACTGAATTCTTGGTCGTAGCCGCCACGCTCTTAGACCTCAAGGCGGCCCGATTATTGCCATCAGGCGAGGTTGAAGATGAGGAAGATTTAGCTCTCCTAGAGGCCCGCGACCTTCTCTTTGCCAGACTTCTGCAATACCGAGCCTTCAAGCAGATCTCCTCAATTTTCGCCGAGCGGATCGGTCGCGCGGAACGTTCCTTTGCTCGGGTGGTGGCGCTGGAGCCACACTTTGCCGCCCTACTTCCAGAGGTGCTGATCGGCGTTGGGGCTGCCCGATTTGCCGCTATAGCCCAGAGGGTCCTCTCGCCGAAGGTAGCCCCTACGGTTGGAATCGAACACATTCATAGGCCGCTAGTCAGTGTCACGGAGGAGTCTGCCAAGATTGTTGAAAACCTACGTCGCTCCGGTCGCTCAACTTTCAGAAGCTTGATTGGTGATGCCGACTCAACCTTGGTCGTCGTAGCACGGTTTTTAGCTCTACTCGAGCTCTATCGGGAGGGCGTGCTCCGCTTTGAACAGGTTATTGCCCTCGGTGAACTTCAAATTACCTGGATTGGTAGCGCTGAGGGTTTAATCGAAGTAAGCGATGAGTTCGATGTTCCACCAGCTATACCTCAAGATGAGACAAATGGAGATGATAATGTCTAATTCTGAACTCAATAGATCAATCGAAGCTATCTTGATGGTGGTCGATGAACCTGTAACGGAGTTGATTTTAGCTCAGATCACCGAAACCCCAACAGAACAGGTAAGTGCGGCGTTGGCAGAATTAGCAGCGGAGTACGAAACTGCGAACCGAGGATTTGAATTGAGACAGGTCGCAGGCGGTTGGCGTTTTTATAGTCATCCAGATATGGCGACAATCGTTGAAAAATTCGTTCTAGATGGTCAACAATCCCGACTTACTCAAGCAGCCCTTGAGACTCTGGCTGTGATCGCATACCGTCAGCCGGTCTCCCGGGCGAGAGTTTCAGCTATCCGTGGGGTTAACGTTGAGGCGGTCATGAAGACCCTGATAACCCGTGGCCTTGTTGAGGAGAGCGGTTTAGAGCCTGAGACCGGGGCAATTTTGTACTCAACTACCTCATTTTTCCTAGAGAAAATCGGAATAAATAGAGTTGAGGATCTCCCCGCTTTAGCGCCATTCCTGCCAGATGTTGATGGTTTGGATGAGGTATTAGCAACTCTCACTGACTGAGCATTTGCGAGGTCTGCAATTAGTTTTTAAGGCCAAACTCGCGTAACCTTCCATCTCCACGCTGTTGAAGCTGTTGAATGGGGTTTTAGATGTTAATTCGCTTGCAAAAGATTTTGGCCGATGCCGGAGTAGCAAGTCGCCGGGGGAGTGAAGAGTTAATTTCACAAGGGCGAGTAAGTGTTGATGGAAATCAGATTACAGAGCTCGGAAGCAAGTTTGATCCTGAAAACTCTATAGTTGAAGTTGACGGTGAAGTAATAGGTCAAACAAAGTCTAAAACTTATCTAGCTTTCTATAAGCCAAAAGGTGTTCTGTCTACTATGACCGACCCTGATAATCGTCCCAATTTGGGCGACTTTTTCGATGATCGCAAAGAACGTCTCTTTCATGTGGGGCGCCTTGATAAAGATAGTGAAGGCCTAATTCTTCTAACAAATGATGGAAATTTGACCCATAGAGCTACACATCCTTCATACGGCTTGGTAAAGAAGTACTTAGTCGAGGTAGAAGGAGAATTCACGAAGGCGGATAGTGATGCTCTGTTGAAGGGAGTCATTCTGGAAGATGGGATGGCTAGGGCACTAAGTGTCTCCATAGTTCGAGAGATTGGCCCAAAGCACTATTGGATCGAAATATCGATTCACGAGGGACGGTTTCATATCGTCCGTAGAATGTTCGAATTCTTCGAGATTTCGGTCCTGCGGCTAATCCGCACCGACTTTGGCCCGATCTCGATAGGCGAGACTAAAGAGGGTCGATGGCGGGTACTGAATTCTGGTGAACTTGAAAAACTATTTACCGTTTTAAAGTTAAGTTAATAAATCGAAAAACTGAATATTTATTTATCCATATAACGTTATTTACAGTTTATTCAAGTGTTTATTTGTCGATATCTGTGAGCACGGATTTAGACATATAAAATCGATAAATGCCTTTTGCCTCCAAATCGTCCAAAATGGTTGAATTATTGTCGATAATCTGGAATACCTGTATGTCGATTAATAATTTAAATTATTAAAGGTTTTATATATCTCCTAAAGTTTCTCTGTATCGCTACTATTGGCTTATGACTGTGAGAGCCATACGCGGAGCCACTCAGCTAGAGGCGGACGCGATTGGCGAAATGGACAAAAAGGTCAGTGAACTCATTACTGCAATACTTCAAGCAAATTCAATTTCCAAAACAGATCTAATTTCGATCTTATTCACCGCCACCCCAGATTTGGTCTCAACCTTCCCGGCAACTGCTGCCAGAACCCTAGGTCTCTCTGATGTTCCATTGATTTGTGCGCAGGAAATCGATGTGAAGGGTGCCATGGAGCGGGTAGTCAGAGTCATGGTTCACACAAATTCAGAGCTATCGAATGGCGAAATCCAACACATCTATTTGCATGGAGCGAAAGAACTCCGCAAAGATTTGCCCTAAATGTCCAGTCTGGAAGATATCAAAATAGTCGGTGCCGGACTAATTGGCACCTCTATCGCTTTGCGATTGGTCGAACTTGGCCACAAAGTTCTTATTAGTGACCAATCAGCGAGTAACCAAGCGCTTGCGCGGGATCTCTTAGGCTCGGCAGCCCTCCAAGAAGATCGAGAATTCTCACTTATCGTCATCGCAACACCGATTGGCTCAGTTGTAGAAGTAGCAGTTAAGGAGAGCGAGAGTAATCCTTCAGCAACAATTATAGATATCAGTGGTCTTATGACTAAAGTATTAGTTGAGATAGAGAAATTTTCAGATATTGCTAGGAGATTTGTTTCTACTCATCCAATGGCGGGTAGGGAGCTATCGGGTCCGCAAAGCGCTCGGTCTGATCTCTTTGAGTCGCGGCCGTGGCTTATCTCAACTACATCGTCCACATCGCAGGAATCATTAGAGTCGGCGCTTTCACTAGCTCGAAAGATGGGATCCATTCCTTTCGAAATTGATCGCTCCAAACACGATGCGGCCATGGCGGCGATTTCGCAGGTTCCTCAAATTTTGAGTTCAGCTCTAGGAGTTAGCCTCAATTCGGTTCCTTACAGCGCGTTGCAGTTGGCTGGCCAAGGACTGCGGGATGTTTCCAGATTGGCTGAATCCAGTCCGCTGATTTGGAGTGATCTACTCACTGCCAATTCACAAATTCTCCTTCCGCTACTGAGGGAAGTCACCGATTCACTAGAGAAGCTAATTACTGCAATTTCTCATGAAGATGTTAAATCGATAAATGAATTTTTTCTTAGTGCTAAATCAGGAAGAGCAAAAATTCCAGGAAAACATGGCGGCTTGAAACGTGATTATGCCTATCTTCCGAT
>CAILSO010000013.1 GCA_903836945.1 uncultured Actinomycetes bacterium | reverse complement strand
TCTAATACTGCTCCTGCGCCAACCCCAATTTTTGGTTCAGTAACAGCGTCCTACTCGACTTTGACATCGCAGATTTCAAATTACAACCCAGCTTTCACTTGGAATGTTTCAGTTTCTGGCGGCACTGCAACCGTCTCAAGTACGGGATTAGTTACCGTTTCAAACCTGCAACCTGGTCAGTCAATAACTGCGACGGTGACAACTAGCTTTCCTGGATATGTGAATGGGTCTGCGACCTTCTCTGGAATCACAACCCCACCGCAGGCCGCATTGGTGCCTACGTTTGATACTGGGACTCCAGGAACAAACAGTTTTACATTTAACGTCACCAACTATCAATCTGCCTATACATGGGCAGTAACTTCCACAAAGGGAAGTGCGGTAATAGATAACACCGGAAAAGTAATAGTGACTGGCTTAATTCAAGGAGATGCAGTCACTGTCACAGTTTCAACTTCGCGTTCAACTTATTCTTCGGGAAATGCCGTGAAGTCCGGTGCCACAATTCCTCTAAGCGGAGCTTTAGTTCCAGCACTAGCTACGCCAGTAAAAGTATCAAGTACAAGTTATTCCGTGCAGATTACAAATTATGACTCGGCATATACCTGGTCCACTTCAATAACTACCGGCCAAGCAGTTCTTTCAAATGGAATTATTTCCGTAGCAAATATCCCTGCTGGAAGTTCTGGAGTATTAACGGTTACTTCGAGTCGAAGCGGCTATAGCTCGGGAAGTGCGAATGTCACGCTTTCTACTTTACCTATTCAACCAGCGTTGGTCCCAATTTTCGGATCTGGAAGCGCATTGCCTGGCGGCTCATTCCAAGTAAAGGTAACTAATTATGATAACACGTTTACCTGGAACATTACTTCAAATTATGGAAATGCAATTATGGATGGAACTGGCCTCATAACAGTCACCGGGTTGATGTATAACCAAAGTGCATTGCTGACTGTAAGAACAGCAAAAGACGGATTTAACAACGGCGTTAATACTTACTATGGCGCAGCAAATGCTTTGACTCCCGGTTTAATTCCGACAATAGCCTCTGTAGTTCCAACGGTTGGTGGGTTCACTGCCCAAGTTACAAACTATGACAGCAACTATCAGTGGACAGTCTTTGCCTCTCCAGGATACGCAAGTATTAACTATCGAGGTTTTATAACTGTGAGTGGGCTTGATTCCGGAGCAACGAGTGTTGTAACAGTTTCAACTTCAAGATCGGGTTACACACAACAAAGCGGAAATGTGACCGGCACTGCTCAGACCGCGCTCCCAGGCTTCACCCCACGTTTTGGCTTTCCCACATCAACAGATGATGGGTTCACAGTTCAACTTCTAAATTATGACCGCTCATACACCTGGTCCATCCAAATAACTTCAGGTTACGGAGTTTTGCAACCCTCAGGCTTAATTGTTGTAAGTCAATTAAGCTCGGGCGAAAATGCAACTGTTACCTTGCGTGCTAATAAAACAGGATATACCGAAGGAGTAGGCACCGTAAGTGGTTCTGCAAATCAGGCACAACAAGTGCAAAATAATAATTATGCAATTCTAAACTTTAGCCCTAGTCTAAATTTTGAATATGAAACTGAGGATGGATTTGTAATTTCAATTGACAATTATGATTCAAATTATTCTTGGGATTGTTCTACCGATAATGGTGCTTACTGCGAGTTTTCAGATAACGGAACATTAACCGTATCGGGAGCTGATCCAGGTACAACAACTAATGTCACAGTAAACGTTTCTGATGACTCGGGCAATAATAATTCAGAATCTATTGAAGGAACATCCCTTTCTGAATCCGATTACACTCCTATATTTTCTAACACAGTTCCTACTTCAGATGGATATACCGCTGTGGTTGGAAATTACCGTCGTGGCTTAAGCTACTCGTTAAGAAGCACCGCAGGAATTGCGACAATCGATAACACTGGAATGTTGAGAGTAAGAAACTTGCGACCTGGGCAAAATGCCTCAGTAACTATTCGAACAAAATTAAATAATACTTTTGTTGGTTTAGCGGTAGTACGTGGTTATGCAAAGAGTAAATCAACTGCTCAAAATGCAATTAAGAATTCCAGAAATGTTACGATCACTTGTATTCGTGGAAACAGTTCCACAACTGTTACGGGTATTAATCCAGTTTGCCCACAGGGATTTAACCGGAAATAATCAAATTATTCGCGAAGTTGGCTGCAGTGGTTAAGTTGCCGGTGCAGCCGGCGGCGGAGTTGCTGGTTTTGCCGGCGCAGCAGAAGTTGCTGGCGAACTAGATGACCCCGATGAACGGGAATCAGTTTTATAGAAGCCCGAACCTTTAAATACGACACCTACATTTGAAAAAACCTTGCGAACTTCACCCTTGCATTCTGGGCATTCGGTGAGCGCGGCATCGCTAAACGATTGGAAAGCCTCAAATTCATGGCCGCAGGCAGTGCAGGCATATTCATAAGTAGGCATGGTCACTATTGTAAAGAGGTGAGAGAATTACTTCTAATTGAAGCGGGGAAAGGTAAGCAAATGCGCAAGGCGGCACTAGTTTCGACATTAACAGCAATCTTGCTCATCCTCGCTCCGGCAACATCTTTTGCAAACTCCATCACCATTAGCTCGCCAGTTGCTGGATCATCTTTGAATGTTGCGCCTAATGCCATCAGCATCACAACCGCGGTTGCCCTGATGGATCAGGGAAATCAAATTATTGTGAATGATCCAAACGGTGCGCAGGTTGATGATGGTTCCCTAACAATCAATGGCATGAGCGCAGTCGTTGGATTAAAGCCTTTAACCCTGACCGGTGTTTACACCGTTAATTACACGTTGCTTGGCACCAATGACACTCCGCTTACTGGTTCATATACATTTAATTTCAATGCGCCATCAGTGATTTCAACACCAAGTTCTGCGCCATCGTCAGGTGCGACAAGTGGCGCTAATCAAAATCTAAATAGTGGTTCAAATGCATTTGTTTACACCCTATTGGTTCTGGCGCTCTTTGTTCTAATCTTTTTGATTTGGTATGCCCGCCAAAGTTTTGGTGGCGAGAAGAAATTACCTCGCAACAAAACCAGCCGTAAGTAGGTCTGGGCTTCGTGCATCTTGCGGTAATCAACTCCCACTTTCACAACTACACATCTGGACTTCAGTTATATGTAGTAATTGTGAAGGATCTGCAGTTGCTAGCTTCGGTAGTTTTAATTGGCCTATTACTGGACATCGCCTTCTTTATCCGCGAGAGTAAATCTAAGTTAGGAAGTGAAGCTCTTCGCATTCGCAATTTAGTTTCAATTGCGGCGGCGGTCTGGTTTATGACCACTCTTGGAATGATCTTCTTAGAAGTGGCAAATATTCTCAATCAACCATTGGTAAATGCCTTTGATCCGGTTGTCATCAAATCTTTTATTACTCAGACTTCGCTTGGCAAAACTTATGCAATTACTTTGATTGCTTCGCTGGTAATTCTTGCAATCTTGCCAATTATGAAAAAGACAACCGGTGCGATCTTTGCTCTACTAATAACTTTAATTGGCTTGATTTCACCAATATTTGAGAGCCACTCGGCGGCGGCGGCTAATCATTCTCTTGCTATTGGTTCGCTGCTCTTTCACGTTGTATTTATCTCACTTTGGGTTGGTGGCGTACTTGGTTTGATGGTTATCAATCCAGCCGAACGCGAACTAGCAATCCCACGCTTTAGCTCACTGGCACTTTGGTCCGTGGTAGTTGTCGCGATAAGTGGCGCTGTAAATGCGGCGACTCGGTTAAATTTTGCAGCCGCTTGGGGAACTTTTTACGCCCTGCTAGTGATTTTAAAGGTGCTATTAACTGCAATACTTATTTTGATTGGTTCCAAGCACCGTTCTTATATAGCAAATAAATTAACTGGAACAAAAGCGGTCTTCTATTTACTGACCGGTGAATTCTTAATAATGGTTATGACTCTGGCAATTGGTGGCTGGCTTTCCACAACCCAACCGCCGGTACCAAAGGGGCCTGAGAAGGTAAGTGCGATTCTTTCTATTACTGGAATTGCTCCGCAAGGTAATCCAACTTTGAGCCGGTTATTTTGGGCATATATCCCGGACGGCGCATTCTTGGGAATTCTCATTCTGGCAACTGCTCTATATATAAAAGGAGTTCGGGTATTAGCAAAGCGCGGAGATAAGTGGCCGGTTGGAAGAACAGTGGCCTTTGCATTCGGTGTTGGGATGGCGGACTATGCAACAAGTGGCGGCATTGGAATTTATGCCCACTTTGCATTCTCGTATCACATGGTGGGCCACATGATTCTAGGAATGGTGGCGCCAATCGGTTTTGTCTTGAGTTCTCCGATTACTTTGGCGCTTCGCACCTTGCCTCAGGGGAGAAATTCGGAGGAACGCGGAATTCGTGGAAATTTAATCGCCCTTTTAAATTCTAAGTATGTGAAAGTTATTTCTAATCCGGTAATAGCGCTCTCTATCTTTGATGGTTCACTATTTGTTTTATATATGACGCCACTATTTGGCCACTTAATGCAGAGCCATGCCGGACATCTCTTTATGAATCTACATTTCCTACTAGCTGGCGCGCTCTTTTTTCATGTAATTATTGGAACTGATCCAAACCCCTGGCAGGTGCCGCACCTTGTTCGAATCATTGTTTTATTTGCGGCTATGAGTATTCATGCCTTCTTCTCAATCGCGCTACTCTCAACCTCAACCTTGGTCGATGGTGGTTATTACTCCTCACTTCATATTTCATGGGTTGGCGATCTATTGGCCGATCAACATAAGGGTGCATCTTTTGGTTGGGCGATGGGCGAGATTCCAATCCTGATGGCTTTGGTTGCAACCTTTATCCAATGGACTCGTGCCGATAAAAAAGAGACGAATCGAATTGATCGCGCCGCTGATCGCGCGGCTGCGATGGGCGAGGATGATGAGTTGGCCAAGTACAACAAGATGTTGGCTTCATTACAAAGGCTAGACGAATCCGAAAAAAATTGAGTTAATTGAGACATGGAAGCCTTGTACGCAGATGAGTATGAATCACTTCGGGATAGCGTTCGCGCACTAGCCGATAAAAAGATTGCCCCATTTGCCAAGGCCGTTGATGAAGAAGCGCGCTTTCCACAAGAAGCTTTTGATGCTTTGCAATCGGCAGATCTTGCCGCGGCGCATGTGCCAAGTGAATTTGGCGGGCAAGGCGCAGATGCACTTGCAACTGTAATTATCATCGAAGAAGTTGCTCGAGTTTGTGGTTCAGCATCTTTAATCCCAGCAGTAAATAAACTTGGATCGGTCCCAGTTTTACTTGCTGGCAATACCGATCAGAAAAAGAAATATTTAACCCAACTAGTTGCCGGTCATGGATTTTCATATTGTCTATCGGAATCAGAGGCAGGTTCAGATGCCGCCGCAATGAAAACAAAGGCTGTAAGAGATGGCAATGATTGGATAATCAGCGGAAGTAAGAAGTGGATTTCAAATGCGGGCTTCTCCGATTTCTACACCGTTCTTGTGCAAACCGATCCAGCTTTAAGTGCGAAAGGTATTACTGCATTTATTGTTGAGAAATCAGATGCCGGAGTTTCTTTTGGTGCGCACGAGAAGAAGATGGGTTTTCGTGGCTCCCCAACTCGTGAGGTTTATTTCGACAATGTGAAAATTTCTGATGATCGACGCCTTGGTGAAATCGGAACCGGCTTTGCTTTGGCGATGAAGACCTTGGATCACACCCGAATCACAATCGCCGCCCAGGCCCTAGGGATTGCACAAGGGGCATTTGAGGTTGCCGAGAAATATGCGCACGAGCGAAAGCAATTTGGCAAAGAGATTTTTGATTTTCAAGGAGTGCAATTTATGTTGGCCGATATGGCGATGAATATTGCTGCGGCTAGACAATTGACTTACGCAGCAGCGGTTAAGAGCGAGCGCGGCGAAGGTGATTTAACCTTCTTCTCGGCCGCAGCAAAATGTTTTGCCAGCGATGTTGCGATGAAGGTAACTACCGATGCGGTTCAGGTCTTAGGTGGTTATGGATATGTAACCGACTATCCAGTCGAACGAATGATGCGCGATGCTAAGTTAACTCAGATTTATGAGGGTACCAACCAAGTGCAGCGAGTTGTCATGGCTCGTCACCTGGCTGACTTACATTAAATTTTTCGTTTAATTATTGAAATCTAATTATTAAATCTGGAGTTGCTATTGCGCTCAATTTTGCATCGTGGGTTTCGTAAGGAATTTCTACGTTACTTAGTTCTCCCGCATAAATTAAGCCAATTCGCCAAGCGCTTAGTTTTGGTAGCGCCCGGTCATAAGAGCCACCACCTTGACCCAATCTATTTCCAGATCGATCGGCGCATAAGGTTGGGACAATTACAACTTCAATTTCACTTGAATTTGCCGCAGTACCTTTTGGTTCGAAGATTTTTCCATTGCGAGCCAGCGATTCTTCGCGGCCATCCCAAATTACCCATTCCAAATCTTTATCTGGCAAAAGTCTTGGCAAGAAAAGCTTTTTACCAGCCTTAATTAATTGCTGATTTAAATCTTTGGTATTTGGTTCGCTGCCATAAGAGAGATAAGTGGCGATGCTTTTTGCACCGGTAATCTCTGCAGAATTTATAATGTGACGCCAAGAGTCTTGCCGATCTTTAAATTGGCGATCATCTCGGATGTCAGAGCGCAATTGCGCCTTACTTTGGGCCACGGAAATACTCTAGATTAAAGAGTAATCAAAGTAGGGTTTAGTCATGGATCAGGTAGTCAGCGTTGATGAGTTAATCGACCAACTTCTTGAAATTTCCCACCCACTTGCCCCACTTGATCTGCCATTACTAGATGCCCACGGTGCGACCTTGGCCGAGGATGTTTATGCCGGTGCCAGGTTGGTCTTACGCAAGGGATCCAAAATTCGATCAACCCAAATTGGTCTGGCAGCATCAATTGGTTTAAACCATCTCCCAACTCTGCCTCATCCGCGCGTTGTTGTTTTATCAGCTGGCGATGACCTAGTTGAACCCGGCCAACTACTCGGCGATAGTGAAGATGAGTACGAGACTAATTCCTGGATGCTAACCACAGCGGTCAAAGAGGCTGGGGCGACCGGTTTTCGAGTACATATGATTCCAGAAAATCATGAGCAACTCTTAGAAGTTATTGAAGATCAATTAGTGCGCGCAGATTTAATTGTCATTAGTGGTGAAAGCCATGATGAATCATTTGAATTAATCACCGATGTCTTGCGCCAAATTGGCGAAGTCAAAACGGTAGTACCTCGCATGAGCGATAGTGGCCGCCATGCCTTTGGTCTTATTGGGCCCGACAAGATTCCAGTTATAACTCTGCCTGGCGATCCAGTGGTTGCATACATCGCCGCCGAACTTTTTGTCCGCCCCATGATTAGAACCATGTTGGGCTCAACAAATATTTATCGAAGTGTGGTTAAGGCAAAACTTACAAATGACCTGGTCTCGAAAGCAGGCGAGCGAGCTTTTGTTCGGGCGAAGTTGGCCAATGAGAATGGCGCAATTGTCACCGTACTGCCAGATCAAAATGATCTGACCACCTTGTCAGATTCCTCCGGGTTAATTTTGGTTCCAGAAGATGTCGTTGAATATAAAGCCGGGGAATTGGTAAAAGTTTTAATCATGGAACGAAACGGCTAAATATGGCGCAGTGGCCGGTAGATCTGCGCGATGGCGAATTGCACTTTCGCCCACTTCGCTATCGAGATAAAAAAGTTTGGGACAAGGTTCGAGAGATAAATCGCGAGTGGCTAAATCCGTGGGAAGCGACGCGGCCGCGGATCGACTCTGATCTGCCAAACCCCTCATATTTCGCAATGGTCCGCCAATATCGAAGAGATGGTCGCAGGCTTCGTTCGATCTCACTTGCAATCTGGCTTCGGGAAGATGGGCGTGAGAAATTTATTGGCCAGATCACATTAGGTGGGATCGTCTTTGGGGCAATGCGCGGGGCTCATATCGGTTATTGGATTGATCAGCGCTTTGCCAACCGGGGATACACAACAAGGGCAGTGAAGGCGCTTACGAATTTCGGATTTAACTCACTAGAACTTCACCGAATTGAAATCGGTCTTCGCCCAGAAAATGGTCCATCGAAGCGAGTGGCAGAAAAAGCTGGCTTTAGCCTTGAAGGTTCCCGACTTAGGTACTTACACATCGATGGAACTTGGCGAGATCACATTATTTTTGTGAAAGAAAATCCCGAGATTCAGTAGCGAAATCCCAAGGATTCCCGCCTAGAACTATTACCGTTGTTCTCCATGGCCTCCGGTTTTATCTACCTAATCATCCTTGCGATGTGGGTGGCCTATTTCTTGCCTCGTTGGATCACTAGTCACGAAGAGGCCTCTGGAAAATCGGCCGAGCGATACAAGAGTGCAATGCGGGTTGTTGGCGAAAATGGCGTTCAAGTTTCTGCGCCCATCGATACATTTAATAATTCGGAAAAGAAAATCAACAAGCAACAACAAATCGCACAGCGCCGGATGGTCTACAGCGCGCTCGCAATTTTCTTTTTGATAACACTTCTTGGTGTAGCTATTAATTTTATTTCACTTACCATCTTGTCAATTCCAGTATCCGCAATAGCAATCTATACGGTTCATGTAAGGCGCCAAGTCGTAGCAGCACAGATGCGTGCTCGTCGCCTCAAAGCTCTGCAACAAATCACTACTGCAAAAGTTATTACTGAGCCAATTGAAAAAATTACTTTATCTGCGCGACTTGACTTCCAAGAAGCAAATACCGAACATTGGATTCCACTCTCCGAACGAAGTGAGAGCACCGGTGTAGTAGTTATTCCAAAGGATGCAAATACTTGGCAACCAACATCTGTGCCAAAGCCAACCTATGCATCTGCACCTAAAGCAGTAACCCCAAAGCGGGTTATTGATCTAACCGTGCCAGGTGCCTGGAGCGCCGAACAAGAACTTAAAGCAGCGCTGCCAGAGACAACCGAAGATTTCTTCGATCAAGTACTTGCCGAAGAAGCCGCGCAAGAGCGTTGGGGCGCAGTTAACGAGTAATTAGATCCAAGAAGTTAGCCACATATGGTCTAACCAAGAGTTGTAACTAATAGAAGTCCCAAGATAAACCGGCAAGAAGTAGAGAAAATTCGCCGCTAAAACTCCAGCGAAAATGGTCAATACCAGCTTTCGCCGTTTCTCACTTATTTCATCCGGCGCTGTTACTAAATATTTATTGCAGATATAGGCCAAAGCCAGCATTAAAAATGGTTCGAAGGAGATTGCGTAGAAACTAAACATGGTTCGCTTTTGAAAGAAGAACCAAGGCAGATAACCGGCGCCAATCGCAGTGAGAATAATTCCAATTCGCCATTCGCGCCTTGATATGAAAAAGCCGATCGCAACCATTAGCGCGAGTGTGGCGCTCCACCAAAGCAGTGGCGTTCCAAGTGCTAAAACTTCTTGGGCGCAACTACTTGCCCCGCAAGTCTTATCTGCTGAATAAGCGAAAGATGTTGGCCGTGCCATCAACAACCAGCCCCATGGGTTTGCTTGGTATGGATGGCTTTCGGTCAAATGGGCATGAAAATATAAAATTTGTGAGTGGTAGTACCAGAAGTTACTAATTAAATTATGCCCTCTAGTGCGATCCCACCCACTCTTGGAAATAAACCAACCGATCCAAGAGAATATATAAATTGCAATAGGCACTAGAGCAAACTGTAAGAATCGAAGTGGTAGTCGAAGGCGCAAAACTTTTCTAAGTGAGCGTTCACTTCCCAGATAGCGCTGATAGGAATAATCTGAAACTAGGGCAATGATTGCAAATGCGACGGCGAAATAAAGTCCGCTCCATTTAGTTGAAATAGCTAGCCCTAAGAAAATACCAAGCCACCAATATCGCTTTGAAATTAGCGCTAAGAAAGCCAACTGAATAAAAAAGGTTAGAAAAATATCTAGAAGTGCCGTACGAGAATGTACGAGATGCAATCCATCGATACAGATGAAGAAGGTCGCCAGATTAATGATGAATTGGCTTTCAAATAATTTCTTTGCGGTGAAATACATAATTGTTATCGAGAGCGTTCCAACAATTGCGGCGCTAAATCGCCAGCCAAATTCGTTATAGCCAAAGGCCTTTATGCCTAAGGCAATTAGCCACTTTCCAACCGGTGGGTGCACCACAAATTCTGCCGAGTGAGTTGTGGCATCAATCTCTACTCCGTGATGGAGAAGTGAATTGGCATTCTTTGCGTAATAAACCTCATCAAAGATCCAGCCCTTGATTGCACCTAGATGCCATAACCGAAAGAACAAGCCAAAGAGTGAGAAGGCAATCGCATAGAGCCAATCGCTACTCAATCGGCGGGCAAAGTTCATAGTCAGAGCCTAAACCTGCGAGAATTGCCCAATGCTCATCCTTGCTGCGATTCCACTTGGAAATCCTGGGGATGCCTCTGCAAATTTGAAGCGCGCGATCGAAGAATCCAAATTTATTGCCGCAGAAGATTCCAGAAGGTTTGGCCGGCTCTGTAGCGATCTTGGAATAACTTATTCCGCAAAGGTGCTCTCATTTTTTGAGGGAAATGAAATTGAACGGCTACCGGAGTTAATTGAAATTCTAAAATCTGGCAATGACCTCCTTGTCGTTACCGATGCTGGTTTACCAGGAATTAGTGATCCGGGTTATCGCTTAGCCCGAGCTGCTGTCGAAGAAAATATAAAGATTAAGGTTTTGCCCGGCCCAAGTGCGGTAACAACTGCGCTCCTATTATCTGGATTGCCTTCTGATCGATTTTGCTTTGAAGGTTTTCCACCACGTACAAGTGGCGCTCGGTTAGCTACCTTTACAAAGTTGGCGCAAGAAGAGCGAACCATGATCTTCTTTGAAGCTCCGCACCGCCTGTTGGAATCACTTCAAGATTTGCAAACCGCAATTGGCAGCGATCGAAGCGCTGCGATCTGTCGCGAGATGACTAAGACTTATGAGGAAGTTATCCGGGGTAATTTGGCGGAGTTAATTGAGTGGGCCAAGAGCAATGAAATTCTTGGCGAGATTACTTTGGTGATTGCTGGATTTGATCCCCAATCTCGCAACTTTGATACCGCCGCCTTGATTGAGGAAGTTTTAGCGCAAGAGGCCGCCGGCATTTCACGTAAGGATGCCATCGCCGAAGTTGCCCGCAAGACCGGGGTTGCAAAGCGGGATGTTTTCGATGCAATGGTCACTCACAAATCAACAGATAGACTGCAACCATGAGCGGCGATAAGACCTTTTATTTAACGACGCCGATTTACTACGTTAATGATGCGCCACATATCGGTCATGCTTACACAACCGTAGCTGGCGATGTCTTAACTCGCTGGCACCGCCAAAAAGGTGAGAACGTTTGGTTTTTAACCGGAACCGATGAACATGGCGAGAAGGTTATGAACACCGCCAAGGCAAATAATGTATCGCCGCAAGAGTGGTGTGATCGCTTAGTTGAAAGCGCTTGGAAGCCAAACTGGAGCGCGCTAAATATTGCCAATGATGATTTCATTCGCACCACCGAACCAAGACATGAGTCACGTGTTCAACGCTTTATGCAATTGCTAAAAGATAAAGGTTTTATTTACGCCGGAAAGTTTGAAGGTCCATATTGCATCGGATGTGAAGAATTTAAACTTCCGGGCGACTTGGATGAGGGAAAATGTAAAGTTCATGGCAAGCCAGTTGAGATGCTCTCTGAAGATAACTGGTTCTTTAAGTTATCAGCCTTCGTCCAACCATTATTAGATCATTATGCAAAACATCCAGAAGCTTGCGAACCAGCTAGTGCTAGAAATGAAGTAATTGCATTTTTAGAAAGTGGCGTTAGGGACCTTTCAATTTCCCGATCGACCTTTGACTGGGGAATTCCAGTTCCGTGGGATACCGATCAAGTAATTTATGTCTGGTTTGATGCGCTTCTAAATTACGCGACCGCGGTTGGCTTGGGCGATGAGGCCGATAGCGAAGGTGGCAAGAAGTTTGCAAAAACCTGGCCGGCTGATGTTCATCTAGTTGGAAAAGATATTTTGCGCTTCCATGCAGTCATTTGGCCGGCGATGTTGATGGCGGCGGACTTACCAGTTCCGGGAAAAGTTTTTGCCCATGGTTGGTTGCTAGTTGGCGGCGAGAAGATGAGTAAATCAAAATTAACCGGAATTGCCCCGCGCGATATCACCGATCACTTCGGAGTCGATGCCTTCCGTTATTACTTCCTGCGCGCTATTCCTTTCGGCAGCGATGGCTCATTCTCCTGGGAAGATATGTCAGCGCGTTATACCTCCGAGCTTGCAAATGACTTTGGCAATCTAGCCTCACGTTTAATTGCAATGATTGAGAAGTATTGCGATGGCGTAATTCCCGCCGTGGCCAATAACACCGAACTCGCCATGGAGTTAGCAAAGACAGTCGATACCGCCGATGCCGCAATCTGCGCTTTAGATTTTCAAGGCGGCATCAATTCAATTATGGAATATTGCAAGCGAGTTAATGGCTATGTAACAACCATGGAACCGTGGGCAATTGCTAAAGATGAGTCTCGCACTAAAGAATTAAATGAAGTTTTATATAACACCGCCGATGCCATTCGCGCCTTGGCTATTTTGTTGCACCCAGTTATGCCAACAACTACCCAAACACTTTGGGCCGCACTCGGCGCCAGTGAAACCCTTGGCGATATTTCAAAGCAAAAAATTAGTGAGGTAGCCAAGTGGGGCGTGCTACCTTCAGGAAGTAAAGTTACAAAAGGTGCGGTCTTATTCCCACGTCTAGAAGAGAAGATCGAGGGTTAAGAATTAATGGCTGATCGCCACAATCGCGAAATTGATCGTCAACCGGCGCCACTTCCAGAACCGCTAAATGTTAAATGCGTTGATGCTCATGCCCACATGGAGATCGTCACCAATACAGCGGCGGATTCACCGGAAGTTGGCGAAGTTGTTGCTGAAGCAAGAAGCGTTGGAATTGATCGAATCATGCAGGTTGGGTATTCCGCTGAACAATCGCAGTGGTGCGTAAAGGCTGCCGAAACTTGGCCAAATGTATTGGCGGCGGTGGCACTTCATCCAAATGAAGCACCGGTCGTTGATGATTTGGAGAAGGATTTAGCAATAATTGAAGAACTTGCAAAACATCCACGGGTACGCGCTATTGGAGAGACTGGTTTAGATTTCTTTCGCACCCCACCGGAATTACAAGAGAAACAAAAGTATTCATTCCGCCGTCACATTGCATTGGCCAAGTCGGTCGATAAAGCACTTGTAATTCATGATCGTGACGCCCACCGCGCGGTACTAGATCTTTTACTAGAAGAAGGCGCACCAAAGACCACAATTTTTCATTGCTACTCTGGCGATGAAGTAATGGCCCAAGAATGTATTGAAGCTGGTTATGTACTTTCATTTGCCGGCACCTTAACTTTTAAGAATGCTCCGGCCCTTCGCGAAGCGGTAAAGCTAGTTCCGCCAGAACTCTTATTGGTTGAAACCGATTCACCTTTCTTAGCACCAGCCCCACATCGAGGCGCCCTTAACAAACCTTCACAGATTCCAAATATTCTTCGATTTATGGCCGAGGTTCGCGGCGATGATCTAGATAGTTTGTGTGCGCAGATTTCGCAAAATGCTGAACGCGTATTTGGGTCTTTTGCTTAAGTGATATCTAGATGAGTGGCTTACTAGGTGCAGCTGAAATCCGCGAAATTGCAGAACGTTTGGATGTTCGGCCTACAAAAAAACTTGGCCAAAATTTTGTAGTTGATGCAAATACCTGCCGGCGAATCGTTAAGGCGGCGGATCTAACCGATCAAGATGTTGCACTTGAAATTGGGCCGGGCCTTGGATCCTTAACCCTAGCTATGTTGGAAGTGGCAAAGAGTGTTGTTGCAATTGAGATTGATAATCGCTTGGCCGGTGAACTTTCAAATACGGCCGTTCGTCATGGCTTTGATGCTAATAAATTGACAGTGATCACCCAAGATGCGATGAATATTGAAACTCTTCCAATCGATCCCACGGTGTTAATTGCAAATCTGCCCTATAACGTTTCAGTCCCAGTGCTTCTTCGCTTCTTAGAAAAATTTCCAACCTTAACTGGCGGCGTAGTTATGGTGCAGTCAGAAGTTGCCGATCGCTTAATCGCTAAACCAGGTAGCAAGGTTTATGGCAGCCCGTCGGTTAAGGCTAATTGGTGGGCTGATTTAACTTCGGCTGGCAGCGTTGGTCGCTCAATTTTCTGGCCGGTACCAAATGTTGATTCATCTTTGGTGAAATTTATTCGCCACAAAGCAGTTGGGGATGAGCCACTTCGCAAAAAGACCTTTGCGATCATCGATGCCGCCTTTGCACAACGGCGAAAGATGCTGCGCGCCGCCCTCTCCGATCTCTGCGGTGGTAGCGCTGCTGCTAGTGAATTAATTACCGCAGCCGGAATTGACCCAACGGTTCGGGGAGAAGCATTGGAATTGACTGACTTTATAAAAATAGCCATTACGCTTTCTAAATGAGCATCAAAGGCGTAGTTGTTCGGGTTCCTGCAAAGGTAAATCTGCAATTAGCCGTTGGCCCACTTGAATCAGATGGCTTTCATGAAGTCACCACGATCTTTCAGGCGATCTCACTTTTTGATGATGTAACCGTAAAGTTTGGCGAAGCAAATACCGGAATTTCATTAACAGTTTCTGGCTCAACATCTTCTGGTGTCCCAGTTGATGAAAGCAATCTGGCATATAAAGCCGCCAAGTTAATGGTTCTGCGATATGGGATCTCTGAAGATATTGCAATTCATTTGAAGAAAGAGATTCCAGTTGCCGGTGGGATGGCTGGTGGCAGTGCGGATGCTGCGGGAGTTTTAGTTGGAATTGATTCGCTCTTTGAACTTGGCCTATCGCGAGATGATTTAGAAAAATTGGCTGCCGAGTTAGGCAGTGATGTGCCATTTTCAATTTCTGGTGGCGTTGCTATTGGCACCGGGCGCGGGGATCAAATAACTCCAGCACTCGCTCGCGGAAGTTATCACTGGGTATTAGCACTGGCCGGGCAAGGACTATCTACTCCTGCGGTTTATCAAGAGTGTGATCGATTGCGCGAAGGTTTAGTTATCTCCAAACCACAAGTGGGCGATGAGATGATGCAAGCACTTCGTGCTGGCGATCCAGTTGCACTCGGCAAAGCGCTATCAAATGATTTACAAGCGGCGGCCTGTTCGCTTCGCCCCGCACTTCGCTTAGTTTTAGATGTTGGTCGAGATTACGGCGCACTAGGTGGAATTGTTTCTGGTTCTGGCCCAACCGTTGCCTTCATTGTTGCCGATGAAGAGAAGTCACTGGATCTAACTGTGGCTCTCAGCGCCAGTGGTGTTGTTGCCGGGGTCGTTCGCGCCAATGGACCAGTCCCAGGGGCTCGGGTAATCGAGACTCGTTGATTTCTCGGGCCATAAAGCCCGAAAAATTACGAACGTTTTGGCAGTATCTGTAGTTATATAGGAGAATTCAGGTTCCGCCATTGTGTAGTGGCTAGCACATGGGCCTTTGAAGCCCAGGGTCCAGGATCGATACCTGGTGGCGGAGCCACCATCTCCAGCAAGACCACCGAACCGGAGGTTAAAGTGAGTACCGAGCTAGATGTAGCGATAGTGCTAGCAGCTGGCGAAGGAACGCGGATGAAATCGCAAACTCCTAAGGTGCTTCATCCAATTGCTGGAAAAACAATCATTGAACACGTTTTAGATCAAGTCTTAGTTTTAAATCCCAAGCAATTGCAAGTGGTGGTTGGTCATGCCCGCGAGCTTGTAGAACCGGAAGTAAAAAAGATCGCGCCAAAGTCGACGACGGTCTTTCAATCAGAGCGCAATGGAACTGGCCATGCAGTGCAGTTGGCGCTCGCTGATTTAACTGCAACCGGGACGGTTCTTATTTTGGCGGGAGATACACCTCTCCTTCGCCACGAGACTTTGGCGGAATTTATTTCAGCCCACGCAAAGTCAAAGAATTTAGTCTCCGTACTAACCGCCGAGCTCCCAGATCCAACTGGTTATGGTCGAATCGTTCGTGATGAGAGCGGTGCCATCGTTGCGATCGTTGAAGAGCGCGATGCCAGTGATGAGATAAAAAATATTGATGAGATAAACACCGGGGTTTACTTATTCGATATCGCCGCATTGCGCGATAGCGTGGCAAAACTTAAGACCGATAACGCCCAAGGCGAACTGTATTTAACCGATGTGATCTCCGATATCCGATCAGGTGGCGGGGCAGCAGCGGCAATCCTTTCTTATGATTACACCGAAACTCTAGGCATAAATGATCGCTCGCAATTAGCCGAGTGCATTGCAATTATGCGCGATCGAATCAATGATCTACATATGAAGGCCGGGGTAACAATTGTTGACCCGACAACAACTTGGATTGATAGTGCAGTCAAGATCGAGAAGGATGTAACGATTTATCCAAACACTGTCATTTGGGGCGATTGTGAAATTGGAACGAATTCCGTAATTGGACCCTTTGCCTATCTGCGGCCAGGCACAAAATTAGCGGCAAACACCAAGGTCGGTGCCTTTGTAGAAGTTAAGAATTCAACTATTGGCGAGGGCTCCAAGGTGCCACACCTTTCATACGTTGGCGATGCGACGATTGGCAGCGGCAGTAATATTGGCGCGGCCACAATCTTTGTTAATTACGATGGCGTAGAAAAACACCGAACCGAAATTGGCGATGAGGTTCGAATTGGAAGCGACACTATGTTGGTTGCACCAGTCCGAGTTGGGGATGGCGCATACACTGCTGCTGGCTCGGTAATTACCGAGGATGTTCCGGCAGGATCTATCGGTGTTGCCAGGGCTAAACAACGCAATATTCTTGGTTGGGTATTACGCAAGCGATCAGGAAGTAAATCTGCAATTGCTGCGGCAAAAGCTGGCGCAACAACGGAAAGCGAATAGGGAGCTAATTAAATGAGCGAACTGCGACTGACATCAGAGAAACGGTTGCGCTTATTTACTGGTCGTGGTTATCCAGAATTAGCAGAAGGTGTTGCTGAAGAACTCGGCATCCCAATTACCCCAACATCGGCCTATGACTTTGCCAATGGTGAAATTTTTGTACGATTTGAAGAGAGCGTTCGCGGTAGCGATGCCTTTGTAATTCAATCTCATGCAGCTCCAGTAAATAAGCAGATCATGGAGCAATTAATTATGGTTGATGCCCTTAAGCGCGCATCAGCAAAGCGAATTACCGTGGTGGCACCTTTCTACGGATATGCCCGTCAAGATAAGAAGCACCGTGGTCGCGAACCAATCTCAGCTCGGTTGATGGCAGATTTATTTAAGACCGCCGGCGCCGATCGTTTGATGGTTGTGGATTTACACACATCACAGATACAAGGTTTCTTTGATGGCCCGGTTGATCATCTATTTGCACTGCCACTTCTTACAAATTATGTCGGCAGCAAAGTAGATCGCTCCAAGCTAACAATCGTCTCACCGGACTCAGGTCGAGTTCGAGTCGCCGAACGTTGGTCAGATTTATTGGGTGGTTGTCCGATCGCATTTATTCACAAAATGCGCGACCCACGAATCCCGAACGAATCAGTAACCGGAAAAGTGGTTGGTGATGTTAAGGGACAGACCTGCGTAGTAATCGATGACATGATCGATACAGCTGGAACCATTACCAAGGCTGTTGATGCGTTGTATGCCGAAGGCGCGACTGATGTAATTATTGCGGCGACGCACGCGGTGTTTTCTGGACCAGCGATCGAACGCTTGAAGGCTTCGCGCGTAAGTGAAGTGGTTGTGACAAATACACTTCCGATCCCAGAAGATGCACAATTTGAAAACTTGACCGTACTTTCGATCGCACCATTATTAGCACGAGCTATTCGGGAAGTTTTTGAGGATGGGTCTGTAACCAGCCTCTTTGATGGCCATAGCTAAAATTTAAAAATGAAAACTCTTCATCCGACGAAGCAACTTCTTCTGATGACGGTTGTCGAATTACTAGAAAAGCATTCCCCAGAAGAGATCAATAGCGAACAAGTCCTTGAACTCTCGAATGTTTCAAAGGGCTCGCTTTATCATCACTATGAAGATTTCCCAGAGCTCATAGAAGAGGCAGTGGTTTTTCGCTTTGGAAAGTTTGTCGATCAATCGGTCTCGATGTTAACCGCGGCAATTAGTTCTTCAAGGTCGCGTGAACAATTACTTTCGCAGGTAAAAGATGTTACAAAATTAACTCAGTCCGCAGCACTGCAAAATAATCGCTATCAAAGAATCGGCGCCATTCATAAGGCGGTTAGAAATGAGCGAATGGCGAAGAAACTTGGGGAAGAACAAGAGCGATTGACGCAAGCGCTGGCGGATCTATTCCGCGAGAGCGTTGAGAAAGGTTTTGGTGATCCAAATCTTGATCCGCGTTCAGTTTCAATTTTGGTTCAGGCCTACACACTTGGCAAAGTCGTTGATGACTTCACCCCCAATCATGTAGATCCAGATAAGTGGACTGATTTGATCGACCTACTTCTTGAGAAGGTATTTTTTACGCGGGGTTAATCCGAAATTTGCTACTGGCCTGGAGATTGGGTTAATCTTGCGGCTCGTTCCGGCGAGGGATTTCAAATCCGTAATCGACGGTGGTTCTTTCTCCTCGGACGTGCAACCTAAAACGTCTTTTTATGAAGGAGAAGCGAAATGGCTGAAATTACAATCACAGGTACCCGTCGTACTGAATTCGGTAAGGGTGCATCACGCCGCGATCGCCGCTCTGGTCTAGTCCCAGCAGTAATTTATGGCCACGGTGAAGCGCCACAACACGTCGCACTTCCACTTCGCGAACTTGGCGCGGCACTTAAGTCATCAAACGTTCTACTTGATGTCGTAGTTGATGGCAAAACAGAGTTAACACTTCCAAAGTCGGTCTCTCGTAATCCACTGACTGGCGTTCTTGCACATATCGACCTAGTTATTGTCCGTCGTGGTGAGAGAGTTAAAGTTGAAGTTCCAGTACACACAGTTGGTAAGCACGATGTTGATGGAATTCTTGAGCACGTTCACAACACCATCGAAGTAGAAGCAGAAGCTACTTCGATCCCAGCATTCCTAGAAGTTAACGTTGACGGTTTAATGGCCGGACAATCACGTACCGCTGGCGATGTAACTCTTCCAGCAGGCGTAACTCTGGTTTCAGATGCAAGCGTTGTTGTTGTTCACTTGTCAGAGAAGTCGACCGCTGTTGAAGAGACACCTGCAGCACCTGCTGAAGGAGCTGCGGCACCTGCAGCTGATGCAGCTGATGCAGCAAAAGAAGATAACAAGTAATAACTACCTTAATTTCTAGATAGATTCAT
Source organism: uncultured Actinomycetes bacterium (assembly GCA_903836945.1). GTDB lineage: Bacteria > Actinomycetota > Actinomycetes > Nanopelagicales > Nanopelagicaceae > AAA044-D11. Next base: position 10,416 of record CAILSO010000013.1, on the reverse strand, counting down.
TCGATGAGTGATGAGCGTTGGTTAGTCCTTGGATTAGGTAATCCGGGCGATCAATACTCATCTACTCGTCACAATATCGGCCAGATGGTTATAAATTATCTGGCAATTAATTCAAAATTCTCGGCGCATAAATCAAAGACAAATATCGCTGACATTCGGGTAGCCGGTAATCCAGTTACCTTGGCAAAATCTCAGGGCTATATGAATGAGAGTGGCGCACCTACCAAGGCTCTTGCCGATTTCTACAAGGTTAAAGCTGATCACTTAATTGTCATTCACGATGAATTAGATATTGCCTTCAATACGATTCGTATTAAACAAGGTGGCGGCGATAATGGCCACAACGGTTTGAAATCCCTATCCATGCACTTTGCGACACCTGATTATTTTCGAGTGCGAATGGGTATAGGCCGCCCAGCTGGCCCACAAGATCCAGCTGACTATGTTTTAAAGCCATTCTCCTCAATCGAGAAGAAAGAACTTGAAGATTTCATTGCTCGCGGCGCACTTGCCGTCGAACGCATAATTGAAAAAGGTTTGGAAAGCGCCCAACAAGATTTCAATAGTTAGTACTATTGCTTTTATGAAGAAATCCCTTGCGGTATTTTTACTTATAACTTCCTTAACCTTTCTCACCAGTTGTGGAAGTAAGAGTCTGAGTTCTGCCTCTTCAGGCCAAGCAAGCGCCGCACCTGGTGGTGGCTCATTCTTAAGTCAACCAATTCCAGATGATGTAAAGGGCGCGATGCTCTTTGACGCGACCGGTAAATCCTTCTCCCTTAATTCTTTAAAGGGTCAGACAATTGTCATCGCAGATTTCTTGACCTCTTGCCAAGAAATCTGCCCAATGACTTCTGCAACAATGCGACAAATCGGTGATGCGGTTGCCGCCTCTGGCTTAAAAGAGAAGGTAAAAGTCTTAGAGGTTTCAGTCGACGCCGGCCGCGATAACGCCGCCAGACTTTCGGCCTACCAATCGCTCTTTAACGATCCCAATTGGATTTTGGCTTCTGGCAATGAAGTTAACTTGAAGAAGTTCTGGGATTTCTTTGGCGCCGAGGCGATTAAGAAACCATTTACCGCTGCAGAGATGAAGGGCATGCCACTTGATTGGCAGACTGGAAGGCCAAATACCTACGATGTAAGCCATACCGATGAGGTTGTCATTGTTGATGCAAAAGGTAATTGGGCTTGGCTTGATCTTGGAAATCCAAATCAAGGTACGAGCGTAGTTCCAGAGAAATTGAAAAAATATTTAAGTGAAGAAGGCCTAAAAAACCTAGCCAAGCCACAAGAACCAAGTTGGGATGCCAAAGCGGTCCTATCTGCGTTGAGTAAATTAACCGGGAGCAAAATCAGTGCGTAAATTAAGCCGAATCGGCTTAATTGCACTAGCCATAACAGCAATACTCTTAGGAAATACCCAAGCCGCCTTTGCTCATACAGTTCTAATTTCATCAAGCCCGGCAAAGAACGCAAAGATCTCCGCACTTCCATCAAAAATTACTCTTACATTTGCCGAAGCACTGCTTACGATCAAAGGTAAGAATATTAATAGCGTGGCAGTGAGTGATTCAGTAAATCACAATTTAGTAACTGCCTCAGCCCAAGTTAATGGCGCAGTGGTGAGCGCTGCGCTGATTCCAGCAAGTAAATTAAATGGAAAATTTCTTGTGAGCTATCGAGTTGTGGCAGATGATGGCCACGTTGTAACTGGGAGTTTTACTTTTACGGTAATTGGTAAAAAATAAATTAAATCAGCCGGTATTGCGTAAACCGGCAGCAACACCATTGATAGTTAACAAGAGTGCTCTGGTGATCAATGGATCGATATCAGGATTTTCCCGTACTTTATGAAGCAAGGTAATTTGCAATAAGTGAAGGGGCGATAGGTAGGCATCGCGTACTTGAAGGGTTCTAGCCAAAATTGGTTGGTCACTTAGTAGATCACTCTTTGCAGTAAGCAAGAGGATCTCCTTTTTAGTTAATTCAAATTCCGCTTCGATGGTCTCAAGAAAATGCTGCAGATTAGGGTCAACCAAAGTGGTTACATACTTTCGCGCCATAGCTAAATCAGTTTTGGCCATGGTCATTTCAACATTTGAAATAAAGGTACGAAAGAAATGCCAATCCTTTAGCATTTGCTTTAGCACATCACTCTTGCCAGATTCTCGGGCAGCTTTCAAACCAGAACCAACGCCGAACCAACCTGGAACGATTTGGCGAGATTGGGTCCAGCCAAAGACCCATGGAATTGCGCGAAGTGAGGCCAAACCGCCACTGGCATCTGGACGCCGCGATGGGCGCGAACCAAGAAATAGATTTCCAAGTTGTTCAACTGGAGTTGAGGCATAGAAATAGGCAGGTAGATCAGGGTGATCGATTAAACCGCGATAACTCTTAAATGCACTCTCGCTTACTAAATCCATGCACGTGCTCCACTTACTTAACTCTTCTGGAGTTTGACGTGGTGCTCGATTTAATACTGTCGCTTCAAGTGCGGCGGCTAAAGATAATTCAACATTTTCTCTGGCAAGGGAAGGTAGCGCGTACTTATCGCTAATTACTTCACCTTGTTCGGTCATCTTTATTTGACCATCAATCGAACCCCAAGGAAGTGCGATCAACGCATCGTAGGTAGGCCCGCCACCGCGACCAACCGAGCCGCCGCGACCGTGGAATAGGCGAAGAGTTACGCCATGTTTTAAAGCCACATCGCGCAATTTTCTTTGAGCCTTGTGGATCTCCCATTGCGATGTTGCAATTCCAGCATCCTTATTTGAATCGGAATATCCAAGCATTACCTCTTGAACATCAGCGCGGGCAGTAACTAGCTTTCGATAATCGGGATCTGAAAGCAGGTTATCTAGAATTGTGTCTGCTGCTTGAAGTTCAGCAACTGTTTCAAGGAGTGGGGCATAACCAATTTGAGTTGTTAAACCGGCTAGCTTTCCAAGTTTCACCGCGGCAAGGACATCTTTATGGGATTTGGTCATGGAGATGATGTAGGTCTCGATAACCTCTGGTCCAAATTTTTCAATTAATTCCTTGATTGCCACAAGGGTATTTAAAGTCTTAGCCGCAAGAGCATCTATCTTTTCAATACCAACTGATTCTATTTGTTCCAGGGCGTGGTGGTGCGCATCAGAGTGTTCGCGAATATCCATCGTGGCATGAGTTAGGCCAAAACTTGAGACGGTACGAATGATTCGTTCGAGTAATCCAGTTGCAATTAATTCGCCACGATGCTCAAGAAGGGAATCGCGCATTAAATTCAAATCGCCCAATAGTTCGGCAGTTGATTCATAATCGCGACCTAGAACATGGCCCTCATTATTTGCATGGCGCTTTTGGGTAAGAATAAGACGATGGCGAATCGCGGTTGCCTTTAAGCGATAAGGCTCTTCCTTATTTTGCCGGCGGAATCTTGCTTCAATTTCTGGCAAGAGTTCTAAATCTTTAGCTACGGAGGCTTCTAGTTCGCTTGAAGCTCCGGCGATTCGCGAGGAGACCGAGAGTGCTTGGCGAAGTTCATCTAACATCCCAGAGAGTGTGCGAATGAAGTGGCCTACTTGAAGGGTGATCGCCGCCTTTGTAACTTCTGGAGTGATATTTGGATTTCCATCGCGATCCCCACCGATCCAGGTACCAAAGCTAAGTGGTCTGGATGTTGGGGAGACGGTTACATTCAAACGTTGAAGTTCGCGAGCAAAATCATCCAATACTTCCGGAACTGTAAGTTTGAAGAGATCATCTAAATAAAAGAGTGCATTTGTGGCCTCATCAAGTGGTTCTGGTTGGCCGAGGCGAAGTTCATCGGTCTGCCAAAGTAGATCCACCATCTCAGATAAGCGACGATCGCGCGTTACCGAAGGCGGTTGATCTAGTAAGCCAGCGATGGAATTTAATTTACTTAGTACCGATCTGCGCGCAGCTTCGGTTGGGTGCGCGGTAAAGACCGGGCGCACTGAGAAGTTATTAATCCATTCTTGAATATCCTCATTTGTGAAATCTTGACCAGATTTTTGTGCCGCAATTATGCGATCTACTGCGCGAGATAACCAAGAACCTCCGGCGACACGTTCTGCTGCAAGCACTCTGGAACGGTGAACTTGTTCTGCAATATTTGCTAAGTTGAAATAGTTGCTAAAGGCCCGTACTAATTGCACGCTTTGTTCGACTGACAAATTTTCTAAGATCTCTTCACCGCCGCCTTCGCGGACGGCCTTTCGTACTTCTTCAACTAAATCTAGAAGTTCATTTCCTTGTTGGCGGACTAATGATTGGCCGAGTAATTCACCAAGGCGCCGGACATCACTTCGCAATACCGCATCATCTTCGGGTAGGAAGTTAGTCGTGCTCACTGGCTAATCATTACAGGTTTTAAGTAGGCCTCATTCCACATTACTATTGGGTTAACACCCCCATCCATATCGGATGCGGGGATTTTGGCGTTTTCTAAAAGGGAGTGGGGCTCGATCCATGAAACTGTTACGTGGATTTAACACACTCACATTGCCAGTCGAATTTCAAAGCCTGATCGCAATCAATTCCATTCGCAGCTTGCTCTTATCTCTCGCTGCCAAAGATTCGCCACTCTTAGTCATTGCACCTTCAACCAGAGTCGCTGAAGAAATCAGCGCTGAGATTGAGAGTTATTTAGGAATTAGCGTCGCAAATTTTCCAGCTTGGGAGACCTTGCCCCACGAAAGATTAAGTCCAAAGAGCGACACCGTTACCGCCAGAATCAAAATATTGCATCAACTAAATTCTAAGAAGCCACCACAAGTAGTTGTTACTTCTATTCGAGGATTGATTCAACCAATAGTTGCAGATATTTTGTCAGTCGAAACTATTTCGCTATCCATGGGCAAGAAGGTTTCGCTCTCTGATTTAACCGCCAGACTCTCATACTTTGGATTTACCAGAACAGATCTAGTTGAACGCCGTGGCGACTTTGCAGTGCGCGGCGGCATCCTTGATCTATTTCCCGCTGACTTTGAGCATCCGATCCGCGTTGATTTCTTTGGTGATGAGATTGAAGATTTAAAATATTTTACGGTTGCAGATCAAAGAACTTTCGAAGCAGTTGCGGATGAAGTAATTATCTATCCTGGGCGCGAACTTCTAATTGATGAAGAAGTTGCCAAGAAAGCAAGGTACCTGGCAGCAGAGTTTCCCACCATTGCCGAGATGGCAAGCAAGATTGCTGAAGGTATCTGTGTTGAAGGAATGGAATCTTTAGCCGCGCTTTTGAAGCTAGAACACAAATCACTTTTGGAATTTCTGCCAAAGGGCTATCAAATCGCCGTCCTAGATCAACCGCGAATCACCTCTAGGGCCGCTGATCTGGTCGCTACCAACACTGAATTTCTCGAAGCTTCGTGGTCGAATGCGGCGATTGGTTCAAAGGCACCGATTGATTTAACCGGCGAAATTACCAATGGTGGTTACTTTGAATTTTCTCAAATTTTGCAGCGTGCAGCGGATTCAAAATTAAAGGTTTGGGCAATTAATCCATATGCAGCTGATGTCGACGGTGAATTTGCCATGGCGGATTATGAACCGGTTCCTGTTTATGCCGGCAAGGTGGAGAGCACCATCGCTGATCTAAAAAATTGGCTCGATTTAAAGTATCAGGTGATCTTTACGGCAACCGGCCCCGGAATCCTTGAACGTTATCAAGTGTTACTTCGTGAAGCTGGCATTGCCGACCGCAGGTTTTCGGATGATCAAGCCTTAACTATCGATGCTATTTACTTAGCTACAAGTTCTATTGAACATGGTTTTATAAACGAGGCGCAAAAGTTAGTTCTGATAACCGAACGAGATATCTCGGGTCAGCGCACTTCTAGTAAAGATCAGGCGCGGATGCCATCTCGCCGAAAGAAGGCGATTGATCCACTCGAATTGAAACCAGGGGATTACATAGTCCATGAACAACATGGGGTCGGGCGATATGTGGAATTGGTTGCGCGCACCGTGGCAAATGTCTCTCGCGAATATTTAGTCATTGAATATGCCTCATCAAAGCGTGGGCAACCTGCCGATCGACTCTTTGTACCAACCGATACTTTGGAACAAGTAACTAGATATGTGGGCGGTGAAGCACCGGCGTTAAATCGAATCGGCGGTTCGGATTGGGCAAATACCAAACGACGGGCACGCAAGGCGGTTAAGCAGATTGCTGCGGAACTTATTCAACTTTATGCCGCAAGAATGAGTGCACCGGGTTATTCATTCTCACCTGACACTGCCTGGCAAAGAGAGCTTGAAGCGGCATTTCCATATGTCGAAACTACTGATCAACTGGCAACGATTGAAGAAGTAAAGCGCGATATGGAGAAGTCACATCCAATGGATCGCGTTGTCTGCGGCGATGTTGGGTATGGCAAGACCGAAATTGCGATCAGAGCTGCCTTTAAAGCAGTGCAAGATGGAAAGCAAGTAGCAGTTTTAGTTCCGACTACCTTATTAGTACAACAACACTTAACAACTTTTGAAAATCGCTATACCGGCTTTCCGATTCGAGTCGCCGGTTTATCTAGATTCAATACGCCAAAAGAAGGGCGCGAAATCCTCGAAGGCTTAAATCGCGGAACCATAGATGTTGTAATTGGAACCCACCGCCTTCTTTCCAAAGATGTAATTTTCAAAGATTTGGGATTAGTGATTGTCGATGAGGAACAAAGATTTGGCGTAGAACATAAGGAAGAGTTAAAGAAGACTCGCACAAACGTAGATGTTTTATCGATGTCGGCTACCCCAATTCCGCGCACTTTAGAGATGGCGATTACTGGAATCCGCGAAATGTCTAATATAACTACACCACCAGAAGAGCGCCATCCAGTGCTTACTTATGTCGGTCCATACGATGACAAGCAAGTTACTGCTGCGATTCACCGGGAACTTCTTCGCGATGGCCAAATATTTTTTATTCACAATCGCGTGGAGAGTATCGATGGCGTAGTCGAACGACTTAGAAAATTGGTTCCGGAAGCTCGAATTCGCATTGCCCATGGTCAGATGGCCGAACGTGAATTAGAAGATGTCATCTTGGCTTTCTGGCAACGCGATTTCGATATCTTGGTTTGCACAACGATTATTGAAAGCGGTATCGATATTCCAAATGCCAATACGCTGATTGTTGATCGCGCCGATGCCTTTGGGCTCTCGCAACTTCATCAATTACGTGGCCGAGTTGGGCGATCGCGCGAACGGGCTTATGCCTACTTTCTTTATTCCGCCGATAAGCCACTCACCGAAATCGCGCATGATCGTTTAACAACTATTGCTACAAATACTGATCTTGGATCTGGGATGCAAGTGGCGTTAAAGGATCTAGAAATTCGCGGCGCTGGAAATCTCTTAGGCGGTGAGCAGTCGGGGCATATCGCCGAAGTTGGTTTTGACCTTTATATGCGAATGGTTGGAGAGGCCGTTGAGGAATATAAGACTGGTTTCGTTCCACAGAATGAAGATGATAAAAAATTTAAAGAGTGCAAAGTGGAACTTCCGGTTAATGCACACATCCCAGTTGAATATTTACCTTCAGAGCGATTGCGCTTAGATATTTATCGACGAATGGCCGATGCGCAGAATTCTGATGAATTAATCGCGATTCGAGATGAGTTACTAGATCGCTTTGGACAACTTCCAGAGCCCGCAATAAATCTCTTAGCCGTTGCACATTTGCGAACAATTGCGAAGTCATATGGTTTGACCGAAGTTGTACTTCAGGGCAAGTTCCTTCGAATCTCACCAATTAACCTGCCGGACTCTGCCGTGATGAGACTCAATCGCATCTATCCAGGATCATTGGTTAAAAACGCCACATCATCGCTCTTGGTCGCGCGGGCGGCGGCTGCGAATTGGATTCCTGGGGATGAAGTAGGAGATACTTCAGCCCTGCCGTGGACTATCGAAGTCTTGAACTCGATAATTGCGCCAGTAAAGAGCGCCACTAAGCGGCCGTAACGAGAATTGATCGGGGAATTAGATTGAAGAAGCTAATCGCACTTGCAAGCGCCGGACTTTTAGTTCTATTAACAGCTTGCTCTCAAGTTAACTCTGCGGCAACTATTGGAAAGACGGAAGTGCCAGTAAGCACTATCGAACACACCGTCAATGGAATTCTCACTGAACGCGCAAAGGTCGACACGACCGGAATGCAGCTTCAGACCGGAGCTACGCTAAATGTTTCAGCGCTACGTTTCCACGTTCTCTCAATTTTATTTGATGACATCGCGCTAAAGATGAAGATGCCGATTTCAGATGCCGATATTGCAAAGCGTCGAGCAGCGATCATCGCGCAGATCAATGGCGAAGCAGCTCTTCCAAAGGCTTTGGTTAATGCTGGTATCGCATCATTTGATTTCCTTCGATATGTCCGCACGGTTTTGATCGCAGAGAACTTAACTTCAGCTCTCAAGGCGGCCGGAGATACAACAACTGATGGCAGCTCGATTCAAAAGTTGATTATCTCAATGGCAAATGAGAAGAAAGTTGTGATTAATCCAAAGTACGGTTCATGGGATTACACAGCCGGAAATATTGTTGCGCCAGCTACCAATAGCGCCGTAACCACCAAGTAATTTCGCCGAACTTCTTATGCAAAATCAGGAGCTTGCCAAGCTTCGTGAGGTGATGGATCGTTTGCGCTCTCCGGGTGGTTGCCCGTGGGATGCCGAACAAGATCATGAATCTCTTTTGAAATATTTGCTAGAAGAGTCCTACGAATTTATCGAAGCCGTTGAAGAGGGCGATCGCGTGGCAATGCGCGAAGAACTCGGTGATGTGCTCTTGCAGGTTTTCTTTCACGCCCGAATGGCCGAAGAACACCCAACCGATCCATTTACAGTTGAAGATGTTGCTAAGGCTGTTGCCGAAAAATTAGTTCGTCGACATCCGCATGTTTTTGGCGATACAAAAGTTTCTGGCAGCGCGGAAGTTTTGGAAAATTGGGAGGCGCAAAAGGCCGCCGAAAAAGGTCGCACCTCGGCAACCGAGGGTGTTCCTCTAGGTCAACCGGCGTTGGCGTTAGCAACAAAACTGATTTATCGCGCCGAAAAATTTGGTCATGAAATTCCAGTGGAACATCCGGTGAAGATTGCCGACACGACAGAAGCTGATCTGGGTCAGCTTTTATTTGGCATTATCGATCAGGCAGTTGCGCAAGGCTTGGATCCCGAGGCGGCGCTACGCGGGGCTACCAAGGAGTACATCGCCAAAATAAAGAAATTTGAAGCCCAGTAAACCGATAGAATTACCGAGTATTCGACGAAGAATTCACTCAATAATTGAAATTTAGCGACTGTTTGTTAAATATAAAGAAGAGGAAAAACTGTGGCCCTAATCGAAGCAATTCACGCCCGCGAAATTCTAGATTCCCGCGGAAACCCAACCGTTGAAGTTGAAGTAGTTCTTGAAGATGGTTCAAGTGCGCGCGCAGGTGTACCAAGTGGTGCGTCAACCGGCGCCTTTGAAGCAGTAGAGCTGCGCGATGGTGGCAAGCGTTATTTAGGTAAGGGCGTTGAAAAAGCTGTTAATTATGTAAACGATGAATTAGCCCCAGCAATTGCCGGCTTTGATGCACAAGACCAACGACTAGTTGATCAAGAGATGTTGGATCTTGATGGCACAAAGAACAAAGCTCGCCTTGGTGCAAATGCAATTCTTGGTGTCTCACTTGCCGTAGCTCGCGCAGCTGCCGAAAGCGCTGATCTTTCATTCTTCCGTTATATCGGTGGACCTACCGCACATACTCTTCCAGTACCAATGATGAATATCCTTAACGGTGGCGCACATGCCGATACCAACGTTGATATTCAAGAATTTATGGTGGCGCCAATCGGAGCCGAATCCTTTAAAGAGTCACTTCGTTGGGGCGCTGAGATTTATCACAGCCTCAAGTCAGTATTAAAGAAGCGTGGCCTAGCAACATCTATCGGCGATGAAGGTGGCTTTGCACCTAACCTTGATAGCAACCGTGCCGCTTTAGATTTAATTCTCGAAGCAGTTACCGCAGCAGGCTTTAAGCCAGGCAAGGAGATTGCACTTGCAATGGATGTTGCCGCAACCGAATTTCATGAAGGTGGCAAGTATTCATTCGAAGGAAGCAAGCGTTCTTCAGATGAAATGATCGCTTACTACGCTGATCTTGTAGCTTCATATCCAATCGTTTCAATTGAAGATCCACTTGATGAAGATGACTGGGATGGTTGGGCGAAGATGACTGCGCAACTTGGTTCCAAGATTCAAATCGTTGGCGATGACCTCTTTGTAACCAACCCAGAGCGTTTGGCAAAGGGAATTGGTTTACACACCGCAAATGCATTGCTGGTTAAGGTAAATCAAATTGGAACTCTAACCGAGACAATTGATGCGGTATCTCTTGCTCACCGCAATGGATATCGT
>CAILSO010000012.1 GCA_903836945.1 uncultured Actinomycetes bacterium | reverse complement strand
TGTTGTGGGCGTGCTGCAAAACCTGGACGTACTGAACCTGGGCGCGCACCAGACATTGGTGGACGTTCACCTGGGCGAATTGGTCGTGGTGGTTGTGGTCGTGGCATTGGTGGGCGAGGCATCGCACCACTTCCTGCGCTAAATGGATTATTACCTGCGCGCGGTGGGCGAGGCATGCTCGATGTTGTTGGTGGAGTTGCTGGAGTTGCTGGAGTTGCTGGAGTTGTCGAAGTTTCCGCACTTGCTGCTTTTACTTCAGCGATCTCTTCTTTAATAACTTGCGCTTCTTGCGCCTTGGCTAGTTGCTCACGTGTTCCTTCAGGAAGTTGGGCAAGAGCGGCATCGATCTCTTCTTGAGTTGGGCTCGCGCTCTTTTTGGCAGCGCTCTTTTTGGCAGCGGCTTTCTTCGCGGGCTTTGCTGGCGCTTCTACCGGTTTCATATCCGGGAATTTATCCATCAACTTACGCACTACTGGCGCTTCAACGGTTGATGATGCGGAACGAACGAATTCGCCGACTTCTTGTAGCTTGGCTAGGAGATCTTTACTCTCTATGCCTAATTCTTTTGCTAACTCGTAAACGCGGACCTTTGCCACAGTTGCCTTCCTGTCTTGCTCTTGGAGGCCCCACGTTTAGTGTTGGAGCCTAAATCAATGCCTTACTCATGAGCGTGCGGTGCTCATGATTACTTGCTTGCCTTATTAAGCATTTCTGCTCCTTCTAATAACCAACTCGGTTAATAAAGTTGAATTGTGCACGGTGCTCAATTCAAAGTTAAGTACTTCTCCAGAACCTGCAGATCTAGATTTTCATCTGACCGAAAGGCTCGATTAAATGATCGGCGATTCTTTGCCATATCGAGACATCCTCGATGCAACCAAGCTCCGCGACCACCTTTGCGCCGATCTGGATCAGGGATTACCTGACCTTGGAAAGACACAACTCGAAGTAGTTCACTCCAATTTGTTGCTTTGCGACATGCGATGCAACTCCGAATGGGAATCGCCATATACATATCCCTCACTTACAAACTGATAGGAGAACCTTACCTTCACATATGCGTGAGGCGGTAATCACCCTAGTTTTATGCGGGATTTTCACCTTCCGCTAGCGATTGCTCTGCCCCGATTTCTGGCTCAGGTTTTGGTTTAAGGATTCGCTCGACTGGATTATCTGGATGAATATCGATTCGCCAACCGGTTAAGCGCGCGGCCAATCTTGCATTTTGACCATCTTTACCGATCGCCAAAGATAACTGGTAATCCGGAACAACTACTTTTGCCGATTTACTTTCAAGATCAACGACTTCGCAGCTACTAACTCTCGCCGGAGCGAGGGCATTTGCAACATAAACAGCTGGATTTTCAGAGAAATCAACGATGTCAATCTTCTCGCCATTTAATTCATCACTAACCGCTTTTGATCTAGCGCCACTTGCGCCGATCAAGGCACCCTTAGGGCTGACTCCTGCGCGATGAGAGCGAACTGAGATTTTTGTTCGGGCTCCAGCCTCTCTTGCAATCCCAACAATTTCTACGATTCTATCTTTTAGTTCTGGCACTTCCAGCATAAATAATTGCTTAACTAGCAATGGATGCGAGCGAGAAAGTACTACTTCTGGACCCTTAAGGCCTTGCTTAACTTCAACAACGAAACACTTGATGCGATCACCGTGTTTGTAGACTTCACCGGCTACTTGCTCTGTTGGTGGAATCTTTCCTTCAACTTTGCCTAAGTCGACATAGACAATTGAAGGGTCGCGACCTTGTTGGATCATTCCGGTAATAACATCACCAACATTTGCGGAGAATTCTTCAACAATTCCGGCATCATTTTGGGCACGCATTCGTTGCTTGATCTCTTTGCGAACAATCGATTGAATCACTCGATCAAAACCTTCAGGTTCGTCGGTAATTGTTTCGGTGTAGACGCCAGCGTCATCAAAGAGCGGCACATGGATTGCAATTTCACCGGTATCCCGATTTAAAACGGCGCGACCTTGTGGTTTTGCTTCTGGAATCTCTCGATAACCTTCGGTTACCGCATTCTCGATAAAGCTGATCATCTTCTCAAGTGGAATCTGACGTTCAATTGTTAGATTGATTAGCGCCTCTACATCTACGCTCATTTGAACTCAATTTCGATAGTAGCCTTTTTGATATCGGCGAAGTTGATTTTCTTCTGAGCAACCGTGACTTCACTCTGCGTTGATTCACCGATTCGACCATTTATTAAAGTGCCATCATTTAATACGATGTTAATTAAGCGGCCCAAATTCTTCTTCCAATGCCGCGGCAAAGTCAACGGCCGTTCTACACCTGGTGAAGTTACTTCAAGAGTGAAGGGTAAGTCACCGATTTCACTTAGGTTTTCTACGATTTCCGAAAGGCTCTTAGTTACAACCGTAACTTCATCTAGGGTTAAATGCTTTTCACTGTCGATAACGACCGTCAATATTCTATGTTTTCCAGCTGTGGTAATTGAGAGATCTTCTAAGAAATTACCTGATGCTTCGATGATCGGCGCAAGTGCGGCTGCGATCTTCTCCTTTTGAACCATATTCACTCTTCTCTATTTAGTTTTTATTAAGTTTTTACTGCAAGCTTACGATCCAATCATAACCCACTTTTGCAATCAGAATTGTCGTCACAAAAAGAAAGATCTTGCGAACCAAAGGCGAGCCACCACGGATTGCCAATCTGGTGCCGATAATCGCACCCGTGACATTTGCAATCGCCAGAATTAATCCAAGGCGCCACCAAATATGGCCGGTGAGTTGAAAGGAGATGATTGCACCAAAGTTTGTCGCAATATTGACTAACTTTGCCGTTGCCGAAGCTTTTAGGAAGGCATACCCCACTAGACCGACCAGCAAGAAAACTAGGAAGGTTCCGGTGCCCGGTCCAAAGATTCCATCGTAAAAGCCAATCGTTAGACCAAGGAGGGCAACAATTTTATGACGAGCTCTTTCGGTGAAGCGCAATTTCTCATGCATGCCTAAGTTCGGACGTTTCCAGGTGTAGAGAGCTACACCTGTTAAGAGAATAATAATTAGTGGTCGAAATATATCTTTGGGAAATGAAGCCGCCAGTCTGGCTCCAGCCATCGAACCAAGAAACGCCGGAAGAGCCATATAACTTGTTAGGCGTAAATCAGGTTTAACTTTTCGAAAATATGAGATCGCTGCCGAACCGGTTCCAAAAATTGATGGAACTTTATTGGTTCCAAGAATTAATGGAATTGGTTTATCGGAGATTCCAATTAGGAGCGCAGGAAGTTGAACCAATCCCCCGCCGCCGGCTACTGCATCAACGAAGCCAGCAAAGCCAGCTGCCAGCGCGAGAAATATCCAGTTTGCTATCGACATTACTTAGGCTTTGGTTACTGCGTTATAAATTTCAGTAACAGCCTTTAGCAATTCAATCTCACTCTTTTCACCGCTCTTGCGTACTCGGAATTCAACTTTGCCTTCGGCCAAAGCCTTGCCAACTACGACAATGAATGGAATACCGATTAATTCGGCATCCTTAAATTTAACGCCAGCACTTGCCTCGCGGCGATCGTCATACATCACTCGCAAGCCCTTCTCTTCTAAATCCTCGGCTAAGGTCTTAGCCGCTTGAAATACTTCATCTTCGCGTCCGGTTGCCACTACATGAACATCGGCTGGAGCAATTTCGCGTGGCCAAGATAAACCGATCTCATCTAGCGTCTGTTCAGCAACCGCTGCCACTGCACGGGAAACTCCAATTCCGTAGGAACCCATAGTTACGACCCTTGATTTTCCATCTTTATCTAGAACGGTTAGGTCTAGTGCCTCGGCATACTTGCGACCGAGCTGGAAGATATGACCAATCTCAATTGCGCGATCAATGATCACAGGAGTCTGACAATTAGGACACAAGTCACCTGCGCGAACCTGCACTGCTTCAATATATTTATCAACTTCAAAGTCGCGACCATTTGTTACAAAGCGGACGTGCTTATCTTTAGCATTTGCCCCGGTAATCCAATGTGAACCAATAACAATTCGTGGATCAGCAAGTACTTCGATGCCATTCTTTTTGGCATCTTGTGGACCAATGTATCCCTTAACTAGGCCAGGGAACTTTGCAAAATCTGCATCTTCAAACATTCTTATCTCTTCAACGCCTGGCATATTTGCCTGTAGTCGCTTTAGATCCACTTCACGATCCCCTGGAACCAATACCGAAATAGCTTTGGAATCCGCCATAAGCATTACATTCTTTAGCGTGTCACTTGCCTTGTGGCCAGGACCAAACTTTTCATTAAGTAAATCCACCAATGAATCAATGGTCGGAGTACTTGGCGAATCAAAAATCTCCATCACTTGCGCAGCGCTACCGGAATAAGCTTCGACCTTTGTTGTCATAGCCTCAACATTCGCGGCATACCCACACTTCTCGCAGAGGACATAGGTATCTTCGCCAGTACTGCAAGGAGCTAAAAATTCCTCAGAACGAGAACCACCCATTGCCCCAGATACCGCAGAAACAATGTTGTACTTAAGGCCTAGGCGATCGAAAGTCTTTATATAAGCCTGGCGATGTGCTTCATAAGAGGCTGCTAATCCTTCATCATCTAAATCAAAGGAGTAAGAATCCTTCATCACAAATTCGCGGCCGCGGATGATGCCAGAGCGTGGTCTAGTTTCATCGCGGAACTTGTTTTGAATTTGGTAGATCGAAAGTGGTAGATCCTTGTATGAGGAGTACTCGCCTTTCACCATTAAGGTAAACATCTCTTCATGGGTTGGACCAAGCAAATAGTCATTGCCTTTACGATCTTTTAATCTAAAGAGATCTGCGCCGTATTCATCCCAACGATTAGTTTTTTCATATGGTTCCCGCGGCAAAAGAGCTGGAAAATGCACTTCTTGAAAGCCGGCAGCATCCATCTCTTCACGAATGATTCGTTCAATGTTTCGAAGAGTTATGTAGCCAAGCGGTAACCAAGAATAAATTCCGGCGGCGATACGGCGGACATACCCGGCGCGTACTAGCAGCCTGTGACTTGCTACCTCGGCATCGGCTGGATCATCACGAAGCGTGCGAAGCAGCAAGGTAGACATTTTCAACATGTCTTTACCTTATCTAATTATCTGGCGATATTTTTCAAGATTTCTTGGGCTAACTTGCGGTGACGGTTGGAGTTCCGCTAGCGGCGCCAGCAGCTTCCATCTCATCAGCCAAACGCATCGCCTCTTCGATCAGTGTCTCAACAATCTGTGCTTCTGGAACGGTCTTGATTACCTCACCCTTAACAAAGATTTGTCCCTTGCCATTTCCTGATGCAACTCCAAGATCGGCTTCGCGTGCCTCACCAGGACCATTTACAACACAACCCATTACTGCAACGCGCAGCGGAACAGTCATTCCTTGAAGACCTGCCTGAACTTTCTCTGCCAATGTGTAAACATCAACTTGGGCGCGACCACAAGAAGGGCAAGAGACGATTTCTAATTTGCGTTGGCGAAGATTTAAGGATTCTAGAATTGAAATTCCAACCTTAACTTCTTCAACTGGAGGTGCTGAAAGTGATACTCGGATCGTGTCGCCGATACCTTCTGATAATAAAATTCCAAATGCGGTTGCAGATTTAATGGTTCCTTGGAAGAAGGGACCGGCTTCGGTTACTCCTAAGTGCAATGGATAATCACATTTACTTGCCAAGAGTCGATAAGCCTGAACCATGGTTACTGGATCATGATGCTTAACTGAGATTTTTATATCAGTAAAGCCATGCTCTTCAAAAAGAGATGCCTCCCAAAGTGCCGATTCGGCCAGCGCTTCTGGAGTTGCCTTGCCATATTTAGCCAAGAGGCGTGGATCAAGTGAGCCGGCATTTACACCAATTCGAATTGGGATCCCGGCATCGCCGGCTGCCTTTGCAACTTCCTTTACCTTGTCATCAAATTGTTTAATGTTGCCGGGGTTAACTCGAACCGCGGCGCAACCAGCATCAATCGCTGCAAATATATATTTTGGTTGAAAATGAATATCGGCAATAACTGGGATCTGCGATTTCTTGGCGATCTGGGAAAGGGCATCGGCATCATCTTGACTTGGAACAGCAACACGAACAATCTGACAGCCAGATGCAGTTAATTCGGCGATCTGTTGCAGCGTGCTATTTACATCCGCGGTAAGGGTCGTACACATAGATTGCACACTGACTGGTGCATCTCCACCCACTAATACATTTCCTACTTTTAATTGCTTGCTCTTCCTGCGAGGGGCAAGAGTAGGTAGTGGTGCGCTTGGCATTCCCAGATTGACCATAGAAGTATCCTAGATTATTGGCTGATATTTATCGGATGGAAGATATCGGCCGCCAAGAGCAAGAGGGAAAGTACGGCCAAGAGGGCAAAAACTACGATTGTTACTGGCATTAATCGTTCGACATTGATCGGATCGGGTAGCGCCTTCTTTCGAATTCGGGCCCATTGGCGCCTTATGCCATCTGCCAAGGCCACTGCCATATGCCCACCATCTAGTGGTAGCAGTGGAAAGAGATTGAAGACACCAACAAAAATATTTAAGCTCGCGATAATAACTAGGAATGTGGCGATCTTTTCAGGAGTGGCAAGCTTTGGATCACTTGCAGTTTGCGCGCTGACCCGAGCAACTCCCACTACCCCAACTAAGCCACTTGCATCGCGCTTCTCGTGGCCAAATGTTTGGCGCACTAGTGCCGGAATCTTTGTTGGGAGGGAGAAGAGGGAACTCACGCTGCTCTTCATCAATTGTCCAGTCAAAGTTGTGCTGTTGCTCAAACTTTTTAGCAATGAGAGGCGAACATTTCCCATCTTATTTTGCACACCAATAAAGCCAACGCTCTTGCCATTTAATAGATGAGCTTCGGGAGTCAGTGAAATATCTAGATTGCTTCCGGCACGTTCGAGCGTGAGAGTTAATTGCTTATTTGGTGAATTTCTAATCGTGGAAACCGCATCGCTCCACAGATTAATCTTCTTGCCATTGATCGCAATTATCTTGTCGCCGGCTTGGATTCCAGCCTTCTTTGCCGGTGGAATTTGCGCCCCTGGCGCACACTTTCCAGAAGCATCTGTGCTTAAGCACTGACTAACTGTTCCGACAGTATTGGTAACTGAAGTGGTGCCTACGCCTGCCAACAAAATAACTAAAATTAAGAACCCAAGTACGAAGTGAAGGAAAGAGCCAGCCCCAAGAACGATGAGTCGTTTTGGTGCTGAGGCTAAATAAAAAGATCGTGGTCGATCTTCATCGGATACTTCTTCGGTTACCGACATACCAACGATGCGGCAGTAACCGCCCGCAGGAATGGCCTTTATTCCAAATTCAGTCTCACCGCGCTTAAAGGACCAGATTCGCTTGCCGAAACCAAGAAAAAATTCGGTTACCTTCATATGAAAATGTCTGGCGGTTAAGAAGTGGCCCGCTTCGTGGACCATTACTGAAAATAGAAGTGCTACTACAAAGGCAATTACTCCGAGAAAACTCATGCACGCTCCTGAACTAGTTTGCTGGCCCGAACACGTGCATCATTCTCGATAGCACTGACATCAGATAGGTCTCTGATGGTTATCGGTGCACCACTTCCTAGAAGTTGTACACATTCTTCGACTATTTCCACAATCTGAGTGAATGCTATTGCCCCATTGATGAAGGCATTGACAGCGACCTCATTAGCCGCATTAAATATTGCTGGAAGTCCACCACCAAGTTCTCCGCAACGGCGGGCCAGGTCAACAGCCGGAAAGCGAGCTTGATCAATCGGTGAGAAACTCCATGTGTGGGTGGCGCTCCAATCAATAGGCGTGGTTGCCTTACTAATTCGATTGGCGCCAGAGAGTGCGTAGGCGATCGGGCCTTTCATGTTTGGTGGACTGGCCTGGGCAATCGTTGAACCATCGATAAATTCCACCATGGAGTGAACAACAGATTGTGGGTGAATTACTGCAGAAATTTTTGAATACGGCAGATCAAATAGGTAATGCGCTTCAATTATTTCTAAACCCTTATTCATAAGTGTTGCAGAATTAATAGTTACGACTGGTCCCATAGACCAAGTTGGATGAGCCAAAGCTTCTTCAACGGTGATATCTGATAAATCATTTCGGTCTCTAAATGGGCCGCCGCTTGCTGTAAGTACAACTTGCTTAACCTCAAATTCCTTGCCACTTAGAAAACATTGATAGAGCGCAGAGTGTTCGGAATCGACTGGAATCAACTTGTCGCGGCCAAAGGCCATAACCAAGTCGCCACCTGCGACCAAAGATTCCTTATTTGCTAAAGCAACTTTATTTCCAACGCCGAGGGCGGCCAGAGTTGGGGCCAAGCCGATAGATCCGGTGATTCCGTTTAAAACTATTTCGCATGGCAGAGTTGCAAGTTCGCTGGCGGCATTTGGGCCATCAATTACTTTAATCTCACCGGCTAACTCACGAGCACTTGCCCCATCTGCAGTAGAAGCGATGACCGGTACTTTAAATTTACGAGCCTGCTCAATTAATAAAGGTAAGTTTTTGGAACCGGCTGCGAGTCCAATAACTCGAAACTTATCTGGATTTGCCGCAACTATTTCAAGCGCTTGTACGCCGATAGAACCAGTAGAGCCAAGAATTACAATCTCGCGCATTTAGCTTTTGCCGCTACCGATCCAATAAATTTCGAGTAGGTGAATAAGTTCCACCCTTTTTGCGAAGCGTGATTGCACTAAGTGCTTCCAGAACAACGCGATTGGCCAAGATTGCTGTGATCTCCGCGCTGTCATATGCCGGAGCCACTTCAACAATATCCATTCCAACTATCGGGAGTTCAAAACAGATTCTGCGAACTGCCTCTAGAAGTTCGCGGCTCGTCATTCCACCTGGTTCTGGAGTTCCAGTCCCTGGCGCCATTCCTGGATCAACGACATCAATATCGACTGAGAGAAAAACGCCATCGCATTCATTTGTGAGAGTGGCAAATGATTCATCTAAGACCGCGGTTAATCCACGATGATGAATTTCGGTCATTTCATATGAACGCATTCCCTGATCGCGCATCCATTTAAGGGTCGCATCATCTGGCCAATAGCCACGAAGACCTAGTTGCAGGAAGCGATCTCCCCGCACTGCCCCGCTATCGATCAGCATGCGCATTGGTGTTCCGTGTCCAACTAGCGCGCCAAATTGCAGATCGGCAGTATCGGCATGCGCATCAAAGTGAATCATTGAAATTTTGCCCGCGCCGCGGTGCTTGGCAATACCTGCAATATCGGCTGATGCGATTGAATGATCGCCGCCAAGTACTACTGGGATGGCGCCAGCGCGCGAGATCTTCTCAGTTGCAACTTCTAAAACTTTAAGCGAAGAGACTAGATCGCCACCTGGCATTAAAAGATCACCGGCATCAAAGATCTTTAACTCTTTTAGCGAATCTACGCGCATCGACATATGTGGTCGTTCGCCATCATGAGCCAAGTAATCACCAGCGCGGATCGCTTGTGGTCCATGCTTTGCGCCAGATCGATGGGAGGTGCCGCTATCAATTGGAGCCCCAACGATTACTACATCGGCGCCGGAGAAAGTTTCGGGCTTTTCTAGGTCGCAACGAGGTATGCCCAGGAAGGTGAAATCTGGACCATACATATTTCCTATATTTGCCATGGCTTAACTCTAGTTTATGGGAGCGCTAAAACTTAATTGAAGTTAGGCATTTAGATTTGTCATCACATGCTTAATTCGGGTGTAATCCTCGAATCCATATGAAGAAAGATCTTTGCCATAACCAGAACGCTTGTAGCCGCCATGTGGCATCTCGGCGACAAGTGGAATGTGGGTATTGATCCAGACACAGCCAAAATCAAATGCCTTAGCCATGCGCATCGCGCGCCCATGATTGGTAGTCCAAACACTAGAGGCCAAGCCATACGGAACATCATTTGCATATGCAACGGCTTGTGCTTCATCCTTAAATTTTTGGACGGTGATTACCGGCCCAAAGATTTCATTTTGAATCATCTCATCGCTTTGAGTTAATCCGGCAACAACAGTTGGATTAAAGAAATATCCGGCTCGATCAACCTTGGTTCCACCCGCCACGATCTGCGCGTGCGAAGGGGTGCGTTCTAGGAATCCCTGAACTCTTGCTAATTGCGCCGCATTATTTACTGGGCCATAAAGCACATTTTCATTCGGCGCACCTGTAGCGATATTGTCTTTAGCTTGCGCCGCAAGAAGTGCGACAAATTCTTCATAAACTTCTTCTTGCACAATCACGCGAGTTGCAGCTGTGCAATCTTGGCCGGCGTTGAAATAGCCAGCAATTGCAATCGCTTCCGCCGCAGCTGCAAGATCTGCATCAGCAAATACAACTACGGGTGCCTTTCCACCGAGCTCTAGGTGTACCCGCTTTACATCCAAAGCGGCCGACTTTGCTACTTCAATTCCAGCGCGAACCGAACCAGTAATCGAAACCATGGATGGCGTGGCATGTTCTACTAACGCTCTTCCACTTTCGCGATCGCCACAAATCACATTAAAGACGCCGGTTGGGAGGAACTCAGACATAACTTCTGCCATAAATAAGGTAGAGGCAGGAGTTGTGTCACTTGGCTTTAGAACTACAGTATTTCCAGCAGCGATCGCCGGCGCCCACTTCCATACCGCCATCATCATCGGATAATTCCAAGGAGTAACTTGCGCGCATATGCCAATTGGTTCGCGGCGAATGAATGAGGTCATGCCGCGCATATATTCGCCCGCAGATTTACCCTCTAAATTTCTAGCAGCACCAGCAAAGAATCTAATTTGATCCAACATTGGGGGAACTTCTTCGGATGCAGTTAGCGAAAGTGGTTTGCCGGTATTTTCACTCTCGATTGCAATTAATTCTTCACTTCGAGATTCAAGTCCATCGGCAATCTTTAGTAGCGCCCGCGCACGCTCTGATGGGGTCGAATCTCGCCAATCCTCAAAAGCTTTACTTGCTGCGTCCATCGCCAGATCAATATCGGCGCTTGTTGAAATTGGAGCTGTTGCATAAGCCTGACCAGTAGCTGGATTAATTACTTCACTTGTCTGACCAGAAAGGGAGGCTTGGCTCTTGCCAGCGATAAAGTTTTGGAGGTTTTTCATGAATCAGAGATTACTTCGGCGGCGGCCAATTGGCCACATGCGCCATCAATTTCGCGCCCGCGAGTATCTCTAACTGTGACTGGAACCGAGTAACTTTCAAGAACTCGAACGAACTCAGCTTCATCTTCTGGTCGCGAGGCGGTCCACTTCGAACCAGGAGTTGGGTTTAGCGGAATTAAATTTACATGCGCATTTCGGTTCTTGAGTAAACGCCCGAGGAGATCTGCCCGCCAAGCCTGATCATTTATATCTCTAATTAATGCGTACTCGATCGAGTATCTACGTCCAGTCTTAGCTTCGTACTTATCAGCAGCCGCCAAGACTTCCTTTACTTTAAATCGTGAATTAATCGGTACTAAGGTGTCGCGAAGTTCATCATCAGGTGTGTGCAGCGAAACCGCCAAGGTAACTGGAATTCCCTCTTGCGTTAATTTTTCAATTCCATTTACTAGGCCAACTGTTGAAACCGTTACCGATCGGGCGCTAATTCCTAATCCATCTGGTTGTGGGGTTGTGATATTTCGAACCGCTCGTAGAACCGCGTTGTAATTTGCTAGCGGCTCACCCATTCCCATAAAGACCACATTTGAAAGTCTGGTCTCTCCGCCCGGCAACTCACCTGTCGCGCAAATTCTTGCAGCTGCCACAACCTGCGCCGTGATTTCACCGGCAGTTAAATTTCGCGTCAAACCACTTTGACCGGTTGCGCAGAATGGGCAATTCATTCCACACCCAGCTTGTGATGAGATACAAACGGTAGTGCGATCGGAGTAGCGCATTAAAACGCTTTCAACTAAGACACCGTCGTGAAGTTTCCAGAGATCTTTGCGAGTGCGTCCGCCATCTGCGGTTACCGAACGAACCAAGGTAATTAACTTAGGCGTGAATTCACTGGCTAAAGTCTCACGAAGGTCCTTTGGAATATCCGTCCAAGTTTCAGGATCATCGTTGTAATGTGAAAAGAAATGAACTGCCATTTGGTTTGCCCGAAATGCTGGAATACCAAGTTCTATCGCCTTTGCTTTGCGATCCTCTGGTGAGAGATCGGCAAAGTGAAGAGGTGGCTTAACTCGCTGCCTTGGCTCTTCGAAAACTAATTTAATTTCAGTCATAGTTTAAAGTGGGTAATAAGTTCGAGGGCGAACCAAACTGCCGGCCCGGTAAATAAGACGGAATCGATCCGGTCCAAAATTCCACCATGTCCAGGTAGCAGAGTTCCCATATCTTTTATAGAAAGGTCACGCTTAACTGCAGATTCGATCAAATCGCCGCAGGTTGCGGTTATGACGGCAACGATTCCAATGCCGGCACCAATCCACCAATGCTTATGCATCGCAAAGTGGAATACCAGAGCCGAACCAGATGGAGTAAAGATAAAAGAGCCAAGTAGACCCTCCCAAGTTTTCTTGGGACTAATTGCCGGAACTAATGGGTGCTTACCGAAAAGAACTCCTGAGATATATCCAAAGGTATCGTTGCAACTTACTAAAACTACTAAGGTTAAAATTCGAGCAGCTCCATCAGAGTGATGTGCCAGCAAAATAATAAAGCCACCGAGAAATGCTAGATAGAAGACGGCAAAGGCGGCAGATGCCGCACGTCGGACGAAATCCTTTGGACCTTTAAAGAGAATAAAGACCATCACATTTGGAATCGCAATAGCTGTAGCAACGGCTAGGCCAGAGACTTTTCCATACCAAGCAGCGATCAAAAGCGCGGTTCCGGCAATTTGTATTGCCAGCCTTGGAAGTTCGATTCCGCCAAGCTTGTAGGCATTTACTAATTCACGGATAGCCAACATGACGGCTAACCAAACTAGAAGACCAAATACAGGTTTGGCAAAAACCACAGTGGTAAATACCAAGGTCAATAGAATTACTGAGACGATTATTGATGGAAGAAGTTTGCGCCCAGCACGGGCATTTATCGCTTCGTTAATCGAATGCAGATCATCCATCTTAAATTTATCGAAGGTTTAAACCTCGAGTAACTCGGCTTCCTTATGCTTTAGAAGTTCATCAATCTTGGCTACATGGTCAGAGGTAATTTTCTCTAGATCTTTTTCGCCACGTG
Organism: uncultured Actinomycetes bacterium; assembly: GCA_903836945.1. Classification (GTDB taxonomy): domain Bacteria; phylum Actinomycetota; class Actinomycetes; order Nanopelagicales; family Nanopelagicaceae; genus AAA044-D11. Next base: position 25,874 of record CAILSO010000012.1, on the reverse strand, counting down.
CCACATCATCTTTACCGGCTAAGCCATCTTTCTCTAGCTTCTCCATTGCTTCTTTAGCGGTACGTCGAATATTTCTAATTGAAACTCGGGAATCTTCCGCCTTATTTCGGGCTACCTTGATGTAATCCTTGCGACGCTCTTCGGTAAGTTGTGGGAAATTAACTCTAATTACGGCGCCATCTGTTTGTGGATTAACACCTAGATCAGAATCGCGAATCGCCTTCTCGATTGAAGCAGTAGCGCCTTTATCAAAAGGAGAGACGATAGCCATTCGTGGTTCTGGCACTTGAAATGAGGCTAGCTGTGAGAGCGGGGTCATTGCTCCGTAATAATCAACGATGATCTTGGCGAACATTGAAGGATGAGCTCGGCCAGTTCGGATGCCGCCAAAATCTTCCTTAGCAACTTCTACAGCCTTGGCCATCTTGTTAGTTGCATCGCTTAGCGCGGTTGAAATATCAGACATCTTCTCCCCTTATTAAACTTAAGAAACTAGCGTTCCGACGCTATCGCCACGAACGGCGCGAGCGATGTTGCCCTTATTTTTTAGATCAAAAACAACGATTGGTAGATCATTCTCGCGACATAAACTAAATGCCGCTGCATCAGCGACGGCAAGTGATTTCGACAGAACTTCATCGTATGAAACGTTCTCAAACTTTGTAGCGGATGGATCCTTCTTCGGATCTGCCGAATAAACGCCATCAACACCGCTCTTTGCAAGGAGTAAAGCTTCGGCGCCAACTTCAAGTGCGCGTTGTGCGGCAACTGTGTCAGTTGTGAAGAATGGCATGCCAGCTCCGGCGCCAAATATAACTACGCGACCCTTTTCCAAATGTCGGATGGCACGGCGCGGAATGTAAGGCTCGGCGACCTGCCCCATTGTTATTGCGGTTTGAACTCTAGTTTCGATACCTTCTTTTTCCAGAAAGTCTTGGAGCGCTAAACAATTCATCACAGTTCCGAGCATTCCCATGTAGTCAGCTCGGGCGCGATCCATTCCACGTTGTTGAAGTTCTGCGCCGCGGAAATAGTTACCTCCTCCGACGACGATGCCAACTTGAGTTCCAGATCGGACTACCTCTGCAATCTGCCCAGCAAAATCATGAACGACATCAGGGTCAACACCGATGCCCTTCTCGCCACCAAAAACTTCACCTGAAAGTTTAAGGAGCACTCGCTTATAACCTTTGCGGGCCATTTGTGAGTGCTCCTTAATCTCTAATTTCTAGAAGTTTTTCTAGCTTATCTACTGGATGAGATTACTGACCAACCTTGAATCGGTGAAATGCCGACACGGCGGTCTTTGCCTCGTCCAAGATCTGTTGAACGGTCTTTTTGGCATCCTTAGCGAAAGATTGCTCTAGCAAGCTAACTTCCTTAACGAAGCCGGTGATGCGACCTTCGACCACCTTTGAGAGCGAGGCTTCTGGCTTACCTTCAGCGCGCGCGGTCTCTTCGGCAATACGACGTTCATTTTCGATGTGATCTGCTGGGATATCTTCGCGACGAACAAATTGTGGCGCAAAGGCTGCAATATGTTGAGCGACATCTTTTCCGGCTTCAAGTGCATCGGTAGCCAACTGAACTAAAACACCAATTTGTGGTGGTAGATCAGGGTTGGTGCGGTGCATATAAAGAGCAACTGGTGAACCATCAAGGACGGCAATACGGCGAAGTTCAATCTTCTCGCCAAGTGTTGCGTTTCCTTCATCGATGGTCTCTTGCACGCTCTTGCCATTAGCCATCTTTGAAGCAAGGAATGTTGCTAGATCACCAATCTTGCTTGAAAGTAGGTGAACTAGAAGTTCGTTAGCAAGCTCTTGAAAACGATCGCCCTTAGCAACGAAATCTGTTTCGCAGTTAAGTTCGAGCATTACACCTAAGTTGCCTTCGGTCTTGGCTAGAACTAAACCATTAAGAGTTGTACGGCCTTCACGCTTGGTGACGCCCTTAAGACCCTTAACGCGAATGATTTCAACTGCCTTTTGGAAATCACCTTCGGCTTCATCTAGCGCCTTCTTGCAATCAAGCATTCCGGCCGCGGTAGCTTCGCGAAGCTTCTTTACATCTTCTGCTGTGTAAGCCAATTAATTACTCCTGCTCTGACTTGGCGATTAAATCCTTCTCAACATCTGCAATTGGAGCTGCCGCAGCAACTTCCTTATCTGCAACTGCTTCTGCTTGCTTTGAGCGAGCAGCAAGGCCAGCGACAGCAGCATCAGCAATTACGCGAGTAAGTAGCGCGATTGAGCGGATTGCATCGTCGTTTCCTGGAATTTTATAATCGACTTCATCTGGATCGCAATTGGTATCCAAGATTGCGACAACTGGAATACCTAGCTTGTGTGCTTCTTGAACAGCAAGGTGTTCTTTCTTGGTATCTACTACCCAGATTGCGCTAGGCAATTTGGTCATGTTGCGAATACCTTCAAGGTTCTTAGTTAGCTTTTCGCGTTCGCGACGAAGAACTAGGAGTTCCTTCTTTGTTAAAAGTTGATCGTTCTGGCTCTCCAATTGTTCCAATTCCTTCAAGCGTTGAATTCGCTTGTAGACAGTTGGGAAGTTAGTGAGCATTCCACCTAGCCAGCGCTCGGTCACATATGGCATTTGAACGCGTGCTGATTGCGCCTTGATTGGCTCATGAGCTTGCTTCTTTGTGCCAACAAAAAGGATATGTCCGCCCTTGGCGACAGTGTCCTTAATGAATTCGTATGCGCTATCAATCAGCGCTAGTGATTGTTGGATATCGATAATGTAGATGCCATTGCGCTCTGCAAAAATATAGCGCTTCATCTTTGGATTCCATCGACGAGTCTGGTGTCCGAAGTGGACTCCGCTGTCGAGAAGTTCTCGCATTGTTACAACCGCCATGGCGGCACACTCCTTATCGTGAACTTAAAATTAAGTTCACACTCGGTTGATGACTTAACAATTTGTTAAGTCCCTAGCGACTAGTTGCCGACCGAATGAATCTTGATTCAAATTTGAATCTAAATTGATTCCGGACCGAACAGGCGTACTGATTTAGTCGCGTGAAGTCACAGAAATAACTTTCCGTGCTGGCTTAATCCTAGGCCATGCACAAGGGTGCAAAATCCACACCCCGGAGCCCCAGGCGCTTCTGGCCAGGCCAGATTTGTGAAGATCGCCCCGTGAGATTCTTAGTGGGAACCGCCCTTTTGTTATTTGGACTCGTGACTGGAATTGCGATTCCCGAACTTAAGCCCGCGGATGGGCCTGTGAATAAGCAGACTTCAATCGCTCCGGCGAGACGTGGGTGTAAATCTGAGTCGTGGCCAAAGATGAATGTCCCAAGATCTCCTGAACCGTGCGCAAATCTGCGCCACCCTCCAATAAGTGCGTAGCGGCGGTATGGCGCAAACCATGCGGGCTCATGTGAGATCCAATAGCTGACATTGCTTGATAAACAACTTCCCTAACCGTTCGTTGATCAATTCGCTTTCCACGGGAACCTAAAAATGTTGCATTCATTGAACTACCTAAAACAAATTCCGGACGAGCAATACTGACCCATTCATTTAGCGCCTTGACCGCTGGGATTCCAAGTGGCACTACTCGCTCTTTATCTCCCTTACCTATTACTCGCAAGGTATTTCTAGAACTATCAAAATCACCTAAATTCAAACCGCACAATTCACTAACGCGAATTCCCGCAGCATAAAGAATTTCAACCATCGCCAAGTCTCGAATATTTAGCGCCGTCGGCTCCTCCATCCGCTTAGTTATTAAGGATTGAAGTACTAGTTGTGTCTCCTTTTGTGACAGTACTTCAGGCAAGGTTTTGTGGGCCTTTGGGATTGCTAGTTTCGCCCCGATATCGGTTGGGATCCAACCTTGGCTCGCTGCCCAATATGTGAAAGCTCTAATTGAAACTATTCGTCGCGCCATTGTTGATCTAGATGCGCCAGTACTTTGCAAATTAGCCAACCACGATCGGATGTGGGTGATATCTAGATCTGCGAATTCAGTTATACCTAGTTTTTCAATATGGTTTAGAAAAGACTGCAAATCTGAGACGTAACCACGAATCGAATTATCAGCAAGGTTTCGTACCAACGCGAGGTGTTCTTCATACTGAACAATCAACTCGGCGGTCATACTTAAAGATTACTCGGGTTTGCGGCCTTGTCTTAGCAAGCCATATGTGACCGCATCTTCAAGGGCCATCACAGATGCAGCAATAACATTTTCGTGGACCCCAATTGTGCTCCACTCCCCGGTGCCATCGCTGGTCTCAACCAAGACGCGAGTAATCGCGCCAGTTCCGAGGCGACCTTCCAGGATTCGAACCTTGTAGTCAGTTAATTCAAGCTTTGCTAATTCTGGATAAACCGTTTCAAGTCCCGAACGCAGTGCTGTATCAATTGCGTTAACTGGACCATTTCCAGAACCTTCGGACTCAATTAATTTTGAGCCGGCAGAAATTGTTAGAAATGCCTTTGATGTAACTAAGTTATTTTTATCGCGACTTACGGTGGTATCCCAGTTTTCCACCTTAAAGAAGCTAGCCCGCTTTCCATCAATCTCTTCGCGCAACAATAATTCAAATGAGGCATCAGCCGCTTCAAAGGTATAACCCTGTGACTCTAAATCTTTTACCTTTGCTACAACGCGGGTGACAACTTCCTTATCTTCACCAAGTGCGATGCCAAGTTCTTTGGATTTCAATTCAATAGATGCTCGGCCCGCCATCTCTGAAACCAGCATCCGCATATCGTTTCCAACAGAAGCTGGATCTTCGTGTTGGTACATTGCCGGATCGACCTTGATTGCACTCGCGTGCAGCCCAGCTTTGTGAGCAAATGCCGAAACTCCAACATATGGTTGGCGAGCACTTGGGGCAACATTTGTAACTTCTGCAACGGCATGTGAAATACGAAAAGCTTCACGAAGTGCGCCGGTAGGTAGTACCTGTTGCTTCTTCTTCAATTCCAGATTGGCAATAATACTTACAAGATCAGCATTACCAGTGCGTTCACCGTAACCATTTAATGTGCCTTGCACGTGAGTTGCACCAGCGGCGATTGCGGCAAGTGAATTAGCAACGGCGCAACCAGTGTCATTGTGGCAATGAATTCCAAGTCGGGCGCTTGAAGCTCTTAAGACATCATGTACAACTTGTGAAAGTTCATCAGGCAACATGCCCCCGTTGGTGTCACAAAGTGCAATTACATCTGCGCCAGCTTCGGCAGCAACGCGGACTACTTCAAGGGCATAAGCCTTATTTGATTTATAACCGTCAAAGAAATGTTCGGCATCTAGAAATACGCGCTGTCCACCCTTGCGTAAAAATTCAATCGAATCGCGAATCATCGCCAAGTTCTCATCAAGATTTGTCTTCAAGGCTAAATCAACATGGCGATCATGGCTCTTTGCCACAAGGGTCACTCCGGCCGCGCCAGAATCTGCAAGTGCTCGAAGTAGCGGGTCATCAGCTGCATTAACTCCTGGCCGACGAGTTGCACCAAAGGCCATAAAGGTTGCGTTCTTTAATTTAAGTTCGGTAGCCGCTCGCTTAAAAAATTCGGTATCTTTTGGATTAGCTCCGGGCCAACCACCTTCAATAAAGCCAACACCAAGATCATCTAGGTGACGGGCAATTGCTAACTTGTCATGGACTGAGAGGTTTAAGCCCTCTTGCTGCGCCCCATCACGAAGAGTGGTGTCATAGATATGAAAGTTGTCATTCATCATTGAGCCTTATTTAACCTTGACATTCCAACCATGCTTATCAGCAATGGTTCCATGTTGAATGCCAAGTAAGTGATTACGAATTTCCATAGTGATGGGACCAGGTTCACCGTTTCCGGTAGTCCAAGTTCCTTGTGCGCTCTTGGCAGCACCTACTGGTGAGACAACCGCTGCGGTTCCGCAAGCAAAAATTTCCGTGATCTCGCCACTAGCAATTCCATCGCGCCATTGGTCAATCGAAATCATGCCCTCTTCAACTTTATAACCGAGATCGCGTGCAACGGTTAGAATCGAATCGCGAGTAACGCCTGCCAGAAGAGTTCCAGTTAATTTTGGCGTAAAGACAGTTGCATCTTTGCCAGAACCTTTAATGAAGTAGAGATTCATGCCGCCCATCTCTTCAACCCATTTACGTTCTAGCGCATCTAGCCAAACAACTTGATCGCAACCTTGAGTTGCCGCCTCTTTTTGCGCAAGAAGTGAGGCCGCATAATTTCCGCCGGCCTTTGCTGCTCCGGTACCACCAGGTGCTGCACGAACATATTCAGTTGAGATCCAGACTGTGACCGCCTTATTAGGATTGAAATAGGCAGAAGCTGGTGTCGTAATTACTAAATAAGTTGCGTGATTACTTGGTCTAACGCCAAGTCCCACTTCAGTTGCAATCATAAATGGGCGAATGTAGAGAGATTCACCGAAGTTCTTTGGCACCCAATTGATTTCATGTTTTACCAATTCGGTAACTGTATTGATGAAATCTTCAACTGGTAATTCTGGAAGGGCTAATCGATTGGCGCTCTTAGCAAATCGCTTGGCATTTGCATCTGGTCGAAAGAGGCTTACTCCCCCATCAGGTTGGCTATAAGCCTTAAGGCCTTCAAATATTTCTTGACCGTAATGTAAAACAGAAGTTGCTGGATCTAGTGAAAGCGGTCCATAAGCTTTAATTGTGGCATCGCCCCACCCACTCTGCTCATCCCATTCCGCAATCAACATGTTGTCGGTGTAATACTTTCCAAAGCCACCTTCGGCGATCTTTGCTTCACGATCGGCTGGAGCGGTTGGGTTTTGATTTGGGGAGAGATTTATCTTCATTTCACACCTGCGGTTAGCGCATCTCCAACTTCAGAGGTGCTTCGCTTCAAATCGCCACGAGTAAGTAGATCGGCGGCGACTGCACGTTCTACATCTGCCGCGGCTTCACTAAGACCTAGATGAGAGAGCATCATGGCAACAGACATGATGGTTGCGGTTGGATCAGCGAGCCCTTTGCCTGCAATATCAGGCGCCGAACCATGTACTGGCTCGAACATGGATGGGAATGATCCGGTTGGATTGATATTTCCAGAAGCAGCTAAACCGATTCCGCCACAAATTGCAGCTGCGATGTCGGTCAAGATATCGCCAAATAAATTATCTGTAACAACAACATCAAAGCGTTCTGGGTTGGTTACAAAGAACATCGAGGCGGCATCTACATGCAGATAATCGGTGGTGATATCTGGGAACTCTTTAGCAACTTCATTAAAGGTACGAGTCCAAAGTCCGCCAGCTCTTGTAAGTACATTGTTCTTGTGAACTAAAGTCAATTTCTTTCGTGGTCGGCCTTGCGCGCGAACAAATGCATCGCGGATTACACGTTCGGCACCGCGTCGAGTATTTAGGCTCTCTTCGGTAGCAATTTCATCCTTGGTTCCAAGGGCAAGTACGCCACCGGCCCCAACGTATGGTCCTTCAGTTCCTTCGCGAACAACCACAAAGTCAATTGAATCTGAATTAACTAATGGTGATTTAACGCCAGGGTGCAACTTTGCTGGACGCAGGTTGATGAAATGATCAAAGGCGAAACGCAGCTTTAGCAGCAAACCGCGTTCTAGAACGCCACTTGGAACTGTTGGATCGCCAACCGCACCTAGGAGAATTACATCTGCCTTCGCCAATTCAGCAAGAACTGAATCAGGAAGTGTTTCACCAGTCTTGTGCCAGTACTTAGCACCTAAGTCATAATCTTTTTTGGTAAAGGTGTGGCCATATTTTGCTGCTACCGCATCTAAAACCTTTAGACCTTCGGCTACAACTTCTGGGCCAATACCATCGCCACCAATTACCGCTAAGTTGAAATTACTCATCAATTACCCGACCAAGTTAACTGACTGAACAAATTTTGCACTGGTCTCTTTCTTAAGGTCTTCAACAACAGAAGTTGAAACCGGCGAATCTACGGTTAACGCCATTAGGGCATCTCCCCCTGCGTTAGTGCGTGCCACCTGCATGCCAGCGATATTTACACCAGCCTTGCCAAGTGCATTACCGACAATGCCAACCATTCCTGGCTTATCTGCATAACGAAGGAATAGGAGGTTATCGGTTGGTGGTAGATCTAATTCAAATCCATCAACAGAGATAATCTTTTCAACCTTACGAATTCCCATCAGTGTTCCATCAACAATTATTGAACGGCCACCGGCACATGCAATGTGAAGTGAGATGTAACTTCGATACATCGGACTATCTGGTGCGGAATTTACCGTTGAAGTGATTCCCCGAGCTTCGGCCAGTGCTGGAGTGTTCACATATGTAACATCCTCAGAACCAGTTGCGATTAGGGCACCCTTGAGCGCACTCGTCGCCAAGATAGAACTATCGTGTTCTGCAATATCGCCACGAACCTGAACTTCCATAGTTACTGGAAGTTCGCCAGCAATTGCAGTTGCAATCTGTGCCATCTTCTCAACCAATGGCAGGCTTGGTCGGATCTCTGCATGGATCGCGCCACCTTTAACATTTACTGCATCCGGAACAAGTTCACCGGAGAGCGCCTTGCGCACTGAGACCGCAACTGCAATTCCAGCTCGTTCTTGCGCTTCATCGGTGGATGCTCCTAGGTGCGGAGTTGCAACAACATTATCCAAAGTAAATAGTGGTGAATCAGTGCACGGTTCGGTTGCGTAAACATCTAAACCAGCACCAGCCACGCGGCCTTCTTTGAGTGCATCAAAAAGTGCAGCTTCATCTAGAACGCCACCACGAGCAGCATTAACAATTCGAACCGAAGGCTTTACCTTCTTGAGTGCTTCTGCGCCAATTAAATTAGCAGTCTCTTTTGTCTTAGGTAGGTGGATAGTTATGAAATCACTTACCTTCAGAAGTTCATCAAGTTCAACTAAACGAACACCTAATTGCGCCGCACGAGCTGGTTGTAGATATGGATCGTAGGCAACTACATCCATTCCAAAGGCCTGCATGCGAGCAGCAACTAATTGGCCGATTCGACCAAAACCAACAATTCCTAGAGTCTTTTCAAATAATTCAGCGCCGGTGTATTTAGATCGCGCCCATTTGCCGGCACGTAAAGCGGCATGTGCTGGGGAGATAAATCTGGCGCTTGCCAACAATAATGAGATAGCAAGTTCTGCAGCTGAAACAATATTTGAAGTTGGGGCGTTAACGACCATAACTCCTGCGGCGGTTGCAGCCGGGATATCAACGTTATCTAGGCCAACGCCAGCACGAGCAATAACCTTTAAACCTTTTGCAGCAGCAATTGCTTCTGCATCCATCTTTGTCGCTGATCTAATTAAAACCGCATCAACGCCGGCACCGAGCGCAGCAAGTAATTGCCCACGATCAGCACCGTCGCAGTTGCGAACTTCAAAATCTGGACCAAGTGCTTCCAGCGTTGCTGGACTTAGCTCTTCAGCGATTAAGACGACAGGTTTAGCCACGTGCAGCTACACCTTCCTGATAATCATCTTTGTTGTTGCCCTTAACCCAAGACATCATCTTGCGAAGTTCGCGTCCAACAACTTCGATTGGATGGGCCTCACCCTTGGCGCGAAGTGATTTGAACTCTGGTGCGCCGGCATCCTGATCATCGATAAAGCGCTTTGCGAAGGTTCCATTTTGAACATCGGCAAGAACTGCCTTCATGTTCTCCTTAACCTTCGGATCAATTACGCGTGGACCGGAGATGTAATCGCCGTATTCAGCAGTATCAGAAACTGACCAGCGCTGCTTTGCAATTCCACCTTCGTACATCAGATCAACAATTAACTTTAGTTCGTGCAAACATTCGAAGTAGGCAACTTCTGGTTGGTAGCCAGCTTCAACCAAAGTTTCAAAACCATACTGAACAAGTTGTGAAGCGCCACCGCAAAGTACAGCTTGCTCACCGAATAGATCGGTCTCGCACTCTTCGGTGAAGGTGGTCAAAATTCCACCAGCACGAAGTCCGCCGATTGCCTTTGCGTAAGAAAGTGTTAGTGGCCAAGCATTGCCAGTTGCATCTTGTTCTACTGCAACAAGAACTGGAACTCCACGGCCAGCTGTGTACTCACGACGTACTAAGTGTCCGGGACCCTTTGGCGCAACCATTGCAACATCGATATTTGCTTCTGGCTTTATGTAACCAAATCGAATATTAAATCCGTGACCAAAGAAGAGCGCTGAACCAGGCTTTAGGTTTGGCTTTATTGATTCGTTGTAGATATGACGTTGAACGTGATCTGGTGCCAACAACATAACAACATCGGCTTCTTTAACGGCATCTGCTACTGAGAGAACGCGCAATCCTTCGGCTTCTGCCTTGGCGCGTGACTTTGAACCTTCTGCTAAACCGACGCGAACATCAACTCCACTATCGCGAAGTGAAAGTGAGTGTGCATGGCCTTGGGAACCATAACCAATTACTGCAACTTTCTTTCCTTGGATAATTGATAGATCGGCATCTTCGTCGTGATACTGGGTAGCCACTTTGTCTTACCTTTCGTCGGTTGTATGGGATAACTCTATTTTTTATTTCTTATCTTCTGAAATCGAGCCAGGTTTTAAGCCTCTGGCCATGGCAACTAGCCCAGATTGGACCAATTCTTTGATGCCATATGGCTCAAGGACCCGCAAGAGGGCCTGAATCTTCTCGGTATTTCCAGTCGCCTCAATCGTCACCGCATCTTGGGCCACATCAACAACTTTGGCTCGGAAAAGTTGAACAGTCTCTAGCACTTGTGAGCGAGTCGTGGCATCGGTGGAAACCTTTACCAATAAAAGTTCTCGTTGTACTGAAGTGATTGGATCAAGTTCGGTAATTTCAATGACATTGATCAACTTATCTAATTGGGCAATAACTTGCTCAAGTGCATGGTCTTCCACATTAATGACAATCGTCATCTTTGAGTAATCCGGATTCTCTGTTGGTCCTACTGCCAAAGAATCAATGTTGTAGCCACGCCTAGAAAAAAGTGAAGAGATACGCGCTAAAACGCCTGGACTATTTTCTACAAGAACCGAGAGTGTGTGGTTCTTGGTAGTTGCGCGCAAAGATGAAGGTGCATCTGGATGTGATTGTGCCATTTTATAACTCCTGTGAATCCCAGATTGGGGCCAATGATCTGGCATTTACAATCTCATCATTAGATGTTCCTGCAGCGACCATCGGCCAAACCATGGCATCCTTATGAACACTGAAATCAACTACTACTGGACGATCATTGATCTCCATTGCCTGTGCAATGGTGCGATCTACATCTTCCTTTGAATCACAAGTTAGGCCAACGCAACCCATTGCATCAGCTAACTTTGCAAAGTCTGGAATGCGCTTAGAATGGAGTTGGGTATTTGAATAACGCTCGTTGTAGAACAAGGTCTGCCATTGGCGAACCATGCCCAAACTTTCGTTATTGATTACGGCAACCTTGATTGGAATGTTATTGAGGGCGCAGGTAACTAATTCTTGATTGGTCATTTGGAAACATCCATCACCATCAATTGCCCAAACAACTTTATCCGGTGCGCCGACCTTGGCACCCATAGCTGCCGGAACTGCATAACCCATAGTTCCAAGACCACCTGAGTTAAGCCAGGTTCTTGGCTTTTCATATTTAATAAATTGCGAAGCCCACATTTGATGTTGACCAACGCCTGCTACATAAATCGCATCAGGTCCGGAAATCTGGCCGATGCGTTCAATTACATATTGTGGTGAAAGGCCATCTGCTGGGTGGTCATAGCCAAGTGGGAATCGATTTCGCCAGCCGTAAACCATTGCTAGCCATGGAGTTAAATCTGGTTGTGACTTCTTGAACTCAGCCTTTACTGCAGGAATTAGCGCCTCAATTGATTTAGTTAGGTCACCAATTAGCGCAACATCAGCGCGACGATTCTTACCAATTTCCGCCGGATCAATATCAGCGTGAATGATCTTTGCATTTGGCGCGAATGAAGAAAGTTTTCCAGTAACTCGATCATCAAAGCGAGCGCCAAGTGTTATTAACAGATCTGCTTTTTGAAGCGCGGTTACGGCAGCGACAGTTCCGTGCATACCTGGCATGCCAAGGTGCTGAGGATGTGAATCTGGGAAAGCGCCAAGTGCCATCAATGTTGTTACAACTGGCGCACCAGTTAATTCTGCGAGCTTTAACAACTCTTTTTGTGAGTTTGACTTAATTGCGCCGCCACCAACATATAGAACCGGTTGCTTAGATTCCGCTATAAGCCGCGCGGCATCGCGAACCGACTCTGCAGTTGGTTCGGTAACTGGATGATAGCCACGCAGATTTACACTCTTTGGATAGTTAAATTCAGTCTGCATCTGAAGTGCATCTTTTGCGATATCCACAAGTACTGCGCCGGGGCGGCCAGTGCTTGCGATATGGAAAGCCTGGGCAATTGCGCCGGCAATCTCTGCCGGATCGGTTACCAAGAAATTATGTTTTGTTACCGGCATAGTTATGCCGCGAATATCGGCCTCTTGAAATGCATCGGTGCCGATAGCGCCGGAAGCTACTTGACCAGTGATTGCGACGATCGGAACTGAATCCATTTGCGCATCAGCAAGTGGTGTCACAAGGTTGGTGGCACCAGGTCCAGATGTTGCAATACAAACTCCTACGCGACCAGTTGCTTGCGCATAACCAGTTGCGGCATGGCCAGCTCCTTGTTCGTGGCGAACCAAGATGTGGCGGATCTTGCTATCAAAGATTGGGTCGTAGGCAGGAAGAATTGCACCGCCTGGGATACCGAACATGACGTCAACGCCTGCATGCTCTAACGCTTGCACGAGTGCACTTGCCCCCGTAATAGTTTTTCCACTTTCGTTACTCATCTTGTTCATCTCCCTTCTATCTAATAAATGCGAAACCCCTCAGTTTGCACTGAGGGGTGGCGTACGTTCTAGTTAGTACTAGAGCGCACGCTCGCCAATAACCACGACTGATGTCATAGGTGAATTCTCGCCTAGTGAAAGAGGCTAGTCAAGGGTTGAGATGAGGATCTCATTATCTGGAATCCCCCATGAAGATCGGCTTAAAGGCTTTAGCCGCAGACCGCTCCCTTTGATGCTGATCCAACGACCTTTGAATACTTGGCCAAGACCCCACGCTTGTATTTGTGCGGAATTGGTTGGAAGTTCTTGCGCCGTTCGGCCAGTTCAGATTCGTCGACCAATAGATCAAGTTTTCTGGTGATTGTGTCGATGCGAATTCGATCGCCATCTTTTACAAATGCAATTGGGCCGCCATCTACTGCCTCTGGCGCCACGTGGCCAACACACAATCCGGTAGATCCACCGCTAAAGCGACCATCGGTTAATAGCAATGTGCTCTTGCCTAAGCCAGCGCCCTTGATCGCACCGGTAATCATTAACATTTCGCGCATTCCAGGTCCACCCTTTGGGCCTTCGTAGCGAATGACGATTACATCGCCGGCGGTAATAGTTCCATTTTCTAGAGCTTCCATTGCAGCTTGCTCGCGCTCAAATACGCGGGCCGGTCCTTCAAATTCTTCAACGCCAATTCCAGCGGTCTTACAAACAGCACCTTCTGGCGCCAAACTTCCACCAAGAATTGTGATGCCACCACCAGTAGAAAGTGGTGACTTGATCGCATGCAAAACTTCGCCATCTGGATCAAGCGGCTTTAGTTCAGCTAAGTTTTCCGCCATCGTTTTACCAGTAACGGTTAAGCAATCTCCATGAATATATCCAGCGTCAAAGAGCGCGCGAAGCACTACCGGAATTCCGCCAACGCGATCGATATCCGTCATAACATATTTACCGAAAGGCTTTAGGTCGCCAAGTAGTGGGACCTTGTCGCTAATACGTTGGAAATCTTCAAGTGTTAAATCAACTTCCGCCTCATTTGCGATTGCAAGTAGGTGAAGAACTGCGTTAGTGGATCCACCAAGAGCCATTACGACGGTAATCGCATTTTCAAAGGCCTTCTTGGTAAGAATTTGGCGAGTTGTAATACCTTTTCGAATTAATTCAACAACTGCGGCGCCTGACTTAACTGCATAATCATCGCGACGACGATCAACTGCAGCAGGTGATGCCGAACCTGGAAGAGAAAGTCCGATTGCTTCGCCAACGGCAGCCATTGTGTTTGCGGTGTACATACCGCCACAAGCACCTTCACCTGGACAAATAGCGCGTTCGATTCGATCAACCTGTTCCTGCGAAATTAAGCCACGAGCACAAGCGCCAACCGCTTCAAAGGCATCAATGATTGTCACATCTTTGCCATCAACATTTCCGGCAAGAGTTGAGCCAGCGTAAACAAATACTGAGGCCACGTCGATTCGAGCTGCCGCCATCATCATTCCTGGAAGTGATTTGTCGCAACCAGCAAAGGTAACCATTCCGTCTAAACGTTCTGCCTGCATAACGGTCTCAACCGAATCAGCAATTACTTCTCTTGATACTAATGAGAAGTGCATACCTTCATGGCCCATAGAAATTCCATCAGATACGGAGATGGTTCCAAATTGCATCGGAAAACCGCCAGCATCGATGACGCCTCTGCGTGATGCTTTTGCTAGACGATCTAATGAGAGATTGCATGGTGTGATTTCATTCCAAGAAGATGCGATACCGATTTGTGGTTTGACCCAATCTTCATCGCCCATTCCAACTGCTCGCAACATGCCACGAGCTGGTGCTCGTTCCATGCCATCGGTAACCAAACCGGAACGTGGCTTCATTGGATTACTCATCAATTACCCCTGACCTAAGTGCTTTAACAATAATTCTCGTACCTTCGCTGCATCTGCTGCGCCACCAGTTGCCTTCATAACCGCTCCGATAAGCGCGCCTGCGGCAGGGATATTTCCACCGCGCACACGCTCTGCCGTATCTGGTTGGGCCGCAATGGCAGCTTCGATAGCGCTCATGAGCGCTGAATCATCAGAGACAACTTTGAGGCCGCGCTTCTCAATTACTTGCGCAGGTGAACCTTCACCGGCAATAACGCCTTCGACAACTTGGCGCGCTAACTTATCGGTCAATTCACCAGAAACGATCAATGAAATTACTTCAGCAACCTGCACTGCATTAACGAGCGAGGTAGGAGCAACTTCCTTTTCATTTGCCAATCTAGAAATTTCGCCAAGCCACCAAGTTCTAGCGCGGGTTGGTTCAGCGCCAAGTTTGATCGTCTCTTCTACGACATCAAGCAACTCGGCATTAACCAGAGATTCCATCTCTTTATCTGGGCAATTCCATTCAGCTTGTAGACGCTTTCTTCGTAATGAAGGTTTCTCGGGGATACGAGTGCGAAGTTCTTCAATCCACTTTGCATCAGGAGTAACTGGAACTAGATCCGGTTCTGGGAAATAACGGTAATCCTCTGCCTGCTCCTTCGAGCGACCAGGCCTTGTCGCACCGCTCTCTTCTAAGAAGTGGCGAGTCTCTTGAATAATACGTTCGCCATTTTCCAAGCGATTAGCTTGACGTTCGATTTCACCAGAAACCGCGCGCTCCACCGAACGAAGTGAATTTACATTCTTGGTTTCACTACGAGTACCAAGTTTTCCAGAACCAACAGGTGCAAGTGAAACATTTGCATCACAACGAAGTGATCCCTGTTCCATCTTTACATCAGAAACTCCAAGTGATCTTAAGATGTCACGAAGTTCAGTCACATATGCCCGAGCAACTTGTGGTGCGTATTTTCCAGTGCCAGGAACAATTCGAGTAACGATTTCAACTAGTGGAATACCGGCACGGTTGTAGTCGAGGAGTGAATATTCGGCGCCATGAATACGTCCGGTTGAACCACCAACGTGTAGCGATTTTCCAGTGTCCTCTTCCATGTGAACGCGTTCGATATCAACCCGAAATGTCTTTTGACCTTCATCGGTCTCAATCTCAACATCTAAATAGCCATTAACGCAGATTGGCTCGTCGTATTGCGAGGTCTGGAAGTTCTTTGGCATATCAGGATAAAAGTAATTCTTTCGAGCAAAGCGACTATAAGGTGCGATCGAACAATTTAGTGCCAACCCAATTAAAATTGTGCTCTCGATCGCCTTCGCATTTACAACTGGAAGTGCGCCGGGCAATCCAAGGCAAACTGGGCAGGTCTGGGTATTTGGTTGCGCTCCAAATTCCGTTGCACAAGAGCAGAACATTTTTGATTTGGTATTTAGTTCAACGTGCACTTCAAGGCCAAGTGTTGGCTCGTACTTTTCTACCGCTGCTGCGTAATCTAGAGTCATTACTTACCGCCTAGATCAGGAACATTGGCGAGAATTGGCTTACCCCATTTGCTTACAAGTGCTGCTTCAAGAGTCGCACCAACTCGATACATCCGATCATCTTGCATAACCGGAGACATGATTTGGAAGCCAACTGGAAGTCCATCTTCTGCCGCCAAGCCACATGGAAGGCTCATTCCTCCGATGCCCGCCATATTCACTGGAATTGTTGCAATATCACTTAAGTACATAGCAACTGGATCATCGCTCTTTTCACCGATTTTAAATGCGGTTGTGGGAGTTACCGGAGAAACCAACACATCAGCCATTTGGAATGCGGCATCAAAATCTTGCTTAACCAGAGTTCGCACTTTCTGAGCCGAGCCGTAAAAGGCATCGTAATAACCAGATGAAAGCGCATACGTACCAAGGATTATGCGGCGCTTAACTTCTTTACCAAAGCCAGCCTCACGGGTGATACTCATAACTTCTTCAGCGCCACGCTTGCCGTCATCGCCAACACGTAAGCCATACCTCATTGAATCAAAGCGCGCTAAATTCGAAGATGCTTCAGATGGTGCAATTAGATAGTAGGCAGCTAGTGCATACTCAAAGTTAGGGCAAGAGACTTCTACGATTTCTGCACCATTGGCAACTAACAAATCAAGTGATTCATTAAAGCGTTCAATTACTCCAGCCTGAAAACCAGCACCGTTTAATTCTTTGATGACACCAATCTTCATTCCTTTTACATCTAATTTCTTCGCCGCAGCAACAACTTGTGGGACTGGCGCATTGATACTTGTTGAATCTCGTTCATCATGGCCAGCGATAACTTCATGTAGTAGTGCGGTATCTAAAACAGTTCGGGCGCATGGTCCGATCTGATCCAAACTAGATGAATACGCAATAACGCCATATCTTGAAACGCCACCATAGGTCGGCTTAACTCCGACGGTTCCGGTTAACGCCGCAGGTTGACGAATTGATCCACCAGTATCGCTACCAATTGCAAGTGGTGCTTGAAAAGAAGCTAGCGCAGCGGCAGAACCTCCGCCTGATCCGCCAGGAATTCGAGATAGGTCCCAAGGATTTTGCGTTGTTCCGTAGGCAGAATTTTCGGTTGATGATCCCATGGCAAATTCATCCATATTTGTCTTACCTAAAATCACAACGCCAGCTGCCTTCAACTTTGAAACAACTGTTGAATCGTATGGTGGTCGCCAACCTTCTAATATCTTTGAACCGGCTGTGGTTGGGATTCCCTTTTGAGTTAAAACATCTTTAAGAGCTAGTGGGACTCCGGCAAGTGGCGAGATTTGTTCGCCACTAGCACGCTTGGCATCTACTTCCGCAGCTTGCGCTAAAGCGCCTTCGGTATCAACATGTAAAAATGCATGAACTTTTCCATCAACCTTTGAGATTTGATCAAGGTGTAACTTGGTCAATTCAACCGAAGTTGTCTCGTTCTTGGAAAGTGCCGCCGCCATCTCTGCTGCGGATGAATGAATATTTGTCATTCTTCACCCAAAATTTGTGGAACCTTAAAGCGCTCCTCGGCCTTGGCGGGTGCACCTGAAAGAGCCTCTTCATTTGTCAGACTTGGCTTTACGAGATCGGCTCGAAAAATATTTGTCATTTCAAGTGGGTGCGATGTTGGGGCAATATCGGATGTTGCAACTTCTTGTACCCGCTTAACTGCGCCAAGAATTTGATCCAACTCGGTAGCCATATGATCGAGCTCATCGGGCGTCATTTCAACGCGAGCTAATTTGGCTAGATGCGCAACATCATCGCGAGAAATTTGTGCCATGTGCGCACTCTATCGCGAGCCGGTCCTTACTAATAAATCGAATTTATGCGCGGATCTGCCCATTGCCAGTTACGATCCAAGTCGTAGTGGTCATGGCAACAAGACCCATTGGGCCGCGGGCGTGGAGCTTTTGATTAGAGATTCCAATCTCAGCACCGAAGCCCATCTGTTCTCCATCAGTGAATCTGGTTGATGCATTAACCATAATTGCTGCGGCATCTAGAAGTGAAATAAATTTTGCGGCATTTTCTTCTGATTCAGAGACGATAGCTTCAGTGTGCTTGGTTCCATATTTAGCAATGTGATCGGCCGCAGATAAAATATCTGGCACAATCGCCACATTCATCTCAAGTGCGTTGTACTCAGTACTCCAATTTTCTTCACCTGCCAGGTTGACCTTGACTCCAATTTCATCAGCAAACTTCTTAGTGGCCTCGTCAACATTTAGAGTTACACCGGCTTCGGCAAGCGCCTTAAGTGCAATTGGCAAGAATTTCGCGGCGATACCTTGATGCACAAGCAAGGTTTCTGCAGCATTACAAACACTTGGTCGGTGGGTTTTAGAGTTGATCAAGATTGGAAGCGCTTTAGTTAAATCGGCCTGATCATCTACGTACACATGGCAGACACCTGCGCCAGTTTCAATTGTTGGGACAGTGCTCTCATCAACAACGGTCCGGATTAAGGCCGCGCTCCCCCGTGGAATTACTAAGTCAACCTTGCCTCTGGCATGCAGTAAGGCTGTGACTGTAGAACGATCATGTGAAGGGACTAGTTGTAAAACTTCAGCAGAGATATTTGTTTTGGCCAATGCTCGCTTCATCACCTTAACTAAAACTTCATTGCTTTCCGCAGCGCTTGAAGAACCGCGAAGCAGAGCCGCATTTGCCGACATCAACAAAATAACCGCAGCATCCACCGTCACATTTGGTCGCGCTTCATAAACCATTCCAACAACTCCAAATGGAACGCTGACTTGCTTTAGGTGAAGTCCATTTGGAAGGCGGTTCTCATTAATCGTCAGCCCAATTGGATTAGGCAATTTGGAAACTTGAATTGCCCCATCAGCTATATCGGCGACTCGCTTTGGGGTTAAGAGCAATCGGTCTTGCATTGAATCGGACATACCATCGGCCTTTGCGCGCACCATATCTTGCGCATTGGCTGCCAGAATTTCGCCTTCACTTTTTAATATTTCCTCGGCGATCGCCACCAGCGCGGCGCTTCGTTCGGCGCCGGTTGCCGCGATTAAAGTCCGCGCAGCCAAGCGCGCCTTATCGGCAAGTTCATTAATTATCGCGGTGGCTTCCATGCTCCTAGCCTAAGGCAACATACCCTTCTCTCATGAAACGTTTTCTAAAGGTGCTTAGAAATATCTTGATCGTCTTTGTCGGCTTTGCAGTTGCGCTTACCGGCTTCACAAAATTCATCCACTATCCAAACCCAATAGCAGCGATTCGTCTGGGCCTAGCCCCAGCCTCAAAAACGCCAACGCTGATGCCATGGAACACCATCGCACCTGCTAACAAACCAATTGCTTGGCCAACTTCGACTGAAGCGATGCCCGCAACCGTGCCATGGGAAAACGGTTCAATTACCTGGCAAGAATTCTTAAAAAAGACTTACACCAATGCCTTTTTGGTTATTCGTAACGGTGTTATCACCTATGAATATTATGGAAAGGGTTTTACGGAGAAATCTATATTCCCTTCCTATTCTGAAGGCAAAACGATGACCTCAATAGTTATTGGTCAATTGATTCATCAAGGGAAGATCGCTGAATCAGATACCTTCATTAAATATTTCCCAGAATATAAAACCGGCACCTCGTTTGATCAGGTCAGCATTAAGACGCTCTTAGATATGCAGGCCGGTGTTGGTGTTAGTGATAATTACCCAAGTGGGCCTTCTGGTTGGGGCGTAGCGATCGCGCAGATGTATGCGACCACCGATATGAATTGGTTTATTAAGCACAATCGAAAGATGGCCTTTGCTCCGGGCTCTAAATCTGAATACATGAGCGTTGATACCCAACTACTTGGCATGATCATCAAGAAGGTCACTGGTGGTTCGGTCTCTGATTACTTCAGCAAGAACGTTTGGCAGCCAATTGGTGCGCAGTATGCAGCTACTTGGAATGTTGATCATAAAGGCGGAGTTGAAAAAACTTTCTGTTGCTTTAACGCAACTGCGCGAGATTACGCACGCGTCGGTTTAGCGATCATTAATGGTGGGCAAGCAGGTGCCAATCAAATAATTGATCCCGTCTGGTTAAAGCGTATGACAACACCTGTGACGACTCTCGATCATGGTTGGGGTTACGGCGCACAGGTCTGGCACCCTTATCCAAATATTTCAACCGCCCTCGGCCTGCATGGGCAATTTGTTTGGACGGATCCAACAACTCGAACTGTGATTGTTAAATCCTCTGATGTGCCTACATCTGGTGATGAAAATATGAATGTAAAAGTTGCAAAGGTTTTGTTAGCTATTAGTTCCAGCAAGAAATAGCGTTCCAAAATCTTCGCCAGCTAGCGCTTTACTTAGGCTGGCCAAATTGGTTAGCAACATCGTGGCACCATTCTTTGTTGCGATCTCGGCTGCCTGAATTTTGGTTACCATTCCGCCGCTTCCAACACCTGAACTACCAACGCCACCGATCTGGAAATTACCCAATTCGGAGAGGGAATTAACCTTTGCAACTCGTTTGGCACCAACCTGTGAAGGTGGTGCGTCATAAAGCGCATCAACATCAGAAACTAGGACTAATAAATTTGCCGAGATTAATTGAGATACTAGAGCTGCCAAACGGTCGTTATCACCCATTCGAATTTCCTCAGTAACTACCGAGTCATTTTCATTAATGATTGGCACAACACCTAATTCAAGTAAGCGAAAAAGAGTTCGTTGGGCATTCTCTCGCTTGCTCGCCTCTTCGACCTCATCACCGGTTAGAAGTACCTGTGAGGCAACAATTGAATGCTTACTAAATTCCTCGGTGTACTTGGCAATAAGTAAACCTTGTCCCACAGAGGCGGCCGCTTGTTGTGTTGCCAGATCGGTAGGTCTAGCGCTCAAACCAAGTGGCGCCATTCCTGCTGCGATTGCCGCAGAAGTAACTATTACTACTTCCTTATTTTGAGCTTTTAAATTTGCAACTACTGATACCAGGGAAGCAACTGCCGCGACATCTAGAGCAGTCCCAGCACTTCCAGTTAGGGTTGATGAACCAACCTTTATAACAATTCGATTTGCTCTGGTTAATACTTCATTACTCATTTGTAGTTTCTATCCTTGGACTCTTTGGATCAGCAACGTTGTACTCCCATTGCATCGCAATTTCATCATCACTAAGTTCATCAACATCATCATCAATATAACGACCAGCCCATGGTGATTCAACGCGCAAGTCACCACCACGTGGCCCGGCAAGTAATTCAGCGCCCGCTTCAATAGTTGGCTCCCAATCAAAGATCACCGCAGATTCGCCGGCACCTATTCGGACCTCATCTTTTGCCTTTGCACCCTTTTTAAATAATTCCTTCTCAACGCCAAGTGTTGCCAATCGATCGGCAAGATAACCCACTGCTTCCGTGTTTCCAAAGTCAGTCTGCTTTACCCAACGAATTGGCTTCTCGCCCAAAACGGTAAAGGAGCCATCTTCATTTGCGGTGACAGTAAATCCATTGTCATTAACTGGAGCTGGGCGCAGCACGATACGTGCCTTCTCTTGGAGCGCTTCAGCTTTTCGCTGAATTTGAATGATCTTTGCCATCGCATAGTTAAGTTCGGTTAATCCGATATGTGATGCTGCAGAGATTTGGAATACTTGATAGCCACGAGCCTCCAAAGTTGGTTGCACCATGTCAGCCATAGCTTTTCCATCTGGAAGATCAACTTTATTTAAGGCAATAATTCTTGGTCGCTCTGAAAGTCCACCGTAGTGCTTTAACTCTTCTTCAATAATGTCGAAATCCTTTATTGGATCGCGATCGGTCTCCAAAGTTCCACAGTCAAGAACATGAACTAGCGCCGCACAACGTTCGACGTGCCGTAAGAATTCCAAGCCAAGGCCCTTACCTTCAGAGGCTCCTGGAATAAGTCCTGGGACATCGGCAACGGTAAAGCGGGTATCGCCAGCTTGGACGACACCTAAGTTTGGCGCAAGGGTTGTGAATGGGTAATCGGCGATCTTTGGTTTCGCAGCAGAGATCGCGGCTACCAATGATGACTTTCCAGCTGATGGAAATCCAATTAAACCAATATCAGCAACGCTCTTTAATTCAAGGTGAAGTGTTCGTTCTTCGCCTGGCTCACCTTTAAGTGCGAAACCAGGAGCGCGACGCTTTGATGATGCAAGTCCAGCATTGCCAAGTCCGCCCTTACCACCTTGCGCAGCAACAAATCTTGTTCCAGTTCCGATTAAGTCGGCAAGGACTATGCCTTCATGATCCTTAACAACCGTTCCGTTTGGAACAGGAAGAATTAAATCTTTACCTTCTTTGCCATTGCAGTAATCACCGTAACCGAGTGAACCATTTGTGGCTCGTCTATGTGGTGAGTGGTGAAAATCTAAAAGGGTCGTCGTGCCTGGATCAACCACGAGAATTACATCTCCACCGCGACCACCGTTACCGCCATCTGGACCACCAAGCGGCTTGAACTTCTCACGGTGAATTGAAACGCAACCATCACCACCAGAGCCAGCAAAGGCATGGAGAGTTACGCGATCGACGAACGATGCCATTTGACTCCCCTTTCCTTAAAACTCTCTTTAAATAAAAAATGCGGGTCCGCATTTCGCGGACCCGCAGCTAATAATCTGCGATTACGCGTTAACTAGTGCAGCCACCGGAACGATATTTACAACCTTGCGACCACGAGCGCGACCGAAGGCAACTTCACCCGCAGCTAGTGCGAATAGTGTGTCATCCTTACCGATACCTACATTTTGTCCTGGGTGAAAAACTGTTCCGCGTTGGCGAACTAGGATTTCTCCACTCTTTACGATCTGTCCTGCATAACGCTTAATACCAAGGTACTGCGCATTTGAATCGCGACCATTTCGGGTAGACGAGACACCTTTTTTACTTGCCATTTGTTATTCGCCTCCTCTTATTACTTTGTGATCGCGGTGATCTTCACGCGCGTTAATTGGGAACGGAAACCTGAACGACGGCGGTAGCCAGTCTTGTTCTTGTAGCGAAGGATGTCGATCTTTGGACCCTTTTGCTCTTCAACGATTTCACCAGTGACCTTGACGCCTGATAACGCCTTTGGGTCTGAGGTAACGGTTGCACCTTCAACTACTAGGAGAGCTGGGAATGAAACTGATGCGCCAACTTTTGCGTCGATACGATCGACAACAACTGTGTCACCAACTGCAACCTTCTCTTGACGGCCGCCTGCTTTAACAATCGCGTACACGGTGACACCTTTCATTCAAATCAAACTAACCTAAAGAGCCCGAAATTGGGCAGAGGGCAAGGATACGGATCTCCCCGCCTCGGGGTCAAACTGGGGTAATTACCCCGGTACTTACCGCACGGCGGCGGCGCTTTGGAGCTGGTTTTGAAACTTCAACTTCTTCGGCTTCTTTGGCCTCTACCGGGGTCGAAACCTCAGGCGTCGCATCTGCCTCATCAATATCTTCAGCTTCTTCAACCTCTTCAACCTCTTCAACCTCTTCAACCTCTTCAACCTCTTGAGCACCGTAATTGGTAGGTACGAAACGCTTCTCCATATCCTTTTCAAGTGCAACCTTTTCTACAGGTTCGCTATGAATATGAATTCCGCGGCCGCCACAACTCTCGCAAGTAGTTGAGAAGGCTTCGATCAAACCTTGACCGACGCGCTTTCGAGTCATCTGAACTAAACCAAGTGAGGTAACTTCGGCAACTTGATGCTTGGTGCGATCGCGCCCTAAACATTCAACGAGTCGTCGTAATACCAAGTCACGGTTTGATTCCAAAGTCATATCAATAAAGTCGATAACGATGATTCCGCCCATATCGCGCAGGCGAAGTTGGCGGGCAATTTCTTCAGCTGCTTCTAGGTTGTTCTTGGTAACGGTCTCTTCTAAGTTTCCGCCCTTACCGATGAACTTTCCAGTATTGACATCGATAACGATCATCGCTTCGGTGCGATCAATAACTAATGAACCGCCTGAAGGTAGATAAACCTTGCGATCAAATGCCTTAGCAAGCTGTTCTTCAATTCTATTTTCTACAAAGAGATCGCGAGTACCGGTCCACTTTTCGATCTTGGAAGTTAACTCTGGTGCAATATGGCCAAGATAGTTATTGATATCTTCCCAAGCCTGATCTCCCTGAACAATCATCTTCTTGAAATCTTCATTGAAGATATCGCGAATAACTCGGACGGTTAAATCTGGTTCTGAGTAGAGAAGTGATGGCGCTGAAGTCTCGGAAGACTCAGCCTTCTTTTGAATATCTTCCCATTGCGCCTTGAGGCGAATTACATCGCGCTCTAGCTCTTCTTCTGAAGCTCCCTCTGAGGCAGTTCTGACAATTACGCCAGCATCTTCTGGAATCAAATTCTTCAAAATAGTCTTTAAGCGATTTCGCTCTTGTTCTGGAAGGCGACGGCTAATTCCGCTCATCTCACCACTTGGAACATAAACCAAATAACGACCAGGAAGTGAGATCTGACTTGTAAGGCGAGCTCCCTTTTGACCAATTGGATCTTTCGTTACTTGTACTAATACCGATTGACCGGTCTTTAGTACATGTTCAATTTTGCGAGGTTGGCCATCGGCTAAACCTGCGGTATCCCAATTCACTTCACCGGCGTAAAGAACTGCGTTACGACCCTTGCCAATATCAACGAATGCAGCTTCCATTGACGGAAGAACATTTTGAACCTTACCGAGATAAACATTTCCAACATAAGAAATATTGCTATTTCGATTTACATAATGCTCGACCATGATCTTGTCTTCAAGAACTGAGATCTGGGTGCGGTCACCAGTTTGGCGAACCAACATCTGACGATCAACATTCTCGCGACGTGCTAGAAATTCAGATTCAGTGATAACACTTCCGCGACGGCGAACAAATTCTCTTGGTTCGCGATCATTTCGGCGATCATTCCGGCGATTATTGCGACCGCGGTCACTTCGGCTTGAACGATCATCGCGAGCAGGTCTTGGTTCGCGAGCAGGTCTTGGTTCGCGCACCTTAACTACGGTTACAACACCATCTTCATCAATTACTTCACCAGGAGTTACACCTTCGCCACGTGCACGGCGGCGTCGACGGCGACGGGTTACGGTGCCATCTTCATTAACTTGTGAATCCCCATCAAGGTCACCTGCATCAGATGGTTCATCTGAATCGTTATCAATATTCTCATTTACATCATTTGTAGCGTCATCACCAAGATCGCGACCTCCACGGCGACGGCCTCTTCCACCACGACGGCGACGGCGACGCTCGGCGCTCTGCTCTTCAGTCTCTTCCGATTCCGAAGGAGTGCTTGCCGCAGCTGCCTTAACTTTCTTGGGAGCTACCTCATCTGGCGCAGCTTGAAACATTGGTACTGGGATTGAAGCGGCCTTCTTGGTGCTCTTCTTCTTCTCAGTTGGTTCTGCGATAGCGACTTCTGTTGCTTCAGTATTCTCAGAAACTTCTGGAGAAAGCGCAGCTTCATCCTTCTTCGCTTTTCCTCGTACCCGCTTACGGGCACCTTTAGGCTCTATAGCCATAGTTAAATCCTCATCTAAAACTAAATTTAAAAACTTCCTTTTGAAAGCTCTCGCATCCGCGGCGTTAACCGAACTTGTTAGTCGGCGCGCTGAACGCTGAGAGAAGTATTGCCTAGATTTGGGTTAAAGACCAACTTAAGCGCGAAATCCCGC
>CAILSO010000011.1 GCA_903836945.1 uncultured Actinomycetes bacterium | reverse complement strand
GCGGCTTCGCGAGCAGCAACCGCAGCTTTGTAGGCAGCAAGTTGTGCCTTATATGCAGCAACTGCTGGGTTTGGAGTCTTAGCAGTCTTTGGCTCAGCTGATGGCGATGCTGATGGCGATGCTGAAGCATCTGCAGCGAATGATGCGGTTGGAGCCATTAGTAGCGCTCCGGCGATTAGTACAGATGAGGCAATCTTTGTTGAAGTTTTCATAGACCTAAAGTAACCCTGAAACTTGTGAATGGCCTGTTAAACATGTGAACGTTCTGTAAAGTCTTAAGAAATAAAAAAGCCCCCGCGTTGGCAGGGGCTTTTAAATAAGTAAGTAATTACTTGACTGTGACCTTTGCGCCAGCTGCTTCTAGAGCTGCCTTTGCCTTGTCTACAGCTTCCTTGCTTCCCTTTTCAATCAAGGTTGCAGGAGTTGCATCTACTAGGTCCTTAGCTTCCTTTAGACCAAGAGCTGAGTTGATGTTACGAACTTCCTTGATAACTGCAATCTTTTGTGAACCAGCATCGTCAAGGATAAGTGTGAACTCATCTTGTCCTGAATCAGCTGCGCCACCGGCAGCTGCGCCGCCTGCTGCTGCAACTGCTACTGGAGCTGCTGCTGTTACATCGAATTCAGTTTCAAATGCCTTTACGAAATCTGAAAGTTCAACCAGGGTCATTTCCTTGAATTGAGCTAATAGATCATCTGAAGATAGCTTTGCCATTTTTATATTTCCTTTTCTCGGTACTTACGCTTCTGGGGTTTCTTCTACTGCTGGTGTTTCTTCAACAACTGGAGTTTCAGGCAAGGCGCTTGTTTCGGTCGCAGCTTCCGCTGGAACCACTGCCTCAGCAATTTCTGAAGGTGCTTCGGACGCTACAACTGCTTCAGCCTTTGGAGCTGGAGCACCTTCTGCTGCTTCTTTCTTCAAGCGAAGTGCATCAATGGTTCGGATTGCCTTAGCAAGCGATCCCTTCATTGCACCAGCGAGCTTTGCCAATAGAACTTCGCGTGATTCAAGATCAGCGAGCTTCATAATCTCGGCAACGGAGACAGCCTTTCCTTCGAAGATTCCACCCTTGATAACAAGTTGTGGATTCTCCTTAGCAAAATTCTTTAGGTTCTTTGCTGCATCAATTGGATCACCCTTAACGAATGCGAGTGCAGATGGTCCGGCGAGCAATGCATCGTCGATATCTACGCCAGCGTTCTTTGCGGCGATCTTGGTGAGGGTGTTCTTAACAACCGAGTACTTGGTATCTGCACCAAGTGATCGGCGAAGCGCCTTCATCGATGTAACAGAGAGACCACGATATTCAGTTAGCACTGTTGCGCCGGCTGTACGGAAATCTTCCGTTAGTTCAGCAACTGCTGCTTCTTTATCTGGGCGAGCCATTTGGCTTCCTTTCGCTCATTCATTCATTTCATTTACTGCAGTGACCTGCAGGTAAGAGGCTTATAAAAGTAGAAAAACCTCGTCGCATAAATGCGCACGAGGTTACGTGTGCACCTATGCGGGTTGTCTTTCGACTATTAACTCTTTACCTTAGTTTTCACTCAAGTAATGAGACCTGCAGTCTTTGGTACGGGTACTGCTTTTACTACTTTTTACTACTTGATCAAGGGTAAGCCCTGCGGCCTACCCCAGTCAAAATTTGTATTAATTAGGCTTGTTCTAGGCTTGTTCTAGGCTTGTTCTAGGCTTGGACGTTATCCCCACCATCGCGAGAGATGGTTGGGTCAACCTGAATTCCAGGTCCCATTGTTGTTGAGATAGTCGCGCGCTTGATGAAGCGACCCTTTGAAGAGTTTGGCTTCGAACGCATAACTTCTTCAAGAGCAGCTGCATAGTTATCAGCTAGTTGTTCTGCTGTGAAAGAGGTCTTTCCGATGATGTAGTGAAGGTTTGAATTCTTATCAACGCGGAATTCAATCTTTCCACCCTTAATATCGTTAACAGCTTTTGCAACATCGGTGGTTACAGTTCCGGTCTTTGGGTTTGGCATAAGACCACGAGGTCCGAGTACCTTTCCAAGACGACCGACCTTACCCATTAATTCTGGTGTTGATACGACTGCGTCGTAATCAAGGCGACCCTTTGAAACTTCATCGATCAATTCATCTGCACCGACAATGTCAGCACCAGCGGCACGAGCTTCTTCAGCACGTTCGCCACCTGCGAATACAAGAACGCGGGCAGTCTTACCGGTTCCGTGAGGCAAGTTTACGGTTGAACGAATTGCTTGATCTGCCTTCTTTGGATCTACGCCAAGTACTAGTGCAACTTCAACGGTTGCGTCGTACTTTGTTGTAGAAGTCTCCTTGGCAAGCTTTACTGCTTGACCTGGTGTGTAAAGGATATTTTGGTCAACCTTTGCGGCTGCCTCTGTGTATTTCTTACTGCGCTTCATTTCTTCTCTCTTTTCGTTTGTCCCTTTTTACGGGGGTTGGAGTTGTGGTTAAACGGACCAGCGCGGTCCTCCCACAATTTCTTTTTTAATCCAGAATTTCTGGATTAACCGACGGTAATACCCATTGAACGAGCGGTACCGGCAATGATTAGTGATGCAGCTTCAAGGTCATTTGCATTTAGATCAGCCATCTTGATCTTTGCGATCTCTTCAACCTGTGCCTTAGAGATATTTGCAACCTTTTGCTTGTGTGGAACAGGTGAACCCTTTTCAATTCCAGCAGCCTTCAAGATTAGACGTGATGCTGGTGGAGTCTTGGTGATAAATGTGAATGAGCGATCTTCAAAGACAGTAATTTCTACTGGGATGATCTGACCCTTTTGTGATTCAGTCGCAGCGTTGTAAGCCTTGACGAAATCCATGATATTCACACCATGTTGACCAAGAGCAGGACCTACTGGTGGTGCAGGTGTTGCTGCGCCAGCCTGGATCTGCAACTTAATAAGTGCGGTGATCTTCTTCTTTGGTGCCATGGTGGTGGTTCCTTTTCTTTTCTCTGGATTAAATCTTTTGTACTTGGTTGAATGAAAGTTCTACAGGAGTTTCGCGTCCGAAGATTGAAACCAAAACCTTTAGCTTGCCTTGCTCTGGCATGATCTCGGAGATCGTTGCTGGCAAGGTTGCGAATGGGCCATCCATAACGGTGACTGATTCGTTGATTTCGAAATCAACCATCTTGATTGAAAGCTTCTCTGCCTTCGCCTTTGGACGTGGCGCCAAGATATTTTCAACCTCGCTCAAAGTAAGTGGTGCTGGGTGATGGGCATTGCCGACGAAACCAGTTACACCTGGAGTGTTACGCACACATGACCATGATTCGTCGGTTAGATCCATGCGAACTAGAACATAGCCTGGGAAAACGTTGCGCTTAACTTGCTTGCGCTGACCGTTCTTGACTTCGGTGATCTCTTCTTCTGGTACTTCTACCTGGAAAATGTAATCTTCCATATTAAGAGAGGTAATACGGTTGGCAAGGTTGCCCTTTACCTTCTTCTCATAGCCTGCATATGAGTGAACTACATACCAATCGCCAGGTGCGCTACGAAGTGCGCGACGAAATTCTGCGTTCTCATCATTCTCTTCAACTTCTAATTCAACTTCATCTTCAATTGCGGCAATGGCTTCAGGTGTTCCTTCTGCGACATCGGCAATAACTTCATCGATAATTACATCTGTTGAATCGGATGAATCGGTAGAAGCGGTGGCAGCTAAGGCTGCTTCAAATGCATCTTGGTTGCCCAATGATGGAGTATCAACTGACATTTATGCTTCCCTTTCTATCCGAAAACCCAGAAAACGACTTTGGTAACAACAACATCAAGTGCTGAAACAACAGCAATGATGAATCCAACGAATACCAATACAACTGCGGTGTAAGTAGTAAGTTGCTTACGAGTTGGCCAAACTACTTTGCGAAGTTCGGCAACAACTTGGCGATAGAACAGGTTGATGCGACCGAAGAAGCCAAGCTTCTCTTCGGTTAAATGGTCTTGTGTTTCATCAACCACTTGCACTACCTCTTTCTTATCGTTTTCAAACTCGTTACTAACTCTTTACTAACTCTTACTAAAACTTCTTGCAGGGCAGGAGGGACTTGAACCCCCAACCGCCGGTGTTGGAGACCGGAACTCTAGCCAATTGAGCTACTGCCCTTCAGGCGTCACTTAGTTCACCAAGACATGCGTCATCATGACCTACTGCAAGCGCCGGACTCGGGAGTCTAGAGGCGAAGGGGTGGGTTAGTAAAACTCAGGTGGCATACTCGCCTTCTATGAGCGCAAAACCAAGAATTTCTCGCAGAATCGCAGCTATCGCCGAGTCCGCCACTTTGGCGGTAGATGGAAAGGCCAAGGCCCTAAAAGCTGCTGGTCGTCCCGTAATTGGCTTCGGTGCTGGCGAACCAGATTTCCCAACTCCTGATTACATTGTCAAAGCTGCGGTTGAAGCTTCTGAAAAAGTTGCAAATCATCGCTACACACCAACACCAGGACTGCCAGAACTTCGGGAAGCGATCGTTGCAAAAACTTTACGCGACTCCAATTACAAAATAACTGCCGATCAAGTTCTCGTAACTAATGGTGGCAAGCAAGCTGTTTATGAATCTTTTGCCAGCATCATTGATCCAGGTGATGAGGTTATCTTGCCTGCGCCATACTGGACAACATATCCAGAGTGCATCAAATTAGCTGGTGGCGTTGCAGTTGAAGTCTTTGCTGATGAAACCCAAAATTATTGCGTAACCGTCGAACAGCTTGAAGCTGCTCGCACCGAAAAGACGAAAGCACTCCTATTCTGCTCACCATCTAACCCAACCGGCTCGGTCTATTCACCAGAACAAGCGAAAGCAATTGGCGAGTGGGCGTTAAAGAACAATATTTGGGTTATCACTGATGAGATCTACGAACACCTACGTTATGACGGAGCTACTGCCCCATCACTTCCAGTTTTAGTTCCAGAACTCGCAGATACCACCATCATCCTCAATGGTGTTGCTAAGACTTATGCGATGACCGGTTGGCGCGTGGGCTGGATGATCGGGCCGAAGGATGTAATTAAGGCCGCAACTAATCTGCAATCACACTTAACTTCAAATGTTTCAAATGTTTCACAACGTGCTGCAATTGCCGCACTTACTGGAGATCTAACCGCCGTTCACGAGATGGGCATCGCCTTCGATCGTCGTCGTAAGTTAATCGTGAAGATGCTAAATGAGATTCCAGGTGTTGAATGCCCAACTCCGACTGGTGCCTTTTATGTTTACCCATCAGTTAAGGGAGTTCTTGGAAAAGAGATTCGTGGCAAGCGCCCTCATACTTCGGCCGAACTCGCTTCACTTATTCTTGATGAAGTTGAAGTTGCTGCAGTACCAGGCGAAGCTTTTGGCCCATCTGGTTACCTACGCTTCTCGTATGCAACTAGTGATGAAGATATTGTTGAAGGAATTACCCGCGTAAAGAATTTACTTTCCGAAGCTAAAGATTAATTCCAACTAAAACTACTTCTGGCTCTAAAGTAATTCCAAACGTTTCACTCACCTTTTTGCGTGCTTCTTTAGCGAGAGCAATCAAATCTTTGGCGGTTGCATCACCTGCATTACTTAGCGCCAGCACGTGCTTAGGTGAAATTTGTGCGCCAGCTAAACGGTAACCCTTTTCAACTCCAGCATGCTCCATTAGCCAAGCTGCGCTCGTTTTAATCTTGCCATCGCCTTGTTCCCATTTAGGTGCATCTGCCGGCAGTTTTGCTGCTTCCTCTCTAGAAATAATTGGATTAGTAAAGAATGAACCAGCTGATTTAATTCCAGTTGATAACAACATTCCTTTGGCTTCGCGCAATTTAAGAACCGCATTACGTACTTCACGGATCGCGACCCGAGCGCCGACCTCAACGCCAAGGGCGCCGGCTAATTCTTCATATTGGATTGGCAATGACTCTTCACCAAGCCGTAAGTGAAAAGTAACATCCAAAATAACGTAGCGGCCGGCTTGCTGCTTGAAGATCGAGTTGCGATAAGAGAATTCACATTCGCTTGCCATAAAAGTTTTGATTTCATCGTTCTTGCGGTCAAAGGTGCGTACGCGGGCGATAATTTCGCCAGCTTCATGTCCGTAGGCACCTATGTTCTGGATTGGCGCGCCGCCAACTGTCCCCGGAATTCCACTCAAAGTTTCTAAGTTGGCTAGACCCTTTTCAATAGTAAAGGCAACGAATTCATCCCAATCCTCGCCGGCGCTTACGGTTAGTAGTCCGCCACTGCAGGCATCAATCTCGTAAGAATTTCCGGCAGTTTCAACGTGAATAACTGTTCCATCAAAACCAGCATCACTTATTAAAACATTTGAGCCGCCACCCAGAATAAGTAATGGGGTTTGAGATTTATCTGCGGCTCGCACCGCTTCAATTAGCTCTTTTTCGCCACGCACTCGAACTAAGTTTTTTGCCGGACCACCAACCGCCATGGTGGTGAGGCTTGAAAGTTCGGTGCTCATAAGTAAAGGCTACCTGCGTGGGGCGAGGATCTCGCTCTTACCGCGGAATCGATCGAGAATTCGATCATATGTCTTGCGCGATTGCTCATCGCGGAATGTTTCATCGGCGTCGTAGTAACCATGATGGCGCTCTTGTCGAAGGGGTAGCTCCATCTGCAGTAAACGACCCTGCGCATGGCGCAATCTAAGCGAAAATTCGATATCTGCATTTCGATAATAAATGGCACGTGCATTAAAGCCACCACAACTAATTGCATCTTGACGATTTACTGCTAAGAAATAGCTAAAGAGCACATCGACTTCACCCGGGCCTTTGTCATCAACGCTGCGCCAACCATCTTCAGTATTGACCAAGCCCCCACGCCAGCCGACCGCGCAGAACTCTTCTTTGTTTAATTCGGCAATAACCGGCGCCATGACATCGCCTTCAAAGATAGATGATGGATCCATAACTACAACAAATTTTGAATTAGCAAACTTAATTAGTGCGTTAATGGCATCGCCATAGCCAACGCCTTCAGTTATCTGGGTGATAAAAGTGCGGGCATCAATTTGTTCTGCAATATCCAGCAATTCTGGAGTGCCGGTGATTACTACATAAATCGCGACATCTTCAGCAGTATTTGTCTTAATGGCTTTTAGGCAGGCTATAGCATCCTCGATAAAGCCATCTACATAAATTGCGATAGTTGCCGTGAAATCTTTATCGCTGACTTTTCGTAAGTCTCCGATTCGCTTGTAGATCTTTAGTGGATAGGCCATTAAATTCGGACGGCCCCTTTGGCTACTCCTAATACTTTTACATCTTCACACATTGCAGTAATTTCGATCTTCGCAATGCCTTCGTTGATCTCGCCGACTTTTCCCGAAACTATTAACTCCACATCCCGTCCGGCTGGAACTACGACTGGCTTAATAAACTTTGCCGAAAATTCAACAACGGCTGCCGACCCATTTAAATCGGAAAGGAACTTTCCGGCGAGCGCCATCGTCAACATTCCATGGGCGATGACATCTGGCAGCCCGACTGATTTGGCAAATGCTTCATCTTGGTGGATTGGGTTCTGATCGCCACTTGCATCGGCATATTGCTTTAGAAGTGCGCGGTTTATCAAATATCTCTTAGGTGCTAATTCTTGGCCAGTACTTAAACTCATGCGCGCACCACCAATGTTGACCAGGTGGAGACAACTAATTCGTCTTTGGCGTGTAAGTCGGAACGAACCGAGACAATCTCATTTCCAGCTGCAACGCGATAGCTTTCGATGGTCGATGAGCAAATTAATTGATCACCGGCAACGATCGGGCGCTTGATTTCAAATTTTTGTTCGCCATGGACGACTCGACTCCAATCAAGACCGGAATCTTGAAGGAGTTTTTGGGATTGATCTAATGAGATGGAGATCGAAAAAGTTGGGGGCGCAACTGTTAAATTTTCCTCGCCAATTACAGCGGCAAATTGATTTATTTGATCTTGCGTAACAGATGTTGCATTCGCACCGACAAAAGTGCGCCCGATTAGATCGGGATCAAGCATTAGTTAGCGAGTCTCGCGGTGAAGGGTTGAAGACTTGCAACGAGGACAGAACTTCTTGAGTTCCATACGGTCTGGATCGTTACGACGGTTCTTCTTTGTAATGTAATTACGTTCTTTGCACTCTACGCAGGCCATAGTGATCTTTGGGCGTACATCCGCGCTCTTACTTGCCATTGTGGTGCTCCCTTTTTTCCAACTTATCTAAGACCCGTAGGTTACTTGAATACTGGTACAACTTAAAATCTTTGGTAGCGGAGGCCGGATTTGAACCGGCGACACAACGATTATGAGCCGTTTGCTCTACCAAGCTGAGCTACCCCGCCAAGGATTTGTGCTTATCGAGCCCCCCAACGGAATCGAACCGTTGACCTTTTCCTTACCATGGAAACGCTCTACCGACTGAGCTAGGGGGGCGGACTTGGAAGTCCAAAGAATACAACCACATCCCCTAGGGGTGAAATTGCGCATGAATTTTCGATTAAAGTCTGCAAAATGAGAGCGCGTGATTACCACCTACCTAATCTGCCGCATTGGCACAAAGTGCATAAGGGCGAACCTCGTTGGCCGGTCTCCTTTGTTGTCGTCATTGTTATTACATTGCAATTCTTATTACCTAAATCTTTATCTCTAAAAACTCAACCTTACATTTGCGCGGTTGAAGCAATTCTTGCTATCTCACTTTTTGCAGTTAACCCTGGACGTATCAAGGCACATGCACGGGGTCGCTGGTCGCTTGGAATTTTATTGACTGGCGTAATGACAATTTCAAATATTGCATCCGCAGTTCGTTTAGTGCAATCACTTATTGATGGAACTGTTAATGATGCAACGAAGTTGCTCTGGTTTGGTGGATCGATCTGGATTACAAATATTGTCGTCTTTGCGCTTTGGTACTGGGAGTTTGATCGTGGTGGACCTGGGGCACGTGCGCAGGCCCTTGATCCATATCCTGACTTTTTATTTCCGCAAATGTCAGACCCCGAATATGCGCCGAAAGATTGGGCGCCGAATTTCTTTGATTACTTATTTACCTCGTTTACAAATGCCAGCGCTTTTAGTCCGACCGATGTCATGCCACTTACTCGTTGGGCTAAGGTTTTAATGATGGTTCAATCTGCAACTTCACTTGTAACAGTCGGATTGGTAATTGCTCGAGCAGTAAATATTTTGAAGTAATTAAAAGTACCTTCTAAATACCTTTTTGATCGGCTTAAATACTCGCTTCCACCACTTCTGTGTTTGTTCTATGGGTGAGATCTGAATGATCTTATTTGAGGCCGGTTCATCTGGCGTCATTACATCTAGG
Source organism: uncultured Actinomycetes bacterium (assembly GCA_903836945.1). GTDB lineage: Bacteria > Actinomycetota > Actinomycetes > Nanopelagicales > Nanopelagicaceae > AAA044-D11. Next base: position 45,864 of record CAILSO010000011.1, on the reverse strand, counting down.
GCTGGCGAAGTTTCATCCAAGGAATCAGCAATACGTTCGATATTTGTGACCAAAGAGATGCCACGGACTAATTGATCCTGATCCACATCATGTGCTCCTTGGATCAACTGTTCGGCCAGCGCCGCACCGGCGCTTCGAATGTCATCGGTAGCAGTCTCATCTATAAAGACATCTTCGCCATCTTCAATCTCTTCCACTTTATTTGAGATGGCGTAACTCGCAGTTGAGAGGGCATGCGCAATTCGGCGCTTCACACTCTCTGGGATACCGCCCTCAACAGCAGAGTCGAAGAGGGTTCGGGCAATCGTCCTAACCTGAACAATTGTGTGTTCCACTCCAACACCTTTGGTATACAAATCTTCCGCTTCATCTTTTTCCGCAGTTGGAAACCACTTTGCATGCGCCTTAGCTTCCAAAGCTTGTGCGCGCACCGATGGAATTTCTTCTACGAGCAGCCGTGCTTTAGCCAACCAATCCCCTGCTTGTTTTTGGGTGTAGCCGCCGGCAACACCTTCAGACATCGTTGCCAATAATTCTGCCGCCTTGGTGGAGATGGAAATAATCTTGTCATTCATTCGTTCGGCTGGAGTTTTTGCATGAGAGAAATAAGAGAAAATAATTGCAACCCCGGCACCAATTACAGTTGAGGCAAAACGCGTTGCCGCAGTGCTCTCACTTAGTCCAGGACCAATAACAATTAGCGCGGTTACCGGAACATTGACGGATGCGACTTCACCTAAATGCAATCCACGAGCAACTACCGAGCAAAGTAGGACTGTTACGGCGATGGAAATGATTCCAAAGTGAAATGCCCATACCGAAAGCAGTGCGACGCCGGCGCCAATTGCGGTTCCAACAATCTGACCAAATCCTTCGCGCACTGATTTATACAGGGAGACGCGGATACTTAATCCGCAGATAATCGCAGCAACAACGCCGCCATTTTTGACTAATACATCGCCCAACTGCCACGCTACTGAACACCCAATAGATATGACAATTATCTGTCGTACCCAGGCGCGACGATCTGAAAATAACTTGATCGTTCGCTTGATTAATTTTTTCATGATTTAACCAGCGAGCATTACTCCAACATAGGTTGCGCCGATTGCGGCTAGGCCACTTACTGAACCCCAAATTGCAATTGACTTTGGGTTCTTTGACTTTGAGTGCAGATAAGCAGCAACGCCAGAAAGTGTTACGACGGTCATCTTAATTCCGATGACTGCGTGATAGCTCTTGGGTGCATCACTTGGAACATTTGCCAGATTCCAGGCACCTGACGCCCAGAGCACTGCATAAGCAGGCCAAGCAATTTTGTTAAATGCCTTTGCCACTGTTCGAGGCAATTCTGGATTTGAACGGCGAAGAACTGGAACAAGGCCGGCCAAGGTGAACTGACCGCCAACCCAAATGGTTGCCGCGATTACGTGAATAAATAGGCGAAACCCGGTTAGGGCAGGTGCAAGTTGGACTGATGATTCGGCAAGTGATCTCATGCCTCAAGAATAGCGCCGTAGGAGTTTCAAGTTTCACTTTTCCAAGGCCCGTGTGAGAATACGGCTACGTATTTCAGGGTCGGTGTAATTCCGAACCGGCAGTTAAAGTCTGCGACCCGTTTACATCCAGCAAACGGTGGATTTGGTGAAATTCCAGAACCGACGGTTAAAGTCCGGATGAGAGGAATACGTAGAAACGGGTTACCCATGTCAGTAATTCACTGGCTCTTTAATGCACAAGTTCATTTCGGAAATAAGTACACACAAGCAATTTATTGGAAAGAAATAATCGGAAATATTTTCGGTTTAGCTAGCGCCCTTCTTGGAATGCGTCGCAAGATGTGGACCTGGCCAATTGGGATCATCGGAAACGTTCTTCTCTTCACCTTATTTATTGGCAGCATGTGGGATCCACATCAGACAAGTCGGACCATGCTCGGTCAAGCCGGTCGCCAACTTCTTCTAATTGCAGTAAGTCTTTATGGTTGGTGGAAGTGGAAGAACAATAAAAAGAAGAACACCGTTGAAGGTAATCCACTTGTAAATATTCGCTGGACAACCACCAAGGAAAAGTTAATTCTTGCGCCTGCTGCAATCGCTTTTTACTTTGCAACCTTCTTTGCAATCACCGCAATTGGTGGTTCTTGGAATATCGCAGCCGACTCATGGATCTTTACCGGAACCGCACTTGCTACCTACGGCTTAGCCCGCGGATATGTTGAGTTCTGGTTGGTTTGGATTGCGGTCGACGCAGTTGGAGTGCCATTAGATATCCGTGGTCACTACTACCCAACAGCTCTTATGTATGTCTTCTACGGTGCATTCGTACTCTGGGGATTCATCTCATGGCTACGTATTGCCAATAAGGAAAAAGTAGAAAAGGCTGAGAAGATTCTCGCATGAGTAACTTTGAAGTAAATGAGGATGAATTAAAGGCTCGCCTAGATCCACTCTCATATGAAGTTCTACGTAAAGGGGCGACCGAACGCCCCTTTACCGGCGAATATACCGATACCGACAAAGTTGGAAGTTATCGATGCAAAGCCTGCGGTAACGAACTCTTTAGAAGTGAAACTAAGTTTCACTCTGGTTGTGGCTGGCCATCTTTCTATGCCCCAACATCAGATGACGCCGTTAAATTAATTGAAGATCGCTCGCTGGCTCCACGAATTCGAACTGAAGTACGTTGTGCGAAATGTGATTCACATTTAGGCCATGTATTTGAAGGCGAAGGCTACGACGTACCAACCGATCAACGTTGGTGTATCAATTCAGTCTCACTTATTTTAGAAGATGATCATACTCAATCTTGATGCAAGCGTTCTGAACCACATCTAATCCAGCAGCTAGTCCTTTTTCTGCAGCATCAGCTTCGCTGATACCGAGTTGCATCCAAAATGCTTTAGCGCCGATCGCGATCGCCGCATCCATGACGGGTGGGATATCGCGCGGGTTTCTAAAGACATCCACCAGATCAATTTTCACAGGGATATCCGACAGAGATTTATAAACTCGTTGCCCGAATAATTCGGTGATTACTGGATTTACAAAGTAGAGCTCGTAAGGCGTATTTGCCATTAACCATTTAACAACGCCATAACTTGGCCGATCTGGCTTATCGGAAACTCCAACCACAGCTACCGTTTTGGCAGCCTTAAGAATTTCTAGCCTTTTTGTTAGATCTGGTTCGCTCATGTGGAAATTACTTAGGAATTCGCAAGCCTTGCATTCCGCCATCAACGGTTAGTGAAGCACCCGTAGTTGAACCTTGCATTGGTGATGCTAGGTAGCAGATTGCACTTGCGACTTCCTCTGCTGAAACTAAGCGACCCATTGGTTGCCGTGCTTCTAGCGCAGCTCTTTCAGCGGCTGGATCTGGGGCTTGTGCCAATAGTCGTTGCACCCAAGGAGTATCTGCGGTTCCTGGATTTACGCAGTTCACGCGAATCTTCTGGGCCAAGTGATCATTCGCCATCGCCAAAGTTAAAGATAGAACCGCACCTTTTGAGGCACTATAAAGCGCGCGCTTGGGAATTCCAGCAGTAGCTGCAACAGAGCAAGTATTAACAATTGCCGCATGTTTAGATTTCTCAAGCAATGGAATTGCTGACTTAGATGTACGAACAATTCCTAAGACATTTACATTTAGAACGCGAAGCCAATCTTCCGATGAATTTGCAGTCACATCGCCTACGGCGCTGATCGCAGCATTATTGATCATGATATCTAGCGAAGTAATTTTGCTAAAAGCTGCTGCAACTGAAGCATCATCCCCAACATCGCATTGCAACCAGGTTGCGGTTCCAGCCATTTCGCCTTCATTTAGATCAAGTCCATAGACCGTAGCACCGCGTTCCTTTAATAACTTTGCGGTTGCTAAACCGATACCCGAACCTGCGCCGGTAACTGCTGCGGTTAAACCTTGAAATTCTGTGCTCATGCAGAGATCCATTCTTTTCCGGTTGGGAAGGTGAAGTCAGCAATACTTTGGGAATACATTTCAGAGCCAGCACCTGGTTCTAGTGGCGGCATGTAATGAGCATTTTGAATATTTGTTGGGACAACGAAGTGCTCGTGCAAGTGATCCACAAATTCAACAACTCGTTCAGCATGGTGTCCGGTTACGGCAACTGCATCAAACATCGCGAGATGTTGGACCATTTCGCACAGTCCAACGCCACCTGCGTGTGGGCAAACTGGAACACCGAACTTGGCAGCCATCAAGATATTTGCAATATTTTCATTAACTCCAGCAACGCGCGTGGCATCAATCTGCATAAATGAGAATGACTTTGCCTGCAACATCTGCTTGAAAATGATTCGGTTCATACCGTGTTCACCGGTTGCAACCTTCACGGGAGCAATCGCCTTGGCTATTGCCGCATGACCTAGAACATCATCTGGATTAGTTGGCTCTTCTACCCAGTGAAGATTTACATCACCAATTCCCTTGATCCATTCGATTGCTTGGTTTACATCCCAAACCTGATTAGCATCAATTGAAATCTTGATATCTGGACCGACCGCCTCACGTGCTAAACGCAAGCGACGCTTATCATCTTCCAGATCTCCACCGCACTTTAATTTAATTAATTTATAACCATCGGCAACAGCCTGCTTTGCCAAGCGAACCATCTTCTCATCGGTATAACCAAGCCAACCAGGTGTGGTTGTGTAAGCCGGTAATCCAACTTCTAATAACTTAGCTTCATTTGCTTTGCGATTTGGTTCGGCTTTACGCAAAATTTCAAGTGCTTCTTCTTTTGTTAGTGCATCAGTGATGTAACGGAAATCAACTAGTTCAACAATCTCTTCTGGTGAAAGATCAGATAAGAATTTCCATAGTGGCTTCTCGGCATGCTTTGTTACTAAATCCCACGCTGCTGTAACAACCGCACCAGCCGCCATTTGAGTAACACCCTTTTCAGGTCCCAGCCAACGAATTTGTGAATCGCGAACCAAGCTACGGGCGAACTCACCCATGCTCTTTGAAAGATCATCAAGGTCACGACCAACTGCATAAGGTGCAAGGAGTGCAATCGCATCACATTGCAAATCATTTCCACGGCCACAGGTAAAAACGAATCCATGGCCTTCTAGATTTGGGTCATCGGTCTCAAGAATGATAAGGGCCGCTGAATAATCTGGCTCCTTGTTCATTGCATCCGAGCCATCTAGGCCACGGGAAGTTGGAAAGCGGACATCGATAGTTTTAAACCCGGTGATCTTAGGCATTGGATTCCTTTATCTGTTTTCTTCTGTTTAATGCAAGAAAAATCCTATACGATAATTTATATGACACGGCATCAATCAAAAGTGAAGATGAAGCGTGTAGACCTCGAACTTTCTCGCCTTAGCCTTGGCACTGCGCCGCTTGCTGGGCTCTTCTCTTCAGTCAAAGATCAAGATAGTGATGAACTCATCAAAACTTCTTTGGCACAGGGCATAAATTACTTTGATACCGCTCCACTATATGGGCACGGCAGCTCAGAAATTCGACTTGGCCGAATTTTAAAAACGGTCACCGAGCCATATGTTCTTGAAACAAAAGTTGGGCGTGTCCTTAACCGAGTCGAAAAGGCAGATCCGGTCTCTTGGTTTCCAGATGCCGATCCGCATATCGAACCAGTCTTTGATTACTCCCGTGATGGAATATTGAAATCTCTTCACGACAGTTTGGAACGTATGGGTGTTGACCATATTGATATCGCACTCATGCACGATGCCGAAAACCATGTTGATGAAGCTATCCATAACGCCTATCCAGTTCTCGCGGAATTAAAGGCACAAGGAGTTATCAAAGCGATTGGCGTTGGACTTAACTTCTGTGATGTTGCCATGAAAATTATGAAAGAAGTTGATTTAGATATTGCCCTAATTGCTGGGAGATACACCTTGCTCGATCAGAGCGCACAACGCGAACTCTTGCCATACGCCATCGAACGCAAAGTTGATATAACAATCGGTGGCGTCTTTAACTCCGGTGTTTTAGCTAATCCAGTTAAGGGTGCAACTTTTGAATATCTGCCAGCCTCTGATGAAATAATTAGTAAAGCCCAAAAGATCGGTGCCTTCCTTAGCGAGCGCGGAATTCCGCTAATTGCCGCCGCACTTCAATTCCCACTTCGCCATCCCGGCGTTACTTCAGTCTTAACTGGTTCACGCAGCAGCGCAGAATTGCTAGCAAATATTGCTGATTTCGATCGCGAGCTTCCATCAAATATTTGGAGTGAACTAGAAGATGCTGGATTAATCGAGAGGATGCCATGAAGTTTTCGGTATTGAAAACCGCAACTAATCCCTACCAATTTGCCATCACAATCGGCGATAAGCATTCGATAATTAAGGAGCTGCCGACCCTGACTCAGGTTCTAGAGCTTCGACTTGAAGAACTTATCGATTTAATCGCAAGCGCTCCCCGCACAAATATCTCCGGCACAGTAATTGCGCCAATCTCTAATGAGGTCGAACTTTGGGGCGCCGGCGTTACCTACCTTCGCTCAAGGGATGCTCGCAAAGAAGAGAGCGGAGTTCCTGATGTCTATCAGCTCGTCTATGAGGCAGATCGCCCCGAACTTTTCTTTAAATCCAATGCGGTCAGATCTCGCGGCAATGGCGCACCTGTTGGAATTCGCTTTGACTCTGCCGCCAGCGTGCCCGAGCCCGAGGTTGCGATATATGTAAATAAGTATCAAGAAATTATTGGCTATGCCATCTGCAACGACATGACTGCCCGCACCATTGAAGGTGAGAATCCGTTGTATCTCTCACAGGCCAAGATTTACTCAGGCTCAACCGCACTCGGGCCAGATATCACTCCTGCTTGGTTGGCACCAGAGGCAAGTGAAATGAGCATCACGGCAAAAATAGAACGAGGATCTGAAATTGCTTGGACGGCGCAGACATCACTCGCTTCGTTAAATCGCACTTTAGAAGATCTTGTTACATATCTATTTCGATGCCAACACTTCCCACACGGTGCAATTCTTTCAACCGGTACCGGAATCGTTCCGCCGCTAGATATCTCACTTGCCGCCGGAGATATCGTTGATATTCAAGTTGCTGGAATTGGCACACTTCGAAACCCCGTTGAAGTGACTCCCGAAGGGCCTGTTAAATGAGCAAGGTAATTGCCTGGACCCAATGGTCAGATTTAACAATTCCAGATGGTGTAACTCTCCACTCTTCAAATGATCGCCCGCTTGAGGGTAGCGACTTATCCGACATTACTTTTTATGTACCTTCTTATATGGGCGGCAAAACTGCTTTAGATTTTGTAAATAAGATGCCAAATCTAAAAGTCCTACAAATGCCAAATGCCGGATATGACGATGCGCTGGCCTATCTTCGCCCGGGACTAACTCTTTGCAACGCATCTGGCGTTCATGATGCTTCAACAGCAGAACTTGCCGTTGGATTAGCTCTTGCTTCACGCCGCGGCTTTCCATTTTTTATGCAAGAGCAGATAAAAGGTAATTGGAACCACCAACGCTTTGCCTCACTATCCGATAGCAAGATCGGCATCATCGGTTTCGGTTCAATTGGACAGCAAGTTGCGAAAAACCTCTCTGGATTTGAAGTTGAAGTTCGCGGCTTTTCTAAATCTGGTCGCGATGGATCTACCAAGATTGATGATCTTGATAAATATCTTCCTGAACTGGATATCGTCATTTTGATTTTGCCGCTAAATGCCGAAAGCAAGCATATGTTTAATGCCCAGCGCTTGGCCAAAATGAAAGATGGCGCGTTAATTGTGAATGTGGCTCGTGGCCCAATTATTGAGACTGATGCTCTGGTTAAAGAATTAAATTCTGGTCGACTCTTTGCCGCACTCGACGTTACCGATCCCGAACCACTTCCTGCCGGTCATCCACTTTGGAGTGCCAAGAATTTATTATTAGTTCCACATGTTGGCGGTAACTCAACCGCATTTGAACCGCGCGGACGTAAATTAGTTGAATCACAACTTGCACTGCTTGCCGCAGGTAAAGAATTGAAGAACATCGTCGCGCAAGGTTAAATCTTATGAAGATTGATTCGCATCACCACCTTTGGGATCTTGGAGTCCGTGATCAAAGTTGGATTACTGGCGAAGCTATGGCGCCAATTCGTCGTAACTTCTTGGTTGAAGATCTAAAGCAAGCAATTGCAGGTACTGGTATAACTAAAACGGTTGTAGTTCAAACCGTTGCCGATTATGCCGAGACGCCAGAATTACTAGAACTGGCAGATCGCGAAGATCTAATAGCAGGCGTGGTTGGTTGGTTGGATATTGATTCCCCAGATGCCATCAAACACTTAGATACCTATCAATCGAGTAAAGGCGCTAGTTACTTAAAAGGTATCCGAGATATTGCCCAAGATCACCCCGATTCAAATTACTTGGCTCGGCCTCAGGCGATTGCGACAGTTCAGGAATTGGGGCGGCGTGGCCTTGCCTACGACCTGCTTACTAAGACTCCGGAACTAAAAGGCGCGATTGAAATGGTTAAGCAATGTCCAGATGTGCAATTTGTTTTAGATCATATTTCTAAGCCATATATTGCAAAGAATGAAATGCAACCTTGGGCATCTCTAATTAAAGAGTTGGCCTCCTTTGAAAATGTAGTTTGTAAAGTTTCGGGGATGGTTACCGAAGCTAATTGGAATACCTGGAAGGTCGATGATTTCATTCCGTACTTTGAAATCATCGTCGATTCTTTTACACCGCAACGATTAATGTTTGGATCGGATTGGCCAGTAGCAAATTTGGCCGCGAGCTATGGCGAATTAATGAATTTGGTTGAGAATTTGTCGAAGAATTTCAGTGTGAACGAGAAGAGCAGTCTCTGGACCGAGACCGCCACGAACGCTTATAAATTAGCCCTTTAGATAACGATTTTGTAATAAAGCCAAATTACTTTCCAGTATTGGCCTAAAAAGTGGCTACTTGGAGCCACGACTAGTAAATTTCCCCCACGGCGAAAATCGCCGCTTTCGAAAGGAAATACATGAAGAAGCTACTTACAGGCATTGCTGCAGTGTCAGCACTTGCTCTTGTTGTGAGCACTGGATCAGCTGTCCATGCTGCAGACAAGACTCTAAACCTTCAATTCATTGCCAAGGGTTTCACCCACCAATTCTGGCAAGCAGTGAAGAAGGGTGCAGAAGACGAAGCTAAGAAGATGAACGCAACAGTTAACTTCGTTGGACCAGCATCAGAAACAATGATCGATACACAACTACAGATGCTTGATTCAGCTGTAGCACTAAAGCCAGATGGCATCGGATATGCAGCACTAGGAACAACAGAATCTTGTTCACACCTAGCAGCAGCAAACAAGGCAGGAATTCCTGTTTACATGTTCGATACAGCTGCTAAGTGCGGCGGAACACTAGGAACAGCATCAACAACAGCTCTTGGTGTTGCATACACAGACTCACTTGGTGCAGGAAAGCTTGCTGCAGACAAGATGGGCGCACTAATTGGTGGTAAGGGTAAGGTCTTCGTAATTGGCCACTCACAAACCAACCAAACTGGTATCGACCGTGTTGCTGGTTTCGTTAACGAAATCAAGGCAAAGTTCAAGGGAATTACTCTTCTTCCAGTTCAATACGCTGAAGGCGGAGACAACCAGAAGGCTCAAGACATCGTCTCAACAGTTCTAGTTTCTAACAAAGACCTAAAGGGTGTTTATGGAACTAACGAAGGTGTTGCAGAAGGTGCTGGACAAGCATTCAAGGCTGCAAAGCTAAACAAGGGCAAGATCAAGCTAATTGGTTTTGACTCAGGAGCACAACAGATTGCGAACATCAAGTCAGGTCTAGAAACTGGCGCAATCACACAAAATCCAATCGGTATCGGAGCGAAGACAGTTGACAACCTAGTTAACTACATCCGCAACAAGACCGTTCCTGGTGTTGTAACAGACACAGGTTTCTACTACTACGATGCAAAGAACGTTGCAGATCCAAAGATCGCAGCTGACCTTTACAACTAAGTTGTATTAGAAGTAAGAAGGCCGGGATAACATCCCGGCCTTCTTCATTTTATATCTCATATTGTGGTTAATTTTGTGGCTAAATAGGCTCGAATCAGCGGTGGTCACCAGGCTTAAAGTTTAATATGATTCTCCAATACGCATTTCCAGCTTAAAGAATTTCTGGAGGAATTAATGGCCGGTTCGCAGCTACTGTCGCTTGAGGGAGTTAGTAAAGAATTCCCAGGCGTTAAGGCGTTGGATAATGTCCGTTTTGATTTGAACGCCGGCGAAGTTCACGCCATTGTTGGCGAAAACGGCGCTGGTAAATCAACGCTGATGAAGATTCTTTCTGGCATTTATAAGAAAGATACCGGAGTTATTACCTACCAAGGTGACCATGTGAATGTAAGTAGCCCGCATGAAGCCCAAAGCCTTGGAATCAGCATTATTCACCAAGAACTTAACTTGATGCCCCACCTTACTGTCGCTGAAAATATATTCATCGGGCGTGAACCCCGCCGCAAATCTAGGATTTTTCTTAATAACTCCAAGTTGGTAAAAGATGCGCAAGCCCTCCTCGATGAATTGAATATTGTTCTAGACCCTAAGGAATTAGTTGGGGAAATGACGATTGCTCGTCAGCAAATGGTGGAGATCGCTAAAGCAGTTTCTTATCGCGGTGAAGTAATCATCATGGATGAGCCAACTTCTTCACTGACACCATCTGAAACTGAAGCGCTTTTCAAGATCATCAACAGCCTTAAAGCGAATGGCAAGGGAATTATCTATATCTCGCACCGCTTAGAAGAACTAGATGTAATCTCAGATCGAATCACAGTTATCCGCGATGGCCAATATGTGAAAACTATGAAGACTAAGGAAACTTCAATTCCAGAAGTTATTTCGCTAATGGTTGGTCGTAAAGTTGACCAAGATCAGCGTCCCGATAAGCGCGCATTGAGTAAGGATGTTGTACTTAAAGCAGAAAACATCTCAACCAAGAAGCTCTTGAAGGATGTCTCGTTCGAACTTCGCAAGGGTGAAATTCTTGGCTTTGCCGGTCTTATGGGAGCTGGTCGTACCGAACTAGCTCGCGCGCTTATAGGCGCAGATCCAAAGACTTCTGGAAAAGTTTGGTTAAAGGGCCAAGAAATTTCAATCAAGAATCCGCATGATGCGGTTCAAGCGGGAATTGGTTACTTATCAGAAGACCGCAAGCGTTATGGCCTTCTTCTTATTCAAGACATCACCTTTAACGTAATCATGGCCTCCATTCCAAAGTATGTTAATAAATTTGGAATCTTCAAAAAGGGTCCAGCTGCCGGAATTGCTCGCGATTCCATTGCCAAGCTTCGTATCCGCACCCCGTCAGAAAAGCAGTTTGTTAAAAACCTCTCAGGTGGAAATCAACAAAAGGTTGTTATCGCTAAGTGGCTAGCCAGAGATTGCGAAATCTTGATCTTTGATGAACCAACTCGCGGTATCGATGTGGGCGCAAAGGACGAGATCTATAAATTGCTTACTCAGTTGGCAAACGAAGGTAAGTCAATCATCATGATCTCTTCAGAACTACCAGAAGTACTTCGTATGTCGGATCGCATTGCTGTTATGTGTGAAGGCAGATTAACCGGCATTATTGAAAATAAAGATGCCGACCAAAATTTAATCATGCAGTATGCAACGAAATTCCGCGACTAAGAAAATACTAGGAAAGAGATAAAATGAGCACAACCGTAAAAGCTACGACAAGCGAAGAAGTCTCTGGCAATAAGTTCATGGCTTTGATCCGACGTGAAATTGGCCAGGTCTTCGCGATCGCTGGTTTGGTGATCATCTTCGCCTTCTTCTCATTCATGAAGCCAGTCTTCTACTCATGGGCAAACGTCTCAAACGGTATCTTGATGTCGACCACGGTAACCGGACTCCTTGCGGTTGGTATTACCTTTGTAATCATCACGGGCGGTATCGACCTTTCAATTGGTACTGGCACCACTCTTTGTGCAATCTTGGTTGCTCACTACGTCGTTGGTTGGCACCTGCCTCTTTGGAGTGGTTTCGTTATTGGCATGTCATTTGGAGCGCTGATAGGTGCGTTAAATGGTGCCATGATCGCTTTCCTAAAGTTGCCTCCATTCATAGCAACACTTGCAACAATGAAGGCTGCTCAAGGCTTGGCACTTATCATCTCCCACCTAACACCTATTCGTTTTGACACTGTGAAGGGTTGGGAATCGATCGCTCAAGGAAACTTAATTGGATCTATTCCAAACGGAGTATTGATTCTTTTCGGTGCGGCAATCGTTGCTTGGTTCATTCTCAATCGCACTGTCATAGGTCGCTATACATTTGCTATTGGTTCAAATGGTGAAGCCACAAAACTCTCCGGTGTAAAAGTTGAACGTTGGTTAATCCTGATCTATGCACTCTGTGGACTATTTGTTGGCCTGGCTGCAGTGGTTCTTACTGCTCGCCTAGGAGCTGCCGAACCAGATCTTGGTCTTGGTTATGAGCTTGAAGCAATTGCGGCGGTAATTATTGGCGGAACTTCGCTTCTCGGCGGTAAGGGAACCATCAGCGGAACCATCATCGGTGCTTTGATCATGGCTGTTCTGACAAATGGGTTGCGAATCCTTCAAGTACAACAAGAATGGCAGTATGTTGTAGTTGGAATCGTTATCGTAATTGCGGTGTTTGGGGATAACGTTCGCCGTCGCCGTGCCGGAGAAATTAGTTAGTAATTTAATAAATCAAAGCCCGTCTCTAAGCGAGACGGGCTTTTTTAATGTTAAGAACTGGTGGCGGGTGAAGGATTTGAACCTTCGAAGGCAGAGCCGGGGGATTTACAGTCCCCTCCCATTGGCCGCTCGGGCAACCCGCCAAGGTTTTCGTACGGCTAGCGGAGTTTACCTCATTACGAGGTAACCAGAAAATCCGTTATTCCGGCAGAATTACTGGCACTTGCGTCATTAATCCACCATCGATCACGTATGAGCTTCCGGTAATGAATGAAGATTTATCTGAGCAAAGAAATCCAACCAATTCACCAATGTCGTGAATTGAGGCCATACGACCGATTGGGTGAGACTTGCCCCATTCATTCAAAATCTCATCCTCGCTTCGATCTTTCGAAAATGAGCGAGCAGATGCGCGAAGCATCGGCGTATCTACTGATGCTGGAAGAATTGCGTTACAACGAATTTGTTCAGAAGCATGATCAACGGCAATTGCCCGAGTAAGTGCATTAATTGCACCCTTAGATGCAGCATAAGCAACTACGCCTTTTTGATTTGCAAGTGATTGCACAGATGAAATATTTACAATCGACCCTGCTCCGGCCTTTCGCATGAAAGGAATTGCATATTTTGCAGTTAAGTACATCGACTTAACATTCACATCAAAGGTACGGTCCCAAGTTTCCTCTGTCGTATCCACTGCTGTTCCGTAAGTCTGAATACCTGCGCAATTCACAACATAATCTATGTGGCCATACTTCTGTCCGACCTCAGCGATGGCTTCCTTGACTTGAGCATCAGATGAAATATCGACCTTCATGCCACTGAGCCTCTCACCGAACTGCGCCAAGGCCTCTTTTGCTAAAGCGATTCCGGCTTCATCTAGATCGAACATAACCACAGTGGCGCCATCTTCAAGTAGACGCTTTGTTGAACCAAAGCCAATTCCCTTGGCTCCCCCGGTAACAATTGCAATCTTGCTCATTATTAACTCCTGATCTTTGCGCCAGTAGCGCGTACTTCTTTGAGATTTCGAGATCCAGACAGGGCCATGCCATTTACAAATTCTCGGCGCATTAATTCAATTACCTTCTCTACTCCAGCCTCACCATCAGCCATGATTCCGTAAAGATAGGCGCGACCAATAAAGACCGCTTTTGCACCTAAGGCAATGGCGGCAAGTGCATCAAGCCCAGACATGATTGCCCCATCAATATAGATTTCAACTTTCTTACCTACTGCCTTAACAACATCAGGCAATATTTCAAGTGGCACTGGGCCGCGATCAAATTGGCGACCACCGTGATTTGAAAGAATAATTCCAGCTACGCCAAGCTTTGCCACTTCTTTGGCATCCTCAACGCTTTGGATTCCTTTTACAATGATTGGGCCATCCCAAACAGATTTAAGCCATTTAATATCGGCGAAGGTAGTGGAAGGATCAAATATGACACTAGCTAACTCTGATAACGGTTTGTTCCAACCACGAAATGCGGCGAACTCTAACTTTCCAGTAGTGAAAAGATTTAGCCACCATACTGGTTTGCGTGCAATTGCCAAAACAGTATTGAGTCTAATTCTCGGTGGGATTGTTAAGCCATTTCGATTATCGCGATAGCGAAGTCCAGCAACCGGTGTATCTACTGTCAGGATTAGCGCTTCAAAGCCAGAATCCTTAGCCTGCTTAATTACCGAAAGGCTATCTTCTCGATTCTTCATTACATAAAGTTGAAACCACCTACGAGAATTTGACACCGCTGCTGCGAGTTCAGCAGGTGAGGTTGTTCCCATAGTCGAGAGCCCATAAATTAAATTCTTTTTTGCCGCCACATTTGCAACCGCAGGTTCGCCAACGTGATGCATTAATCGGGTATATCCAGTTGGTGAGAAGAAAATAGGGAGGTCCACATTCTTTCCCAAGATCATTTCTGAAGTATCAATATTCGAGACATCGCGCAAAACCTTGGAGTTTATTTCTACTCGATCCCAGCATTCGCGTTGACGGCGATAACTCACCTCTTCAACAGCAGATCCTTCGACATAATCAAAGACGACCTTGGGTACCCGCTTCTTAGCCACTTTTACTATGTCAGCAATATTTTGAGCCCGAGCGATCTTGCCCTTGTATGGATTTAAAGATGGCAGTGAGAAATCAATTAAAGACCAGAAGTAAGGAAGGCTGGGAAACTTTCGCTTGCTTTTAATCATGAGGATAATTTACCGTAGAATGCCATCTAATAAAATAGATATAGGAGTTCTAAAGTGGCTGATTCCAGTTTCGATATCGTCTCAGAAGTTGATCGCATGGAAGTTGATAATGCTTTCAATCAGGCTGATCGTGAATTAGCCACCAGATTTGATTTTAAAAATACTGGAACCAAGATTGAAAAAAGCGGTGAGAAGTTTTTAATTGAATCTGACACTGAAGAACGCGCAAAAGCAGCGCTTGATGTATTTAAAGAGAAGCTAATCAAAAGAAATGTTTCACTAAAGCACTTAGATCCAACCGAACCAGAACTAAGTGGCAAGATTTACAAAATTAGTTGTGCTCTTAAAGAGGGAATCTCTACTGAGAATGCAAAAAAGATCGCCAAAAAAATTCGTGATGAAGGCCCAAAATCGGTGAAGACTCAGATCCAAGGCGAAACTTTGCGGGTAACTTCAAAAGATCGTGATGATTTGCAGACCACCATCACCTTGGTTAAATCTGGTGATTGGGAATTTGCTGTTCAATTTACGAATTATCGTTAAGGGATGAGCAAAGCTAAGTTAGGTTTATTTTTCGGAGCATCCTCCTACACGCTATGGGGGCTCTTTCCGCTTTATTGGCCGCTAGTCAATAAGGCAAACCCGCTAGAGATTGTTTCGCACCGAGCAGTCTGGTCACTAGTTTTCTGTTTGATTGCCCTGGCTTTTGGCCGGCAACTTAAAGCAACCTTCGCAATGTTCAAAACACCAGGAGTTGTACCAAGGTTTGCCTTAGCGGCGTCCTTGATTTCAGTTAACTGGATTACCTATATCTGGGCGGTCAATCACCAAAAAGTTGTAGAGGCATCGCTTGGCTATTACATGCAACCAATCATTCTGGTCTCACTTGGTGTGCTTGCCTTCAAAGAGAAGATGCGAAGGACCCAATGGGTTGCCTTTGGAATCGCTTCAGCTGGCGTAATAATTTTAACCATCGATTACGGTCGCCCACCATGGGTCTCATTTGCCCTGGCATTTTCATGGGGCAGCTATAGCCTGGTAAAGAAGAAGTTGAATTTGGCTGCGCTCCAAGGATTAGCGATTGAGACTTTCTGTTCGCTTCCCTTTTACGGTGGTTACTTAATTTACTTGGGACTTCATCACTCTGGTCAATTCGGTCATGGCCCTAAATTAACAATTCTATTAATGGGCGCCGGTGTCGTAACCGCGGTTCCGCTATTGCTATTCAATGGTGCGGCCACCAGATTGCCATTTACGATGATTGGATTGCTCCAGTATTTAACTCCGACAATTCAGTTTACTATTGCCGTTTGGGTGCGTCATGAACCAATGCCAAGTGCAAGATGGATTGGTTTTATTTTCATCTGGGTAGCCCTCGTTGTGTTGGGCCGAGATTTAATAAAGTCAGGCGGTTCGGTTAATAACGGCGTCGCTGAGCTCGACTAGAGCTTGCTTGGCGGGACCATCTGGCAAATCTTTTAATTGCTGGCGCGCAGATTCTGCATACTTTTGAACTAACTCTTTGGCTTGCGCCATAGCTTTATGAGTACGAAGCGTCTGCAAGGTTTGCTGCACTAGATTTTCATCGATAATTGGCGCAGATAAACGCTTTTTTAGCTCTTGATCTGCCGGATCATCGGATGCCAGAATAAATAAAGTGACTAAGGTCGGAACGCCTTCGCGAAGATCAGTTCCTGGAGTTTTTCCAGACTCCCCTGATGTGCTTTCGATATCAATAATGTCATCAGCTAATTGAAAAACAATCCCAATTTCTTCACCAAACTTCGTTAACGCTTCAATAACCTTGGAATCTGCGCCAGAAATCATTGCGCCATAACGAGCTGATGCAGACAGAAGTGAGGCAGTCTTATCGGCGATTACTGAGATGTAGTGATCAAGCATTGATAACCCAGATGTAGAACCTTGGGTCTCAGTAATTTGCCCAATCACTAACCGTTCAAAAGTCAGCGCTTGTAGGCGTACCGCTTCCGGCCCCAGATCTGCGAGTAATTGTGAGGTTTTAGCGAATAGGTAGTCGCCCGTCAGGATGGCAACGGTGTTATTCCAACGCTTGTTGGCGCTCTCGACTCCGCGGCGAAGCGGCGCCTCATCCATAACATCATCGTGATACAAAGTTCCAAGGTGAGTTAATTCGCAGACGACAGCCGCCTCAATTAATCCAGGCGCTGTTGGATCACCAAAATGTGATGCTAGTAAAACCATGAGGGGGCGAAGTCGCTTGCCACCGGCATCGACTAAGTGTCTTGAGGTCTCAATAACGAGTGGATATTTACCTTCGATGGATTCACGGATAAATGATTCAACCTTGACCATTCCCGCCAATAAATCTACCTCTAACTTTGGATCAAGGTTAGGAATTCCTAGTTGTGACATTAGTGAAGGAAGGTCGCAAATGTTTGAAGCGAATTAAAGATCAAACTTGGATAAACCCCGAGAAGAATTGTGACTATAACGCAGATAGAGATTGCCACCCTTGTGAGAATTGAAGGAATAACCACTGTCAAGGTGTCGCTCCGGCTCTCACCAAAGAAAATCATCAAGACAATCTTTAGATAGAAGAAGAGTGCCACCGCTGAAGTTAAAACACCAAAGACAACTAGGTTTATATTTCCAGATTCATAAGATGCGGTGAAGACGGAAAACTTTCCAATAAATCCCGCTGTGAGTGGAATGCCACCGAAGCTAAGCATGAAGAGTGAGAATGCTGAAGCAACTAGTGGCGAACGTTTTCCAAGACCGGACCAGCGATTTAGATCGGTGATCTCACCAGATGAATCGCGCACCAAGGTAACGATTCCAAATGCGCCAAGGGTGGCAAAACCGTAGGAGATAAAGTAAAAGAGCGCTGCGGCCAAGCCGTTCTTGCTCAATGCCACGACTGCAATCAGAATAAATCCGGCATGAGTAATGGATGAAAATGCCAAGGTTCGCTTTACATCACGCTGAACAATTGCCGCGATTGCGCCAAAGACCATGGTGATAACCGCGATTGCCGAGATGATTGGTTTCCAATCCCATTGCACATCATTAAAGCCAACATAAAAGATTCTAAGCATTGCGCCGAAGGCTGCTGCCTTTGTGCAAGCCGCCATGAATCCAGTGATTGGAGTTGGGGCGCCTTGATAAACATCTGGAGTCCAGGAGTGGAATGGAACAGCTCCCACTTTAAATAGCAGGCCAACTGACAAGAAGATAATTCCAATGAGTAGAAAGACGCTATTGGCACCTGAAGAATGAACACCATCGGCTATGCCATTTAGTGAGAGCGATCCGGAATATCCATAAAGAAAGGCAGCGCCAAATAAGAAGAAGGCGGATGAAAATGCACCAAGCAGGAAGTACTTAAGTGCTGCTTCTTGAGAGAGCAATCTACGGCGGCGAGAAAGTCCAGACATTAGATATAACGGAAGTGAGAGGACTTCCAATGCTACAAAGAGCGTTATTAAATCGGTCGCAATCGGAAATAGCATCATTCCCGCAATTGCAAAAAGTGTTAGCGGGAAGACTTCAGTCTGCTGACTTCCTGCGGCAATCGATGAAGCTTCTTCAGTTGAACCCGGTATCGCCGAAGCCTGAGCAGTGAAGTTATCGGTATCGGCGATGTAAAGCAGTCCGACAAAGGCGAGAGCGAGAATAATTAACTGAATGTAGATACCTGCGCCATCAATAGCGACAGAACCAACTGCTGCAGAAGTTGAGGTTAGGTTTCGCACTCTGATTAATTGAATAAAAGCAGCAATAACAGCAATAAGTGAAATCCCGATTTGTAAGCGAGAACGAAGGGCTTTACTTATAAAGGCTTCAACTAAGACACCAAGTAGAGCCGCGCCCAAGATAATCAAGATTGGCGCTAGGAGTGCGTAATTTAGATGAGGTGCGCTAAGCATTATTTATCCGCCTTTGCGATCGGATCGGTAACCCCGATTTGGCTCATAACGGTAGAGGTGGCCACATTGAGTGGGTGCAAAACTGGCTTTGGATAAAAGCCTAGGAATACTAAGAGGGCAATGACTGGTGCGATCGCTAACTTTTCGCGAAGATTTAAATCGACCATAGATTCATTTCCACTTTTAACTTCACCATGAAGTGCGCGCTGTACAACTAGTAATACGTAGAGTGCGGCAAGGACAATGCCGGTGGTTGCAAAGATGGTCGCGACTGGGTACTGACTAAATGATCCAATCAGCACAAGGAACTCACTAACAAAGCTTGATAGACCAGGAAGTGCCAAGGCTGACAGTCCGGCGATAAAGAATGACCAAGCAAGTACCGGAACAACTCTTTGTAGGCCTCCTAGATCTGCGATTTGCGAAGAGCCACGACGTTTTACGATCCAACCGGCGGTCAAGAAGAGCGCGGCGGTAGAGAAGCCGTGATTGATCATGTAGAAGGTGGCTCCGGAGATACCTTGCGAAGTTAGCGCGAAAATTCCAAGAGTAATGAAACCGAAGTGTGAGATCGAAGTGAAGGCGATCATTGAATTGATATCTTTTTGACCGATAGCGAGTATTGCACCGTAAAGAATAGAAATTACCGCCAAGGTAATAATCCAAGGAGCAAATGTCTTTGTTGCCCCTGGGAAGAGAGTTAAACAAAAACGAATCATTCCGTAGGTGCCGACCTTATCTAAAATGCCAAGTAACAAAGTCGATGTTCCTGCGGTTGCAGATTTCGCAGCACCAGGTAACCAAGTGTGAAATGGCCAGAGTGGAGCCTTGATTGCAAAGGCGATAAAGAAGCCAAGGAATAACCAGTTTTGAGTGGATTGATCGATCGTTAATTTAGAAAGTTCGTTGACATCAAATGTGCCAACACCCTGATTTGTGGAGATGATGTAGATGCCAATTACAGCCGCCAACATTAAGAGTCCACCGAAGAGGCTATAGAGCAAGAACTTGAGAGCAGCCGCCGCACGTTCACCGCGGCCATATCCTGCAATCAGGAAGTAAACCGGAATCAACATCGCTTCAAATATGACGTAGAAGAGGAAGACATCGGTGGCGGCAAATACACCAATCATCATGGTCTCAAGAACTAGCATCAAAACATAAAAAGTCTTTGGACTAAAGCGACCATCTTCTGATTCATGCCAGCCAGCAATAAAGACAATCGGCACCAGAATGGTGGTTAATAAAATCAAGGTGAGCGAGATTGCATCGACTCCGACTGCGTATTTAATATGGAAAGCTGATATCCAGTTGTAGCTCTCGACTAATTGAAAACCCTTGAACTTAATATCAAAGTTCCAGACCGCAATGAATGATTCCACCAAAGTGAGAAGTGATGCGGCAACCGCGGTTTGCTTAATTAACTTGGTATTTTCCTTTGGGGTCAACCAAAGTGCAATAACTCCAAAAAGTGGAAGTAGTTCAAGAACGGTCAGAATATTTTTCATAGGGTAACCAGCCAAACTGTTGCGACAAGGGCCAGAGTTCCCAGCACCATGATCAGGGCATAACTTCTGACATAACCGTTTTGAATTGATCTTGCGGCGCTTGAAATTGTATTGAGGGTCCAGCCAACACCACGGACCGCGCCATCAATTAGATTGTGGTCGGTCTTAACCAAGGTATCGGTCAAGCCTTGACCAGGTCGCATTAATACCGCTTCGTTAAATGAATCCTGATAGAGGTCCTTGCGAGCAGCCTTCGTAAAGATTGAGATATTTGATGGAGCTTCCGAGGCAACGGTGCGGTACTTAATGATTGCCGCTCCGGCTCCGATAACAACAACCCCAAGTGCGAGAAGTGAAACAGTAAGTGGCTTCATTAACTCCTTGCCACCTTCGACATTTCCAGCATTAACAATTGGTTGCAACCAGTGCACTAGTGCGCTGCCAGAACTTAAAAGGAATCCAGAAGTTACTGATCCAATTGCCAGAATTGCCATTGGTAGCCACATCAAAAGAGGTGATTCATGTGGATGTGCCATTGAATCCCAACGCTTCGCACCGATAAAAGTAAGAACGACAACGCGGGTCATGTAGAAAGCGGTGATTGCGGCACCAAGTAGCGCTGCGCCACCTAATATCCAACCCTTATTTCCACCAGCGTTAAATGCAGTTTCGATAATTTTATCTTTGGAGTAGAACCCGGCGAATGGTGGAATACCAAGAATTGCAAGGTAGCCAAAGCCAAATGTGATCGCAGTGATTGGCATGAACTTTGCCAAGCCACCATATCGACGCATATTTACTTCATCATCCATGCCGTGCATCACCGAACCAGCGCCTAAGAACATTCCAGCCTTGAAGAAGCCGTGAGTGAGTAGATGCAAAATTGCAAAGGCATAACCGATCGGTCCAAGACCAGTTGCCAAGATCATGTAACCGATCTGCGACATCGTTGATGCGGCAAGCGCTTTCTTAATGTCATCTTTAGCGGTACCAATAATTGCACCAAATAGAAGTGTGATTGCTCCGACTATTACTACTAATAGTCGGGCAGTTGATGAGGCATCAAAAATAAAGTTGGAGCGTGTTATTAGATAGACGCCCGCGGTGACCATCGTTGCTGCGTGAATCAGAGCCGAGACTGGAGTTGGGCCAGCCATCGCATCGCCGAGCCAGGATTGCAACGGGAACTGCGCAGATTTACCAGCAGCTGCCAATAGCAACATGGCGCCAATTGCAGTCAATGCAGCTGACGAAGCATGAGGCGCTCCGGCTTTAACTCCTGCAAATGAAACCGTGCCAAATTGGGTGAAAGCGATAATGATCGCAAGGGAAAGTCCAACGTCACCAACTCGGTTGGCAACAAAGGCTTTCTTGGCAGCAGTTGCATAGGCTGGACGTTGATTCCAGAAACCAATTAAGAGATATGAAGCAAGGCCAACGCCTTCCCACCCAACATAAAGACTTAAATATGAGTCAGCCAAGACTAATAGCAACATCGCTGCGATGAAGAGATTTAGATAGGCAAAGAAGCGGCGGCGATTCTCATCATGCTCCATATAAGAGATGGAGTAGATATGAATCAAAGTTCCGACACCGGTAATAAGTAGTACAAAACAGATTGAGAGCTGATCTAACAAAAGCGCGCCATCAACCTTCAACGTTCCGACTGAGATCCACTGAATTACATGTTGGGTAATTGCCCGATCAACGCCAGAGCGAGAGCGCATAGCGAAAAATTCATATGCTCCGATGGCAAAGGTGCTGGCAGAAACTAGGGTTGCAAGCAGGTGGCCCCACTTATCTGCGATCCGGCCAAGTAAAAGAAGTAGCGCAGCGCTAAAGAGCGGGAGTGCAATCAAATAAACCAAATAGTTATTTGCCTTCATTATCGCTTCAACAAACTAGCATCATCGACAGATGCTGATCGGCGGGATCTGAAAATAGTTACGATGATTGCTAAGCCAACTACCACTTCACAAGCAGCAACAACCATGGTGAAGAAAGAAGCAACTTGGCCATCTAGATTTCCATTTAGACGTGAAAAGGTTACAAATGCGAGGTTTGCTGCATTGAGCATCAATTCAACGCACATAAATACAACAATTGCATTGCGACGAACGATTACGCCAACCGCGCCAATCGTAAAGAGGGCAGCCGAAAGATAAAGGTAATTAGCGATATCCATTTAGTCCTCCTCCACTTCTTTTACTTCTAATTCAAATATTTTGGAATCCAACATATCGCCGCGAGCTTTAAGCGTTGCAGAGATTGAAGTTGGGGCCGGGGTTCCATCTGGCAAAAGAGCCGGCACATCTACTGCATTGTGACGGGCATAAACCCCAGAACTTGGAAGTCCGGCAGCGGTTGAAAGTGATGGTCCGCGAAAGCGGGCCGCTGATAAATCGCGTTGCAAAGTACGTGATTTGATCTTCTGGCTGTGAGCCAAGACCATCGCACCCAGAGCTGCGGTTATCAATAGGGCGGATACAACTTCAAAGGCCCAGACATATTTTGTAAATAGCGCTTCGGCTAGTGACTGCACATTTCCTTTAACGTTGTATTCGGCAAGGCCCAAAGCGGTATGTCCGACTGTTGCTCTTCCAATTAATGAAATTAAAAGGCCGCCAAAACCGATTGCAGCGGTAATTGAAGTTGCTCGTTGCCCCTTGATGGTTTCAGTTAGAGAATCTGAAGAGTCCACACCAATCAACATAAGAATAAATAGGAAGAGCATCATTACGGCTCCGGTATAAACCACAATCTGAACAATGCCGAGGAATAGGGCATCTTGCGCAATATAAAAGAATGCCAAGGTAATCATGATCCAAGCTAGTAATAGCGCAGAGTGCACTGCCTTCTTTGCAAAGAGCATTCCGATTCCGGCTAAAACTGCAAGTGGCGCAAGTATCCAGAAAAGAACGGCTTCTGGTGTCTTAGTTTGGCCAAGTTGTAATGCGAGATTAAGCATTATTAGTGCCCTTCACTTCACCGCGATAGTAAGAGAGGTGATCCGCGCCTGGCGCCATTGGATGTGGTGGTTGCACCATTCCTTGGCGAAGTGGTGCTAATAGATCTTCTTTTTCAAAGATAAGTTTTTCGCGTGAGGTATCGGCTAGTTCAAACTCGTGAGTCATTGTCAGCGCGCGAGTTGGGCAAGCTTCAATACATAGACCGCAGAAAACACATCGCGCATAATTGATTTGATAGACCGCGCCGAATCGTTCGCCAGGAGAGAATCGCGCCTCTTCAGTGTTATTAGCGCCTTCAACCAAAATTGCATCAGCCGGGCAGGCCCAAGCACAGAGTTCGCAACCGATACATTTTTCAAGTCCATCCTCGTATCGATTTAACTGATGGCGACCATGAAAGCGAGGTTGAATATCCGGTGCAACTTCTGGATATTGAACAGTATTAACTTTCTTAAACATGGTTATAAAAGTTACCCAGAAACCCTGCATCTGCTTTAAAAATGAAGCTGGCTTATCCATTTAATTGCCCCATCTTCTTATTTGGTAATTCTGGTATCGGGAAATTTGGTTTTGCATATTCAAAGACTGAATCTTCTTCAATCTGCTTGTTCTTGGAACGATCAACCAAGGCAAGTGCGGCAAGTATTAATAGGACCACGCTTACGGCAAAGGCTAGGACCACCGAACGTGATGCATTTTGATTGGACATCAATCGCATGCTTGAGACGATCATGATCCAAACCAGACTAACTGGAATCAATACCTTCCAACCAAATTTCATAAATTGGTCGTAACGCATTCTAGGCAGAGTTCCACGGAGCCAAACGAAGATAAAGAAGAAGAGGGAAATCTTGGCCAAGAACCAAACTAGGGTGAACCAACCACCTAACCACTGCTCTGTAAATGTTAATCCAGGAAGCGCGTGGTAACCATTTAGGAAGAGGGTTGTGGCAAGGGCAGATACTCCAACAATATTTACATATTCTGCCAAGAAGAAGAGTGCAAATTTGAGTGATGAATATTCGGTGTGGAAGCCACCAACTAATTCACCTTCAGCCTCGGCTAAGTCAAATGGTGCCCGGTTAGTTTCGCCCACCATTGAGATTGCATAAATAATAAAAGATGGGAATAGCGTTACGCAGAACCACCAATGTTGTTGGGCATCGATGATCTTTGAAGTAGACATCGATCCGGAATAGATGAAGACCGCCACCAATGAAAGACCCATTGCTACTTCATATGAAATTACTTGCGCACTTGAACGAAGGCCACCAAGCAATGGATAGGTAGATCCGGAAGACCAGCCAGCCATCACAATTCCATAAACGCCAACGGATGCAACAGCGAGTACATACAGAACTCCCACTGGAATATCAGTCAATTGCATAAATGTTTTATGACCAAAGAGGTTGATCGGACCAGTCATTGGAATAACAGCAAAAGACATGAAACAAGTTGTAGCCGAAATTACTGGTGCAATAACAAAAACAATTCGATCTGCCGCGGCTGGAATCAAGTCTTCCTTTAGGGCGAGCTTGACGCCATCGGCGAGTGATTGCAGCAAGCCAAACCTTCCGGTGCGATTTGGTCCAATGCGCATCTGCATTCTTGAAACGATCTTTCGTTCTGCCCAGATCGCCATAAGCGTGCAGAGCACGCAAAGCACAAATACAAAGAGTCCCTTTACGAGGGAGATCCAACCTGGATCCATTCCTAGTACTGCTTCAACGCTCATGCCTTCACCGCCGTAACTTCGCCACTTACAAAACCTAGGGTTGAAATAAGTTGAGATCCTTCAGAATTTCTTGGCGCCCAGATATTTTCATCAGACATTTGCGCAATTGCGACTGGCAGATTAATTGATCCTTGCTCGGATGAAATTTTTACTAGATCTCCCTCGCTCACACCAATTTTTGCCGCACGACCCTCGGAAATATAGGCAACTGCTTTGCGAGCTGTTCCAGCTAAATTCGCTTCGCCCATTTGCAGTGAACCAAGGTCCAAGAGTTGACGCCATGAAGTTAGAAGTAATTTATCGCCACTGATAGTTGCAGGCTTTGCTGCTACTTTTACAAACTCACTTTTCGCGCCATCCCATTTTCCAATTGCTGCAATCTCACGGCGGGTTGCTGCGACAGTTGGGAGATCAATTGGAGCACCAATTTCCTCGGCCAACATCGAAAGAATACGAACATCGCTACGTGTTAACGCATCCTCGATTGCTTTCTCAAATGCGCGAGGACTTCCCTGCCAATCTAAAAATGTTCCGCTCTTTTCTACAACCGCGGCAACTGGCAGAACAACATCTGCAATTGCGGTTATGGATGAATGTGAAATTTCTAGCGAAACCACAAAAGTATTTAGAAGCTTCGATAGCGCTGTGGTTGAAATATCCATTGGATCTACGCCACCAACTACAACTGCATCAAGGGCATTTATATTTGTCTCATCAAGATTTAGCGCATCTAAGATTTCCTCAGTTGTGCGACCTGGATTTGTTGGAAGTGAATCAACTGACCAAGCTGTTTGAATATCGACACGAGCAGCGAGGTCACTTACTGGTCGACCACCTGGAAGTAGATCTGCAATCGCACCTGCTTCAATCGCGCCACGTTCACCAGCGCGACGTGGAATCCAGGCCAACTTTGCGTTATTCATATTTGCTAGATCAACTGCGGCGGAGAGAGCGCCTGGGGTTTCAGCTAAACGTTCGCCCACTAAAACCACGCTCTTATCGGTTAGGCCAGAAATATCTGAGATTTGTTTAACTAGTTTTGCCTTTAACTTCTTCGAACCACGGCTAGCAAAAGGCGCATCGCTGATTACTTGGATGCCGCGCTTTTTTACTTGCTTGAAGATTCTTAGGAAGACGATTGGTGATTCATCTTCTGGTTCAAAGCCGAGTAGAACTACTTGATCGGCTTTATCAATATCTTTGTACGTGGTGGTTGATTGTGTAACCACACCTGCGATAAATGAACTCTCCTCCTTTGAGTGCGAGCGAGAGCGGAAATCAATGTCATTTGTACCAAGCGTTACGCGAGCAAATTTTGCATAGCCATAGGCATCTTCTTGAGTTGCCCGGCCACCAATTAGAACGCCAACGCGCTTTGTGCGAAGACCATTTGCTGCCGCAGCGATTGCCTCGGGCCAAGATGCTTCATGTAATTCACCATCGTCACCGCGAACCATAGGTGTGGCTACGCGTTCACGAGAGGTTAAATATTTAAAGGCCCAGCGACCTTTATCGCAGTTCCACTCTTCATTAACTGCTGAATCATCGCCGGCCAAACGACGCAGTGTCTTGCCGCGGCGAATATCGGTTCGCATATCGCAGCCCGATGCACAGTGTTCACAGGCAGAATCCTTTGAAACTAGATCAAATGGACGAGAACGGAAACGATAAGAGGCGCCAGTTAAGGCACCAACTGGACAGATCTGAACAGTATTTCCAGAGAAATAAGATTTGAATGGATCATTCTCGTAAATTCCAACTTGTTGAAGAGCACCGCGTTCATTCAAAGTGATAAATGGATCGCCAGCAATTTCATCGGAGAAGCGAGTGCAACGTGCGCAAAGTACGCAACGTTCGCGGTCTAGGAGAACTTGTGATGAAATTGAAACTGGCTTTTCAAAGGTGCGCTTGACGCCTTCATAACGAGATTCTGGTCGACCATTGCTCATCGCCTGGTTTTGTAATGGGCATTCGCCGCCCTTGTCGCAGACCGGACAATCAAGTGGGTGGTTAATAAGAAGAAGTTCCATGATGCCTTTTTGCGCTTTATCGGCAACAGGTGAAGTTAGTTGAGTCTTAACAATCATGTTTGGTTCTACGGGAATTGTGCAAGATGCTTGAGGCTTTGGAAAAGCGCGACCATTTATTTCAATATCGACTAAACACTGACGACAGGCGCCGGCTGGTGAGAGAAGTGGGTGATCACAAAAACGCGGAATTTGAATTCCAAGTTTCTCAGCAGCACGAATAACTAAAGTTCCCTTTGGAACTGTTACTTCAAAGCCATCGATAACAACGGTAATCATTTCTACTTCGGTTAATTGTTCAGGAGTCATTACGCACCCACGGTCTTAAATAAGGTCGAGGCGATCGGATCAAATGGGCAACCACCATTTCGTTGGTGAGTTAGATACTCATCGCGGAAATGCTTGATCGAAGAGATAATTGGTGAGACCGCGCCATCAGCAAGTGCGCAGAAAGAACGACCTGCGATGTTGTCGCACAGATCAAGCAACTTCGTGAGATCGGCTTCTGTTCCCTTGCCATCTTCTAAATCTTGAAGCATCTGAACCAACCACCAGGTGCCTTCACGGCATGGGGTGCACTTTCCGCAAGATTCATGCTTGTAGAACTCGGTCCAACGAAGAGCGGCACGAACAACACAAGTAGTTTCATCAAAAATTTGTAGCGCCTTGGTTCCAAGCATTGATCCAGCGCCAGAAACACCTTCGTAATCAAGTGGTACATCTAAATGGTCAGCCGTGAACATTGGAGTTGAAGATCCGCCAGGTGTCCAAAACTTAATTTGGTGGCCTTCGCGAATTCCACCAGCAAGATCAAGAATCTCGCGCAAGGTAATTCCAAGTGGTGCTTCGTATTGTCCAGGATTCTTCACATGTCCAGATAGCGAATAAAGTGTGAAACCTTTGCTCTTCTCAGTCCCCATACCTTGGAACCATTCGATTCCATTGTTAATGATTGCCGGAACGGATGCGATTGATTCAACGTTATTTACAACGGTTGGCTTTGCATACAAACCAGCGATCGCTGGGAATGGTGGGCGAAGGCGTGGTTGTCCGCGAAAGCCTTCAAGTGAATCTAGAAGCGCAGTCTCTTCACCGCAGATATATGCACCGGCACCGGCGTGAAGTGTTAGTTCTAGATCAAATCCCTTACCACCGATGTTCTTTCCAAGGTGACCGGCTTTATATGCATCTTCAATGGCTTGTTGGACTCTTCGATAGACATGCACAACTTCACCACGAAGATAGATAAATGCATGGTTTGCGCGAATCGCATAAGAAGCGATGATGATTCCTTCGACCAAAACATGTGGATTAGCAAGAAGTAGCGGCATATCTTTACAAGTGCCCGGCTCTGATTCATCGGCATTTACAACTAAGTAATGCTCTTTGTTGTCGCCTTGTGGAATGAAGCCCCATTTATTTCCAGTTGGAAAACCGGCACCACCGCGACCACGCAATCCTGAATCCTTAATCATTTGAATTACTGCATCAGGTTCCATGGCTAAGGCTTTTGTCGAAGCTTTATAGCCGCCAATTCTGGTATATCCAGCGATAGTGAATGAATCTTTCTCATTCCAATTGGCAGATAAAACCGGTTGCAGTTTTGTCATTATTTTCCGGCTCCCTTTGAAATATTCAAGCCGCGAAGTGTGGCTTCGCCAGCGGAGAGACCTTCGTTAGCCAATCCATCACTTAGCCCCGCGAGTACTGCGGAATTTTCTTTCCAGGTACGAAGTTTGCTCGGACCACGAGTGGGGGCTGGTGGATTGCCGGCACGAGCCGCATCAACCAAATCTTTAACACTTTGTGGGGTTTGATTATCGTAAAACTCCCAATTGACCATGACTACAGGTGCGTAATCACAGGCCGCGTTGCATTCAATTCTTTCAAGCGAAACTTTTCCATCTTTAGTTGTTTCGTGATTTTCAATTCCAAGATGTTCGCTCACGGATTTGTAAATTTCATCGCCGCCCATTACTGCGCAGAGAGTATTGATACAAACGCCAACGTGATATTCGCCAGCAGGTTCGGTGCGATATTGAGTGTAGAAACTTGAGACCGCCGTTACTTCTGCAGTTTCAAGATTTAGCTTTTCCGCAATAGTTTCAATTCCACGTGGGGTTACATAACCATCCAAAGCTTGAACATAGTGAAGCAAAGGCATAATGGCAGAACGAGAGCGTGGATACCTTGCAATGATCTTGTCCATGATCTCTAATTGTTCTGGTGTGAAATTCATTATCTATCTACCCCACCCATAACTGGATCGATTGATGCAATAGCTCCGATGATGTCAGCGATCATGCCGCCTTCTGACATCGCAGCGGTTGCTTGTAAGTTATTAAATGATGGTTCGCGGAAGTGAACGCGATAAGGACGGGTACCACCATCTGAAACCAAATGAACGCCGACTTCTCCGCGTGGAGATTCGATTGGAACATAAGCCTGTCCGGCAGGTACTCGAAAACCTTCGGTAACGATCTTGAAGTGATGAATCAAAGCTTCCATTGATTCACCCATAATCTCGCGAATATGTTCGAGAGAATTTCCTTGGCCATCTGCGCCGATTGAAAGTTGGGCCGGCCAAGCAATCTTCTTATCTTCGACCATGACTGGCTGGCCTTGGGATTTATCTAACTTGTCACAAGCTTGTTCAACGATTCGAAGTGATTGTTCGAGTTCGGCCATTCTGATTAAGAAGCGTCCATAAACATCACAAGTGTTGTTAGTGATTACTTCAAAATCATAATTTTCATAGCCGCAATATGGTTGGGTCTTTCGCAGATCCCAAGGTAAGCCAGTGGAGCGTAAAACTGGTCCAGTAACTCCAAGGGTGGTGCAACCGGCTAGATCGAGATAGCCAATATTTTGAGTGCGCTTCATCCAGATGGTGTTGCCGATTAACAACTTCTCATTATCTTTAAAGTTATGTCGCAGTTGCTTAACGGTTTTGCGAATCTTGGCGGTAGCTCCTTGTGGCAAATCTTGCGCAACGCCACCTGGTCTGATGTAGGCCATATTCATACGTAGACCCGAGATCATTTCAAAGAGATCTAGAACTAACTCTCTCTCGCGGAAAGCAAAGATCATTGGTGAGAGTGCGCCAAGTTCGAGGGCACCGGTACCAAGAGCGACCATGTGAGAGGAAATGCGATTTAACTCCATCATCAGAACACGAATTTGGCTCGCGCGTTCTGGGATTTGTTCGGTAATTCCAAGTAGCTTCTCAAGAGAGAGGCAATATGCGGTTTCATTAAAGAGTGGGGCTAGGTAATCCATACGGGTTACATATGTAACGCCTTGGGTCCAAGTGCGATACTCGCAGTTCTTCTCAATGCCGGTGTGAAGATAACCAATTCCAGCTCGAGCTTCGGTAATAGTTTCGCCTTCAAGTTCTAGGACCAAACGAAGAACACCATGTGTTGATGGATGTTGTGGTCCCATATTTACAACAACACGTTCCTCTTTTGTTTGGCCAATTTCGGTTACGAGTGAATCCCAATCGCCACCGGTAACGGCATAAACGCGACCTTCGGTTGTCTCTTGCGAAGGTGCATATGAATCCTTAGTGAAATTTGTTGTCATCGGTATGACCTACGTTCTGAAGGAGCCGGCACGGTTGCACCCTTGTACTCGATAGGAATTCCACCAAGTGGATAATCCTTACGTTGTGGATGTCCTGGCCAATCATCTGGCATCAAGATACGAGTTAATCCTGGATGGCCATCAAAAATAATTCCGAACATGTCAAAGGTCTCACGTTCGTGCCAATTATTTCCGCCCCAAACTTCAACAAGAGTTGGGATGTGAGGATGGTTTTGCGGAACGCTAACTTCCAATCGAATTCGGCGATTGTGGGTTAATGAAAGTAATGGATAGACCGCATGTAATTCCCGACCAGAATCTTCTGGATAGTGCACACCACTTACACCCATACACATTTCAAAACGAAGTGAAGGTGTATCACGAAGCTTTAAAGCCACCTCTTGTAATTTTGCGGCCTTAATGTGAAGTGTTAATTCACCGCGATCAACAACGATGCGTTCGATCGCATCATTGAAATCTGGATACGCACGTTCAAGTTCGTCGGCAACATCATCAAAATAACTTCCGTATGGGCGCTCGGCCGAACCAACTGAAATTGCAGAGCGAACTAAACCACCGAAACCAGAGGTATCGCCTGTGCCGTGCACGCCAAAAAGGCCTTGATCTTGGCTCATGCAAGCAGACCCTTTAGTTGGTGAGTTGGCTTTGCTGCGAGCGCAGCCGCTTCAACTTCGCGAATTACTCGCTCGCGATTTACACCAAGCTTCTCATCATCGATCAATGAGTGAAGTTTAAGAATTGCATCAATCAACATTTCTGGACGTGGTGGGCAGCCTGGTAGATAAATATCAACTGGAACTACGTGATCTACGCCTTGAACAATCGCATAGTTATTAAACATGCCACCAGATGAAGCGCAGGCTCCCATTGAGATTACCCACTTTGGCGCCGCCATTTGATCGTAAATCTGACGAAGAACTGGTGCCATCTTGTTAGAGACGCGGCCGGCAACAATCATTAAATCTGCTTGGCGAGGTGATGCCCGAAAAACTTCCATGCCAAATCTCGCGGCATCGTGACGGCCACCGCCAAATGCCATCATCTCGATTGCACAACAAGCTAAACCAAATGTTGCTGGCCAGAGCGAACCAGTGCGCATATAACCAGCAAGTTTTTCAACTGTGGTTAGTGCAAAGCCGCTAGGTAAATTTTCTTCTAGGCCCATTGCTTAATCCCATTCCAATCCACCGCGACGCCATACATATGCATATGCAACAAAGACAGTAGCGATAAAGATGGCCATCTCTATTAGGCCAAACAATCCAAGTTGGTCGAATGAAACCGCCCATGGATATAAGAAAACTATTTCAATATCAAAGACGATAAATAGCATCGCAGTAAGGAAATACTTGACTGGGAAACGACCGCCACCGGCTGCTTGTGGTGAGGGTTCGATTCCACATTCATATGCATCTAACTTCGCGCGGTTATAACGCTTTGGCCCAGTTAGGGCTGCGGCAACAACAGAGAATGCTGCAAAGCCGAAGCCGATCGCCCCAATTACGAGAATTGGTACATATGGATTCACGGTTTGATTCTAAGGGGTTTCGGTAGCTCTTTCGAAGGAAGTGTGGTGGCTATCACTTATATAAAGAGTAACGATTTGATGAACTTGCTAGGACTTGTAGCCGCTGTGGATAGCAACAATTCCAAAGGTCAGGTTCTGCCAGCCAACTCGCTCCCAGCCAGCCTCCTTGAGGATCGCTGCCAGGTTAGATTGATTTGGCCAGGCCATAATCGACTCCGCCAAATAAACATATGCATCGGGATTAGCCGAAACCTTCCGCGCAATCACGGGAAGGGCACGCATTAGATAGCGCATATATAATGTGCGAAAAATAAAATTGACTGGTTGGGAGAATTCAACAACAACAATTCGCCCACCAGATTTTGTAACACGTAGCGCCTCTTTAAGAGCTGCTTTGGTAACGGCAGTATTTCGCAGACCAAAGGAAATTGTTGTTACATCAAACTCATTATTTTTAAATGGCAGATTTAAAGCATCGCCTTGGGTAAATTTTAAATCGGGATGACGTTTGCGCCCGGCATCTAACATTCCCTTTGAAAAATCTAATGGAATTACATCCGCGCCGGCATCAGCAAGTGGTCTACTTGAAGAACCAGTTCCGGCAGCGATATCTAGAATTTTCATTCCAGGCTTTGGTGAAATTGTTGCAGTGGCAACTTTGCGCCAGGCTTTTGTGCGACCAAGGCTTAGTAGATCGTTGAGGATGTCATAGCGGCGGGCAACGCCATCAAACATCGCCGAAACTTCCTCCGGCTCCTTGCCTAAATCCGCTCTACTCACGCGTATATTCTTATGGGAGTAGGCTCTGACTACAAATCGAAGGTGGAGAATCTCGTGTCCCAAGTAAACACACTACGTACCGCAGTGATCCCGCGCACAAGCGCGGTTACTAAATTGTCATTAGTTCTTTTAGGAATAATTTTCTTAGGCGTAATGGCTCAGATTTCATTTCCAATTCCTGGCTCTCCAGTTCCAGTTACTGGTCAAACCCTTGCGGTATTACTTCTCGGAACTGCCTATGGCGCGTCACTTGGTTTCACTACATTTGCCTTCTACTTATTAATGGGTATCGCTGGCGCACCACTTTTCGCATCTGGTTCACATGGATTAGCAAAGGTTGTTGGCGCAACTGGTGGATATTTGATCGGAATGCTTATTGCCTCGCTAGTTATCGGAGCCCTAGCCGGTCGCAAATGGGATCAACGAATTTCAACAGCCATCCCAACCATGATTTTGGGAAATGCCATCATCTTTAGCTTTGGCCTTTTCTGGCTACATCATGTTTCAGGTCAAAGTTGGAGCTGGGCTATTGCAAAGGGATTTACGCCATTTTTACTTGGTGAATTTCTAAAGGTTGCAATCGCAAGCACGGCGCTTCCGATGATCTGGCGCCTTGTGCCAAAGCGCTAATAAATTCTGCGCCCAAAAATGCCACAGTCCTTCACAACTGAACTTTTAGGTGAGCACCCACAACTTCATTTAATCGAAGTTGCTGGCGATGAAATTTCTGCCTCCTGGATTCGCGGAGGCGATGGCCTAATTGGTTTTGGCGAATGGCAAAGCACCAGCGTAAGTGGCGCAAATCGTTTTAACGATGCCAGAAATTGGTGGCAACAACAATTAGCCGGACTTAAAATTCAAAATCATGTGCATGGAAGTGGCACCGGTCCCATTCTCTTTACCTCTTTTTCTTTTGATGAAAATGAAGAATCCCGTTTAGTTATTCCAAAAGTTGTGATTGGTCAGAAGGCTGGTAAATCTTGGATTACTTGGGTGGGGCAAGATGCCCAACCAAATTTAAATAAACTTTCAGTTCTCGCAAAGGGTGGCGAGATCACCTTTGATGTGGGATCGCTCTCTGATGAAGATTGGAAATCTCGAGTAGCAACCGCCGTTGAAAAAATTAAGAATGGCGAACTCGATAAAGTAGTACTCGCTAGAGATCTAATTGCAAAATCAAATACAGAAATATCAAAGCGGGCTCTAATTAATTATCTAATTGATAATTACCCAACCACCTGGGTTTTTCTAGTCTCTAATATAATTGGTGCTACTCCGGAATTATTAGTTCGTTTAAGTAAGTTACTTGTGACATCTAGAGTCTTAGCCGGAACCATCAAGATGACAGGCGATGAAGCTAAGGATTTAGCTTTGGCAGCATCGCTTGCTAAATCATCAAAGGACCTAGAAGAACATGAGTACGCGGTTCGTTCGGTCGCCGATGCGCTGGCACCTTTTTGTTCT
Source organism: uncultured Actinomycetes bacterium (assembly GCA_903836945.1). Lineage (GTDB taxonomy): Bacteria > Actinomycetota > Actinomycetes > Nanopelagicales > Nanopelagicaceae > AAA044-D11. The sequence continues at coordinate 11,438 of CAILSO010000011.1, read as the reverse complement.
TCCACTAACGTTCCAGAAGTTCCCTTTGTCTTGCACTTGGCAAATGTCATGCACTTAGCCACCGATGTAACTGGTGTGATTAACGAATCCGTTACCCCGGTTGATATTTTCACTGTTATTGCATCACTTCACCCATCTGCCGCAGTTTGCGGCACCCCAACACCAAAGGCGAAAGCTGTTATTAAAGAGTTGGAGTCGATGAATCGCGGCCGTTATGCCGGTCCCGTAGGATGGGTTGATTGGCATGGCGATGGCGAAATTGGAATTGCTTTACGTACTGGGCAACTCTCGAGTGATCATAAGAGTATGCAGATTTACGCTGGCTGCGGGATCGTTGCTGGATCGGTACCAGCAGAAGAGCTTGAAGAGAGTCAGGCTAAGTTAAAACCGATGCGTAAGGCGCTTGAAACAAGCTCGTAAAGTTTCTTTAACTCACTCGCATTTTCTTCGCGAGTTGGCATTTCTAGAATTTCAAACTTAATTTCATTTACATCTCGCACCATTGATCGCTTTAAATCTGAAAGGCTCTTCACCTTTTCATTCTTGATGGAAAAGCCACTTAGGATCTTTGCAATATCTTGATTCTGCGGCGTGCCAAAGATCTTCTCAAATCCGACTACACCTGCTTGGGACAGTGTGGAGAAAATTCCACCACCATTATTATCAATCAAAAAGATAGTTAATTTTGCCTTGGGTAAATTGATCAACGCAGATAAGTCATGTAAAAAAGTGAGATCTCCAATAATTGCGAAAGTATTTTCAAATTGGTTCGCAATTCCAAAAATGGTAGAGAGATTTCCATCAATTCCAGCTAGGCCTCGATTGGCAAAAACTTCTATCCCGCCTCGTGGTTTGGCAAAGGCTTCGATATCTCTAATTGGGCGTGAAGATCCAACAAAGAGCGCTGATGAATCTGGAAGTTCTTTAGCAATCGTTTGGCTGGCGCTTTGTTCACTCCAGTTATTTAATTGTCCAACGAGTTCACCGCAGATTCGAGCCGCCTCGTTCCAATCACCAACCCAACTTGGGTTATTGGTATCAACGGTTACGAGTGGAAGAGTGGCAAAAACTTTTGTCGCAGTACGCGCTGTATCCACTTTACTTACTCGCGAATCAATCACATATTGCGTATCAATTGTCGCAATCAGATTATTGATACTGCGCGATAAGGTCGTTCGCCCGATAATGAAAACATAATCCGGCTTTAAGTATTCACGAACCTTTTCATCTGCCAGAAAGAGCGCCGCATGCGCGATCGCGTTTGGAAACGAGATGGGATCCTCGGCAATAACGGGAAGCTCAAGCTTTGAAACGAACTCTCTAATAACTTCTTTTGAAATTCCCGCGCAATCATGTCCAATAATGACTAGCCCATTACCTGTTACTTCGATCTTTTCTTGGGTTGGAACCCTGGCGCTCGTGGGTGCAATTTTAATTCCAGATAGCCAATCGGAATTGTTATTAGGTAAGAGCGGCTCATCAAATTGCAGATTTAATTGGATCGGCCCGCCACTGAGTTGAATTTCTATTGGAGCGCTTACATCGTGGCAGATAACGCCAGGAAAAATATCTACTTGATTAGTCGTCTGATTAGAGCCGGTATTACGTAATCGAAGTGGCCGATCTGCCGTTATAAAGATGAGTTTGTTATTTGCGTGAAGCGCTTCAATCGCTGCGGGATGATAATTTGCCACCGCGGTTCCACTGGTGCAGATAACTGCAACATATTGGTCAGTTGCCTTTGATATTCCTAAGGCGAAAAAGGCTGCCCCTCTTTCATCTAACTTAATATGTAATTCAATTAAACCCTTGGCTTCAGCTTCAACTAAGGCAATAGAAATTGGCGCATTGCGTGAACCAGGACTTAGGACGAAGTTAGAGACGCCCTTTTCGATAAGTTGCCGGACGGTATTTCGGGCGAGATCAGTTGAGGTACTCATCGAAATCTCCCTCCGCCCAGGTTGTTGTAATTCGCTCTTCCCACCAGAGTCTACGTTCTGGAGCTGCCTGGTACTTCAGTAGAAGTTCTTCATTAGGCACGTGCGCACCAACCTTTAACTTTCCATCAATGATTTCGAGCGCCTGGCTCACAATATCGCCTTCCAAAAGCGAGATAGTTCCAAGACCGCAAGCAAAATTTAATTCCTTCTGACTAGCCGCCAGAGTTAAACCATGAGCTATTCCGATTCCTGTATCAAGGGCACTCGAAATAACAACTGGTAGTCCGATTGCTTCGATCAACTTCTTTGATTGTTCAAAGCCACCAACTGGAGCCCACTTAATAATTGCGAGATCAGCGCATTCCTTTAGCAAACTCAGATCACTATTTAACGCCTTGCGAATTGATTCATCTACTGCGATCTTCATTGGGATCTCGGCTTTAAGTTTCGCTAAATCCGAAAGTTCTAAAACTGGTTGTTCTATATATTCAAAGACATTTCCAAATCGAAGATGATAATTATAAAGATTTAATAAGGCAGCCTCTAAATTCCATCCGCCATTTACATCTAATCTAATTTTTGCATCTGGGTTGTATTCCAGCGCTGCTTCAACTAAATAATTATCGTTTTCAAAATCATCAACTTTGATTTTGATTGTCTTAGCACCAGGAAATCTGGCGAGGATTGTGGCTACCTTTTCTACTTCAACCCTTGGAAGAGTGGCATTTACTTCGATTGAATCTCGATAAATCTTTGGGGCGGGTTTATAAGCAGCCTCCAAGGCCGCCTTCATCCAGGTTAGGGATTCAAACTTGTCATACTCAACAAAGGGTGCAAATTCACTCCAGCCATTTACTCCGCGAAAGATCGCTGCTTCACGAGTAGTAACCCCGCGAAAAGATGTTCTGGTTGGAATCGAAACAATCGCAAGATCTTGAAAGACCTTGTTTAGCTGGAACATTTACGGACGCTTTGGAAACTTATCGAAATTGGGTTCGCGCTTTTCTTTATAAGCATCGCGACCTTCTTGGCCTTCTTCGGTCATATAAAAGAGAAGCGTGGCATCACCGGCAAGTTGTTGAACTCCAGCCAAGCCATCATCGGCGGCATTTAGTCCCGCCTTCAATAAGCGAAGTGCCATCGGAGAATGTCGCAACATTTCGCGACACCACGAAACGGTCTCCGCTTCTAGTTCTGCAATCGGAACAACGGTATTTACAAGTCCCATATCTAGCGCTTCAGCCGCATCGTATTGACGACACAAGAACCAAATTTCGCGCGCCTTCTTCTGACCGATATGTGCTGCAAGTAGACCGGCGCCATATCCACCATCGAATGAACCAACCATTGGGCCGGTCTGACCAAACTTTGCATTATCGGCGGCAATTGTTAGATCGCAGACAACATGCAAGACATGTCCGCCGCCAACAGCCCAACCAGCAACCATTGCAACAACTGGCTTTGGCAATCTACGAATCTGTATTTGCAAATCTAAAACATTTAAGCGGCCAATACCTTTCCTGGCCAACTTGTCAGTTCCAAGATAACCATCATCGCCGCGTACATTGATGTCGCCGCCAGAGCAGAAAGCTTCGCTTCCTGCACCGGTGAAGATAATTACTCCAACCTGATCATCATCACGAGCAAGTTCAAAAGCTTCTTGTAATTCAAAGAGGGTTTGTGGGCGAAAAGCATTACGAACCTCGGGACGATTAATTGTTATTTTCGCCATGCCTTCGGCAACTAGATAGGTAATATCTTTAAAGTTCTCGCCACCGCTGCCAGTAGTCCACGCAGGAATTACCCGGCTTCCCGGTTCGCGCTTAAAAGGTTTGCTCACTTAGCCTCCTGGTTAATATGTAGATAGCCTACGACTGTTATGCGCCAGATAGAAATTATCGAAATCGAAGAGCTGCTCGCGGGGCGTGGCCCGGAGAAGATTGTGGTGCACACAACTGGCTCGACTGGGAGTGAAAAGGTAATCGAACTCACCCGCGAAAATCTGATTGCATCTGCCACCGCGGCCCATCAATTTCTTGGCGCAAAAAAAGGTGATGTCTGGTCTTTGCTCTTACCAACAAACCACATTGCCGGAATTAATGTTCTGGCTAGATCGCTAATTCTTGAATCTAATTTAGTAGATGTAAATGGCAAGGCCGATTTCACGGCGATTGTTCCAACTCAACTATTTCAAGCACTCAATGGCGATGAAAAATTGTTAACACATCTACAGGGTTGTAAAGCGGTACTTGTTGGCGGCGCTGCTACTTCCGATTCACTTATTGAACAAGCTAAAAGAAATGGCATAACCGTTGTCACTACCTATGGCTCGACGGAAACCTGCGGTGGCTGCATTTATGACCGAACTCCACTGGCTGGCGTGGAAGTTAGAGTTAATGATGAAGGTCTCTTGGAGATAAAGGGCCCGATGATATTTACCTCTGGCTGGTACACCACTTCAGATTTAGCAACTATTGAAGATGGAAAAGTCTCAATATTGGGTCGAAATGATGATGTAATAATTTCAGGCGGTGAGAATATTTCACTTGCCCAAATTGAAAACTTACTTGCAAATAAATTCCCAAATCAGAACTTTGTTGCCGTAGGAATTCCGGATGAGAAGTGGGGCAGCAAGCTCTGCCTGCTCTCCGATAAAGACATGGAAATTTCGGATGTGAGTGAGCTTCTCTCTGTAAGAATTGGCAAACATGGAATTCCGAAGGAATTTCTCTCGCCAATTGCAATTCCATTAAAGGGAATTGGAAAACCTGATCGTGTTGCTGTTAGCCAACTATTCCTAAATAAGTAAGAATGGCTGCATGATTAAGGTTAATAATTGGCTAATTGGTGCCCGCCCGCGCACGCTTCCAGCAGCAATCGCACCAGTCTTTGTCGGAACCGCCTTAATAAATGTAACTGGCCAATCAGTTAATTGGTTTAATGCTGCACTGGCTCTGGCAGTGAGTTTACTTTTGCAAATCGGGGTTAATTATTCCAATGATTATTCTGATGGTATTCGTGGTACCGATAGCGAACGAGTTGGCCCAACTAGGTTAGTTGCAAGTGGCTTGTTGCCAGCTGCCAAGGTAAAGCAAATGGCTTACCTGACCTTCTTTACTGCATCACTTTGTGGTTTGGTTTTAGCCTTGCGAACTTCGCCTTGGTTGATTTTGGTTGGTGCAATTTCAATTATTGCAGCGTGGAATTACACCGGCGGCAAGAGCCCATACGGTTATCGTGGATTTGGTGAGATCTCAGTCTTCATATTCTTCGGTTTAGTTGCAACCATGGGTAGTTACTTTGCACAATCAAAAACTTTAAATCTAAATAGTCTGGCTATCTCAATTCCGATGGGTGCCCTGGCCTGTTCAATTCTGGCAATCAATAATTTACGTGATCTGCCAAAGGATGCCTTGGTAAATAAGCGCACCGTCGCTGTTCGCTTGGGAGACCACCGAGCACGGATCGCACTAGTTGGATTACTAGCAGTTGCCCAAATTAGCGCTGCGCTCATTGCATTTATCGCACCACTAGCTCTCTTAACTTTGCTCACGCTACCTCTCACGATCTCAATCTCGCGCTCAGTCATGGCGGGGGCCGCCGGAAAAGATCTAATTCCCTTGCTTGGCAAGGCGGGCAAGTTGCAATTGTTCTCTGCCTTGTTGATAACACTCGCACTTGCGATCAAGTAAGCCTAGACTGCAACTATGCGTTTAATTCTTACCGTATTTTTTCTAGGTCTAACTCTTTATGCATTCTTTGATTGCGCTAGAACAGAACAAGAATATGTTCGCAAAGCTCCGAAATGGGCCTGGTTACTCTTCATTCTCTTATTCGAAACCGTTGGAGCTATCTTCTGGTTCACGATTGGTCGACCTAAGAATTCGGGTGGCCCAAGTAGGCCAAGGAATGGAAAAATTATTCCGCCAGATGATGATCCGGATTTCTTGCGAAAGATTTAAAGACCGGAGTAAGTATGTCTTCCAGTTCCCCAAATATTTACATAGATGTAGTTAAACAAGAAGGTCGAACCGGCAAATAAGCAGAGCCAAGCTGCCTTACGACCACGCCAACCAACTGTTACTCGGGCATGAAGATAGGCCGCGTAGGCGACCCAGGTAATAAAAGCCCAAGTCTCTTTTGGATCCCATCCCCAGTAGCGACCCCAGGCAGATTCGGCCCAGATTGCGCCAGCAATAACGGCAAAGGTCCAAAGTGGAAATACAAATGCAACTAGGCGATATGAGAGTTGATCTAAGGATTCAAGTGATGGCAATTGTTTTGCCCAATTAGGTCTAGGTAGTCCCTTTGATTCGTAGGAATCTAAAATCAAATAAGTGGCTGCAATGCAATTTGCCAACAAGAAGACGCCGCCAGATGCAATTGCGGCAGATACGTGGATTGCCAACCAAGTTGATTTCAATGCCGGCACTAATGGCGCGCTTGGTCGATACAGAACTGTGATTGCCGTGCCGAGGGTTAAGAGAACCGCGATTGATACTGGAAGGCCAAGCCAGCGCAACTTATATTTCCAAAGCGCAACTAGATAGGAACCGGTAAATGCGAGAGCTCCGGTGATTGAGAATTCATACATATTTCCCCAAGGCACCCGGTGCGCAGAAATTCCGCGAAAGATGACGCCGATGAAGATAAATATGAAAGCAAGGAAAATCATGGCGCTACCAATGCGCCCAGCGCGATCAGTTCTAGCAAAATCAAATTTAGTTTTTACTTCATCACTGCGAACCGAGAAGGCAACTTCAATTGAATGGGCAAAGAAGGCAATTGTGTAGAGAACCATCGCCGAATAAATTGCATAGTTGGATAGATAGGCATAGTTAGTTGATGTCATTACTTTCCCTCCAACTTAATCTTTAGATCGCTAATTTCTTTTGCTAAACCTGGTGCCGCGTTCTTTGCCAATCCAGCAATCTCAACTCGATCGCTTACCTTTACCCAGATTCTGCGCTGTCTAGTAAAGAGCGAGAGCAGTAATCCGAGAATTGCGAATATCGCGCCGAACAATGCGTACATCTTGCCCGGGTCATCGACAATTTGCAGGTTGACCCAAGGCTTCCAGCCTTCGAATGTGATTGAACCCTCACTAAATTTATAAGTCTGGTGCAGAGCAAGTTGTGCCAAACCAATACGAGTCATATTGGAGGTATCTACGCGGTAAACCGATTGTGGTCGACCAGAATCTAGACCTAAGTTTCCGGTCCAAACAGAGACCAAAAGTCTTGGATCCAAAACTTCCGGGAATGCTGAAAATGCACCACGCTTATTTGAACGATCATATGTCGGAACAAATGATGCGACAAACCCAATCTGTGGCTTCATGTCAGGCAACTTAATCGCACCACTGGAAGTTAAGTTTCCATCTTGTGGCAAGAAAACGGTGCCACCTTGAAAAGTAACCTTTCCAGATTTATCTCTAACGGTTACAAGTGGGGAATAACCATTTGCTTGTAAATAGATCTTGGTGTTGCCATAAGTTAGAGGTGAATTAACTTTAATTACCTTTGCCACTTCCTTAGCCCCAATTGGATTGGCGGCAAGCACGGATAGCTTGTAATCAGATGGCGCATTTGTCTTGATGTCATAGGTTGCTTTGAAATCGGTAACGGTTAATGCAAAAGGAATAAGTGAGCCCTCTGACTGAAACTTTCCGAAGGCTAAGTTGTCGTATGAAGTTGGGGTATTTATGAAGCGATCACCAACGCTAACAATCGCCTCGCCTTTGCTGCCAAATAGTGAACCAATTCCAACGCCAACCAAGATAAGAATCAGCGAGAGATGGAATAAAAGATTTCCAGTCTCACGCGAATAACCCTTCTCGGCTGAAATAGATTCGGCATCTCTCCTGATACGAAAACGCTTTGACCGAAGATACTTTTCGGCAAGATCCAGAGCTTGATCTTTAGGTACTTCGACTGATGTTGGGTACTCCATACGATCCAAAAACTTTGGCGTAAGTGGTGGCTTGGCCCCAATTGCTTTTAAGTGCTCGATGGTTCTTGGAAGGACACACCCAATTAAAGAGATGAACAACAGTAAATAAATCGCACTAAACCAAGGCGATGAGTAAACATCGAATAAACGAAGGCGATCTAACCACTTTGCTAGGCCCGGGTTATTTGTGAAGTACTCAGTAACCTTCATCGGGTTTTGAGTGCGCTGTGGAAATAGTGAACCTGGTATCGCGGCAAAGCCCAAGAGCAAGAGAAGTAGTAACGCCGTACGCATACTTGTTAATTGACGCCAAGCCCAACGCAAAAGCGCGAAATTAGATAATTGTGGAGTGCTCATTTATACCGCCGGAATGAATCCAGAGATGACATCACGAAGTGAGTTCATGATGTGAATCCATAGGCCAGTAACTTGCAGAAGACCTATCAAGATTAGGAAAATTCCACCGATCAAAGTTAAGTGATTGCCATGGCGTGAGATAAATCTGCGTAGCTTTACTGATTGATCGAAAAAGATCCCAACAACAATGAATGGAATGCCGAGTCCTAAACAATAGGCAAAACTCAAAATCGCACCGCGAGTTGCGCTAGATGCTTCGAAAGATAACGCCTGTACTGCACCTAGAGTCGGCCCAATGCATGGGGTCCAGCCAATACCGAATAAGAAGCCAAGGACAGGTGCGCCAACTAAACCGGCCCGAACTTTCCATTGTGGTTTAAATGATCGGTAAAACTTCTGATTAAATAAAAAGACGATTCCCATTGCGATTGTTAAGAATCCCAAAATGATCGAAAGCAGACGGGAATGGTTATTGATAGTAGAACCGAGTGAACCAAACAGTGCACCATAAGAGATGAATAGAGTTGAGAATCCAATTACAAATAGAAGCGAACCAAGGGCGACGCGCCCACGACTTCGAACTTCGGTCATACCTGCCGCATATGAAAGATAGCCAGGGACTAGTGGAAGAACGCATGGCGAGAAAAATGAAATCAGCCCTGCGAGAATTGCAATAGCGGCGGCAACAATTAAATTGCCATCAAAGACCTGATTTAAGAAGAAGTTATGCATTAACAGGGCCACCGTAAACTTTGCTTAGAACCTGCGAGAGCATCGCCACGGTTGCCTCGCCGCTAATGCGGGCGGCCACGCGGCCCTTGTCATCAATTACCAAAGTAGTTGGGATGGCATTAGCTGGCAGAGTTCCCCGAAATTTAGCAATTAGCGAGTCATCAACGAATGATGGATAAGTGATCTTAAATCTAGTTACAAAACTCTGCGCCGCGCTTAGATTGTCGCGCGTAAGAATTCCCACAAAATTTATATTGGGATTCTTCATCGCAAAATCTTGAAGAGTAGGGGCTTCGGCGCGACATGGCGAACACCATGATGCCCATACATTTAGAACTGTAACTTTTCCCTTTGCAATAGTTAAATTTGAACCATCTAAAACCTGACCGCTGATCTCCGGAGCTAGCTTGCGATCACTTTCTTTAATAACAACGGCAGATCCATTGCCAGAGACAAAGGAACTTTCATTTGCCTTGGATAGGCCGCCAGTTGAACAGCCAGTGAGGGCTAATACTGAGATGAGGATTAAAAGTTTTTTCATTTAGTTGGGAGCAAATGCTTTGCTGGCTCTTGATAGCTAACTCCAGAAATCATTCCTTCATCATCTAAGTGAACACTGGTTACTGAAGCCAAGGTGCAGATTCGTTTGCGAGGATCATGTAACAAGTTTCGATTTTCAATGGCTGATCGCAAAATCCAGATAGGAAGCTGGTGCGATACAACTAATGCATCTTTTCCATTTGCCGCATCGCGAGCCGCAAAAACTGCCGCAAGCATCCGATCTATTTGTTCTTGATATGGCTCGCCCCAAGATGGACGCCATGGGTTTCGAAGATGCCACCAAGATTTTGGATGCTTTAAAACTCCGCTGCCTAATTCAAATTTCTTTCCTTCAAAAATATTGGCAGCTTCGATCAATCTTTCATCGGTGGTGATTGGTAATTTGTGTAGTTCGGCAATTGGTTTTGCCGTCTCTTGCGCCCGTTGTAATGGTGATGCATGAATTGCACCAAGCTTTAAATCTTTAGACCAATCAGCGACCGTCTTTGCCATCTCCTGGCCGCGATCAGATAGGCGCCAGCCGGGTTGGCGGCCATAGAGAATCTTCTCTGGATTCAAGACTTCGCCGTGACGAAGTACGTGAATTGTTTGACTCATACGGTAATCATATCGAGGCGCGCTAGGGTAGGCGCATGATGGCATCTGCAGGGAAGAGCGCGGCATTCTTTGATGTAGATAACACCATTACCCGCGGCTCCACCCTCTTCTTTCTTGGCCGAGGCATGTACCAACGTGGATTTTTCACAAAGCGCGATATCTCAACATTCGTTTTAGCCAACCTGCGTTACCGATTGACTGGCACCGAAAATCCAGAAGAGATTGCGAAGTACCAGAACGCTGCCTGTGAGTTTATTAAAGGTCACAACGTTAAAGAGATTGAGACCATCGGTTTAGAAATTTATGATGAATATGTCTCCCCTGCTCTTTGGCAAGGAGCGATTGAAATTGCAAACCAGCATTTAGCCAAAGGTGAAGAAGTCTGGTTAGTTACCGCTACCCCATTGGATATGGCGAAATTGATCGCTGAAAGACTTGGCTTTACTGGTGCGCTTGGAACAAAGGCCGAAGCAAATAACGGCATCTACACCGGAAAATTAATTGGAAATTTGTTGCATGGCAAAGAGAAATCAATCGCAATTAGCCAATTAGCAGCCGAACGGAATTTGGATTTAACAAAGTGTTCGGCGTATTCCGACAGCCACCATGACATTCCACTTCTTGAAACCGTTGGAAACCCTGCTGCAATTAATCCCGATACTTTGTTGCAGATCCGTGCAATTCGAGATGGTTGGCCGATTCATGATTTCCGCAGAGCCCGCATCTTGAAAGCGACCTTCGGACCAATCCTTGCCAGATTCGCTGCGCTTGCCGCGCTAGCTTCACCTCGCAGATCGGGTAAACGCACCTAACAAAAGGCCAGTAAAGTAGGCCAGTTATGTCTGTTAACTCTTTCGCCGACGAATTACGCGCACGCTCTGATGATGAGATCGCGCAACTATTTCTGCTGCGCCCAGACTTACTCTCTCCTGTCCCGTCAGATTTAAGTTCACTTGCCGCCCGATCAAACTCGGCGCCAAGTTTGATGCGAGCCCTTGAAGGCCTAAATAAATTGCAACTGGAAATACTGACTGCAACTTGTGTTGTTGAAGAGCCATTTTCAAAGAGCGAGATCGTTTCACTTACCGATAAGAGCGCCGGCGCCGTTATCGATCAACTTCACAGCAAAGCGTTGATTTATAAAGATGGAAGTAAATATCGTCTGCCTAGCAATATTCGAAATCTAGTCGGAGATGAACCTGCCGGACTTGGTCCCGCCTCGCCAAAGAAGATTGATTTCAAAGCTCTCGCTGATTTACCAAAAGACTCAGCTGCTGTATTAGATCGTTTGACTTGGGG